>JAIFMO010000070.1 GCA_020048435.1 Sulfuritalea sp.
AACGGCCCAGTCCCACCGGGTCAAAGGCGAGACACCCCCCTGCGGACGCCACAGGCCGAAACACACGCTACCGTTTCGCCCCTTGGCGGAAGCCGTCGAAGCCGGCGCGGTAGCGGCCGTCGGCCAGGTAGGTGGGGGCGATGATTTCGAGCGCGGCGGCGCGGCGGCCAAAGGGGAGGAGGCGGTTTCCGCCTTGCTCGCCCCCTTGCTCGCAGGTGCTGGGGATTTGCATCGACTGGTAGTTGTCGCGCGTCATCGGGCCGCCGACCCATTCCATCGTCCAGGCCATGAGGTAGGAGAGCATGTTGCCCAGCGGCATGATGTTGCCGGGTTTGCCGGCGGCCCTGCCGGCGTAGTCGACGAGATCGATCAGCTTATAGACCTTGGGGCCGCACAATTCGTAATTCTGGCCGATGCTTTCCTGGTGGGCGAGGCTGGTGACCATGGTAGCCACGACATCACCGACCCAGACCGGCTGGAACAGCGCGGTGGGACAGGCCAGGGGCAGCACGGGCGCGACGGCAAGGAGACCGGCGAACAGGGCAAGGAAACTATCGCCGTGACCGAAGATCACCGACGGCCGGAAAATAGTCGCGCCGGGAAAGGCGGCGCGCACGGCGGCTTCGCCGGCCGCCTTGGAGCGCAGATAGGCCGAGGGAGCGTCGCTGCCAGCCTTGAGCGCCGACATGTGTAGCAACCGCTGCACACCGGCGGCGCTGGCCGCCCGGGCCACGCGCCCGGCCAGGCTCACATGGGCGCGATCAAACCCCTTGCCCCACGGCTTGCCGTCGGTCGTGCCGCTGCCGCCCTTGAGGACACCAACCAGGTTAATGACCGCATCCTGGCCGACCATCAGCCGCGCCAGCGTGGTGTCGTCATGCACATCAGCCTCGATCACGTCGATGGTCGGGATGGGCAGCAAGTGCTTGGCCCGCTCGCGCCGGCGGGTCGGCACGGTAACGCGAGCGCCAGTGTGTGCGAGGGCGCTGATCAGGTGACTGCCGACGTAACCGCCGCCGCCGATGACAAGAATGTTGTCGATGCTCATAGGGTGTCGAATGGGTTCGTTGGAAAAAGTGGGCGAGCGGGTAAGTGTGTGCTTATGGCAACGCTTCACCGCCCACCTCGCCAGCGCGCGCCGGCTGGATCACGCCGAGGCGGCGCTTGAGTGATTGTGGCTTGTCTTCGAACAGCGCCGCGTAATAAACCGCGTTGCTCATGACTTTTTTGACGTAATCGCGCGTTTCGGTAAACGGAATGGTCTCGGCGTAGATGGCACCCTCGATCGCCTGCTCGGCGCGCCAGCGTTTGGCCCGGCCCGGCCCGGCGTTGTAGGCGGCCGAAGCAAGCACGGGATGGTTGTCGAGGCTGACCAGCACCATCTTGAGATAGTTGGTGCCGAGGGTGACGTTGGTGTCCATCTCGGCCACCCTGGATTGCTGGAAATCGCCGAGGCCGATCTTCTTGGCCACCCACTTGGCCGTGGCCGGCATCAACTGCATCAGACCCTTGGCGCCGACGGTCGATTTCGCGTTCATGATGAAGCGGCTTTCCTGCCGCATCAGGCCATAGACCCAGCCGGCGTCGAGCGCCAGTTCCTTCGCTTTCGGTTCGACCCGCTCGCGGAAGGGCGCCAGGTATCGCAGCGAATAATCGTGCTGGGCGACGGTGCGATCGGCCGTGTTGATGGCGCGGTCGTGAATATCGTTGCGGCGGGCGACTTCGGCGGCGGCGAGCAACTGGCGGTCATCCATGCCGCGGATGGCCCAGATCCATTCGCGCACGCCTTCCAGTCGCATGTCGAGGCGGATCAGCGCCAGGCTGCGCTTCAGCCCCGGCCGAGCTGCCGCCTGCGCCAGCTCGTCGCTGCTGGTGGCTGTCGCGCGCGGCGGCACGTTGAGGCTGCGGCCCAGTTCCTCGTCCGCCAGATTGCTGTAGAAATTAGGCTGGCCCGCGATTTTCTGGAACAGCGCTTTCGCGTCCTCGCCCTGTCCGCGCGACGCCAATGCCCGGGCCCGCCAGTAAACCCAGCTGGGGTCGGCGGCCAGGATCGGCGGCATTTGCTCGACCGCCTGCCGCACGCGTGGCCAATCCTGGGCGCGTAGCGCGGCACGCACCTTCCACGCCAACTGTTCTTCGGCCAAAGGCGTCGTGCCGGCCAGGTCGAACCAAGCGCGCGCCTCGGGCAGATGGCGCGTCGCCGCCTGGTGCGCCAGCTGGCCCCAGGCATAGCCACGATCGGCTTCGTTGAAGTGCTTCTCGATATCGCGCCACTGCGCCGCTGCCGCCGCCGGATCGTTGCGCGCCAGCCGCTGCACGGCAAACAGCGCCATCTCGCGCCCCAGGCGCGTCGTGGCGAAACTTGCGTTCGCGTGCTCGCTGCCTTCGCTGCCCCCTGCGGGTGCGGGTGAAGACTTCTTGCCCTTGGCCGTTTTGGCGGGCTTGGCGGACTTGGCAGACTTGGCCGGCTTGACCGTAGCGCTTGCCACCCCGTGCAGTTTGGCCAGATAGGCGGCCGGCTTGTCGAGGATGGCATCGAGCGTGCGGGCATCGGGTATCTGCGCATCCGGCAGGTAGCGGGCGGCCGCACGGGCTTCGCGCGGCTTTTTCATTTCCAGCAGGCGGCGGACGCGCTCCCAGACGTCGTCGGCATCGATCCGCTTGTCGATCACCAGCGCGTCCATCAGGGGCACGCAGGCTTCCGGCATGTCGACGGAGAGAAACCACATTGGCCGTGCCTCCCGCAACGCGGCATCGCGTTCGCTGGCTAGCCGGGCTTGCAGGCCATAACAGGCCACGTCCTGCTCCGGCGCGGCAAGCGCGGGCAGTTCCTTGCGCACGAGTTCCCATTCACCGCGCCGGCCAAGGTAACGCAGCCAGTCGGCGCGCAGCTTTTCGGCCAGGTAACTGCCCCGCTCGCGGTCGAGAAAGCCGGGTACGCCCGCTGTGTCGCCGTCGTCGAGCTTGAGGCGCAGCACCCAATAATCCACCCAGGGGCGCAGTTCGTGGTCGCCCACCGCCTCGGCCTGCCGCGCCAATCGCACCCGCTCACCGGCCTTGTAGGCGTCGCGGGCGCTCAGGAAATGCTCCTCGGCTGGCGTTGCGAACGCCGCGGAAGCAATGAGGACCAGCCCCGCCAGCGGCACGCGTGACCATGACAACCACGGCGCCCACCGTGAAAAACCCGGACGGCAACGCGCCGGCCGAGCGGCTATAGTGGCGTTGGCACTGACTGTTTTATCGCTACGTTTCATCCTCTAAATCTAGCACATCAAACCCACAATGCCTTCGCCGGAACACATCCCGCAAAGAGTTGCTGTTCGCGCCGGTCTGCGGCGGCGAATGATCGCCGCTCGCGCCGCCTTGCCCGCCGGACTGCGGGCAGCGCATTCGGCGGCCATCGAGACCGCGCTGGCAAGCCTGCTGCTCGACGGCAGGGGAAACAGCGCCATGACTGCCGTACCGCTAGTCCCACAGGGATTCCCTGCGGTCACGCCATCGACTTTTTCGTTTTATTGGCCACACCAGGGCGAATTCGATGCCCGGCCGCTGGCGACCCGCTTGCTCGCGGCCGGCTGGAACGCCTGCCTGCCGGTAGTGATCGCGCCCACCGCGCCGCTGGCGTTCCGCGCCTGGACGCCGGCAACGCCGCTCGCGCCCGACCGCTACGGTATTCCGACTCCCATCGTCGGCCCCGAGTTGCAGTCCGAGGTAAGCCCCGACGTGCTGTTGATCCCGCTGGTGGTCTTTGATGCCGCCAACTACCGCATCGGCTACGGTGGCGGCTTCTTCGACCGCACCCTGGCCGCCCTGGCCGTCGGCACCAAGCCCGCCCGCTCCAAGCCCGCCGGCCCGCCCCTGGCCATCGGCATCGGCTTCGAACTGGCACGGGTGGCCGACACCCTGCCCGGCCCTTTCGACATTCCGCTCGACATCATCGTCACCGAAGCCGGTGTTGCATTCCGTGGCAATTGGCGTGATCATGGCATTTCGCTGGCCGGGACCCTACCGTGAACCCATCCTTTCCCCTCATTTCGCTGCAACCCGTGGTCAATACCCGCCACGTCTGGGTTGCCCTCTCCCTCCAGACCGAGCCGGTGGCTGATGCCGAAGCGCTGGGCCGCATCTTCTGCGAATTCGGGCTTTACGATGCCCTTGACGGCATGCCCTGCGTCGTCAGCACCGGCGGTATGCCACCGGCCGATCTGAGCGACTTCATCCCGGCGCAGGATACGATCCTGCGACTGCCCGTAGCCAGTTGTGTTAGCGGCAGTGCGGCCTTGGCCCGCCTCAAGGCCGATGGCTTCCGCCTGATTGCTGATGGCCTGCCCGCGGACGGCGCCCAACTGCCTGCCGAAATATCCGGCTTCGCGCTGGATTGCACCGCCGTGTCGTGCCAGCCAAGATCACCATGGCAATCACAGCGGCCATCGTCCGGCGGGCCGCGGCTGGCGACCGGCGTCGATACGCGCGATGCCCTGGTCCGCAGCCACGAAGCCGGCTTCGAGTGGTTCTCCGGCAATTACGCGCTACAAGCCGTCCCCGCCACCACCACCGCCACGGCAGCCAGCTCGCCGGCCAGCAGCGTGCTCATCCGGTTGCTGGCGCTGGTGTCGCTTGACGCTCCCGGTCGCGACATCGAATCCGCGCTGAAACAGGACCCCAACATCGCCTACCAGTTGCTCAAACTGGTCAATTCGGTGGCTTTTGCGCTGACCCAGAAAATCAACAGTTTTGGTCAGGCGCTGCAACTGCTTGGCCGCCGGCAGTTGCAGCGCTGGTTGCAGTTGCTGCTTTACGCCGGCCCGGCGGGCGGCGACGCCAGCCCGCTGTTGCCCCGCGCCGCATTGCGCGCCGCGCTGCTGGAAGCCCTGCTGCTTCAGGACGGCGGCCAGAATAACCACGGCGACGCGCTCGATGCCGCGTTCATGACGGGCATGTTTTCGCTGCTCGACATCATGCTGGCGCGCCCGCTGGCCGATGTCGTGGCGCCGCTCAATCTTGCCGGAGACGTTACCGCCGCGTTGCTGCGGCGTGAAGGACGCCTCGGCGTGCTGCTCGACGTGGTCACGGCCGCCGAGCGCTCGCCGGCGGAACTGAGCGCGGCGCTCGCCGCCGCCGGCATCGAGCCCGTGGCCTGGGCCAAGGCGCTAACAAGCGCCAGCCACTGGGCCATACAGGTCAGCCACCAGGCGGCCTGAGCGGTGACACGGACAATGCACGGGGCAGAGCATCGCGTGGATAATGTTGGCCGGGATAACCGCGAAAATCATGGCGGCCATGATGAACCGGGCAACCACGCCAAGACCGAGGCGGAAGCGTTCTGCCATGCCGCGCTGAACAATCCCGCCGTGCTGGATGCCGCCGCTGTGCGCGTGCTGGCCAAATATTGCCACGATGCCCACCGCAACCTGCGCCGGCAATCGCTGATTCTCGACCGCATCCGCGAATCGGTGATCACCATGGATACCGCCGGCTTCATCACTGGCTGGAACCGGGGCGCCGAGCAACTGTTCGGCTACAGCGCTGAGGAAGCCATCGGCCGCAACATCCTGTTTCTCTACGACGAGGATGAACGTGACTTCAGCGAGATCGCCGACGCCTTTCTCGAACACGGCGGCCGCGAGCTGGAAGTGCGCCGCCGCAAGAAATCTGGTGAGGTGTTCTGGGCCAGCCTGCTGCTGTCGGTCACCCACGACGAAGACGGCGAACTCGCGGGCATCATTGGCTACTTCAACGACATCACCGAACGCAAGCAAACCGAGGAACGCATCCATGCCCTCGCCTATCACGACCCGCTGACCGGCCTGGCCAATCGCGCGCTGCTGTTCAAACTGGTCGACCAGGGCCTGGCGGTAGGCCGGCGCAACGACATGAGTGGCGCGCTGCTGTTCATCGACCTCAACCGTTTCAAGCCGATCAACGACACCCTCGGCCACACCATCGGCGACCAGTTGCTGGTCGAATTCGGCCGGCTGTTGAGCGTGACCCTGCGCAGCGAAGACGTGGTGGCGCGCATCGGCGGCGACGAATTCGTCATCTGCCTGTTCGACATCGCCCGCAGCGAGCATGCCGGTCTGGTCGCACAGAAGATCCTCGCCGCGCTCGAAACCCCCTTCCAGATCGCCGGCCACGAACTGCGGGTCGGCGCCGCCATTGGCATCAGCCTTTTTCCCCGCGACGGCAACAAGACCGAAACCCTGCTGGCTGCAGCCGACATCGCCATGTACCGCGCCAAAAACATTACCCCGGGTGTGGAAGAAAACGAAGGCTACGTCTATTACGCCGAGGACATGAACCAGCGGGCCGCCGAGCGGCTGAAGATCGAGGCCGGCTTGCGTCACGCGCTGGAACGCGACGAACTGCTGCTGTTTTACCAGCCGAAAGTCGCCATAGTCGATGGGCGCATCGTCGGCGCCGAGGCACTGGTGCGCTGGCGCCACCCCGAGCGCGGCATGGTGTCGCCGGGCGAATTCATCCCCGTGGCCGAGGAAACCGGCCTGATCCTGCAAATCAGCGACTGGGTGCTGAACGAGGCCTGCGCGCAAAGTCGGCGCTGGCGCGACGGCGGCCTGGCGCCGTTGTGTATCTCCATCAACCTGTCGGCCCGTGAATTCAATCCCAAGCTGCCGGCCCGTATCGGTGCGGCCCTGGCGCGGCATGGCATTCCGCCCACCGCGCTCGACCTCGAAATCACCGAGGGCATGCTGATGAACAGTAGCGAGGAAGTGATCGCGATGATGGCGGAACTTTCCGCCATGGGCCTGACGCTTTCGCTCGACGACTTTGGCACCGGCTATTCAAGCCTGTCCTACCTGCGGCGCTTTCCCATCGACACGCTGAAGATCGACCGCTCTTTCGTCATCGACATTCCGCATGACGAAAGCGCCGGCGCCATCGCCAGCGCCATCGTCAGCATGTCCAAGCGACTGAAACACCGCGTGATCGCCGAGGGCGTCGAAACCATCGAGCAACTCGAATTTCTCGGCGCCCACGGCTGCGACGAGATTCAGGGCTACTACTTTTCGCCGCCGGTGCCACCCGAAAAATTCGAGGCGATGGTGCGCGAGGACAAGCGGCTACCCGTCTGACGCGCGGTGTCGCCCGTTAATATGGCGGTGTGCATCCGCGCCAGCGCGGCATCGAGCGTGGCGCGCGGACAGGCGAAGTTGAGGCGCACAAAGCCGTCGGCTTCGCCGGCCACGCCGAAGTCGGCGCCATCCGACAGGCCCACGCCGGCCGCCTCGAAGAAGCGCTGCGGCTTGTCGGTACCCCATTGCTGGCACAGTTCGCGGGCGTCGATCCAGGCCAGATAAGTGGCTTCGACCGGCGTCATCGCCAGCCCCGGCATTGCCGCCACGGCCGCTTCGACACGGCGGGCGTTGCCGCGCAAAAAGTCGGCGCTGGCGGTACGCCACGGCCCGCCTGCGCGATAGGCCGCCTCGCAGGCGACCAGTCCCAGCGTATTCACATGCGGCACGATGCCGTGCATGGCCGAGCGGAAATCGCGCCGCAGCCGCGCATCCGGAATGATGGCGAAAGCGCAGCCGAGACCGGGAATGTTGAAGGTCTTCGAAGGCGCCATCAGCGTGATGCTGCGGCTCGCGGCGGCGGGCGAGAGGCTGGCGAAAGGCACATGGCGGCGACCCGGTTCGAGCAGCAGGTCGCAATGAATTTCGTCGGAACAGACGACGAGGTCGTGCTTTTCAGCAAGGGCAAGAATGCGGGCGAGTTCGTCTTCGTTCCAGGCGCGGCCCAGCGGATTATGGGGATGGCAGAGCAGCCACAGCTTCGGTTGTTCGCGGTGGAGCACGGCGGCCACGGCGTCGAAATCCCAAGCCCAGCGGCCCGCCGTCAGCAAAAAGTCGGCGCTAGCGAGACGGCGGCGCGACCAGTGGGGGGCATCCAGAAACGGCGGATAGACCGGCGTGGCGGTGAACACGGCGTCGCCTTCGTTGCCCACGGCGCGACAGGCTACATGCAAGCCCGTCACCAACCCCGGCAGCCAGACGAGCCAGTCCGCTTCGATGGCCCAGCCGTATTCGTGTCGACAGTGCTGTTGCACTGCGTCCACCAGCGATGGCCACGGCTGGCCATAACCGAAGACGCCATGGTCGACGCGGGCATGCAGGGCGTCCAGCACGGCCGGCGGCGCAGCAAAGTCCATGTCGGCCACCCACAGCGGAATGACGTCGCGGCCAGCGTATTTGTTCCACTTCAGCGAATCGCCATGGCGGCGGTCGATGAGGCGATCGAAGTCGAAGGTCGACACGGCGTTATCGCAGGGCGAGAAAGTCAGCCGGGCGCATTACGCTAACGCCGGCGATACTCTGTCCGTAAATCGGCCCGAAGTACTGCCGGTCACCGGTGAGCAGATGGGTGGCCTTGGCCGCGATGGCGGCAAGCAGGATGGGCCGATCTTTTTCCGGCAAAACAACGCCATCCGGCAAATCGCCGTGGGTAATGTCCGGGACAAAGCGTACCTGCAAGATCAACTGTTCGAGGCGTTGCCGCTGCTCGGCCAATGGCAAGTTGCGGCGGGCTTCCTCGCCGGCGTAGCGCGAACTCAGCAGTTCGCAGTCTGGCAACGCCCACAGTTTCAACAAGCCGGCATTGGTGTGCCAGGCGGCTGAAAACAGTACGTTGGCGTCGAGAAAAGCGCGCCTCATGCGTCTGGATGTTGATGCTCGATACTATCGGGGTCGATCCCTAGCGCCTGCACCGCAGTGCGCGCAGCGGCATAGTCGCTGGCATCAATGGAATTTTCAAGCAGAAAGGCCGCCTGCCGCCGTGCCGAATAGATTTCCACTGCCACGGCAACTGCGGGACGAATGGTCAGGCCATCCTCCACGTCCTCGATCAGCACCAGTTCACCTTCATTGAGTCCCAGCCGGCGGCGTATGGCCGCCGGAATTACCAAGGTGCCATTGCGGCCCATCTTGACCGTATCGAGCATCACAGCTCTCCTGTAATTTACGAATTTCTTAAATTACGCTCCCGCTGCTCAAATTGCAACACTCACGCTGATTGAACCTGCCGCAGCCATCTTCGCAACCGCATGCAGCGACGCTTCAGCGGGTACTGAACAGATACTCGCCGCCTTCGGTATGACCCGCCGAGACGACGGCGCCGTATTGTGGCGCTTGCGCAGCCTCCTGCGTCACGCCGCCATGCACCTTGCGCCAGACTTCGTAACCGGGCGCGGTACCGTCGACTGCGTCGAGCACGCGCGCCAGATTCCAGGCGAACACGGAATGGCCCTCCTTGCCTTCGTCGGACACGGGTTCGTCGTCGCCTGAACTCAGCACCAGCACGGAGCGCCGCCGCAGCACTTCGTCCGATGCCATCGTGCCGCTGGCGCCGACTTTTTGTTCTTTCGTCAGCGTGCCGGAGAAGCAACTATCCGACACCAGGATCAGCTGCCGCGCGGGGATGGCATGCAGCAGCTTGCCGATGTCGCTGTTGGAAATCCAGTTGGCCGCTGTCTTGACCGAGGCATCGACCGGAATCCAGAAGCCCATGCCGGTATCGTCCATCAGATAGCCGTGGCCGGCGTAGAACAGGATGACGCTGTCGCCAGGCCGGGTCTCGGCGGCGATGCGGTTGAAGGCCTCAATGATTTGCGCCTTGCCGGCGTTGTTAAGGATGCGCGGCTCATAGCCGAAGCGTTCGCGCAGGATGCCGCCAATCTTCTTGACGTCGGCGCCCGGTGTTTCGAGTCGCGGTATGGGCTGCGTGTAGGCATTGTTGCCAACCAGCAGGGCGACGCGGCGGCGTTCGGGCGCGGCGGCGGCAGGAACACCCTGTTCCGCCGGTTGTGCCGGATTGCGCAGGCAGTTACCGGCTATTGCGGTGGTGTTCGTGCATGCGGCCACGTCGGCCGCCGCCGGATTGCGCCGCAATTCTTCCAGTGCCTCGCGATAGAGCAGGGTGCGCGCCTGGTGGCGCTGCATGTTGATGGCGCGCATCTGCGCCATGCCGGGCATGCTGCCGGGCAACATCGGCATGCGCATCTGCGCGTTTGCCGTCGCTCCCACCAAAGATGCGAGGAACGCGACAACAAGGGAAATCACTCTCATGGCAGTTTCTCCAGTAAGCCGGGCCAGTCCCGCGCCCAAC
>JAIFMO010000205.1 GCA_020048435.1 Sulfuritalea sp.
TCGCCCCCAGTATTTAGCTGGGATTATAGCCTATTCAATGGCTTACGAGTCAGCTGGCGGAGAGGGTGGGATTCGAACCCACGGTACCTTTCAGTACGCCTGATTTCGAGTCAGGTACATTCGACCACTCTGCCACCTCTCCGGGGCGGCGAATTCTACCAAAGATCATTCGGGCTCGGAATGCCCTTATTGCTGAATTGCTGATGTGCCAAGACCCATCACATTACCATCCGCGCCGAAGCAATTACCTCGTGGCACAATGCTGCCTCCACGATCCGCCAGTACTTAACCCGTATGCGTTGGTTCGTTCGACTCTCTTGCGTTTGTAGCGCAATCCTGCTTGCCCTTTCGGGCTGTAGCCGCGGCATCGATTCGCCGGAAAAGCTTGGCGAACTGGTGGTGGGTGTTCGTGAAGCGCCGGCGCTGTTTCAGCCGGACGGTGACGGTGCGGATGCCGGCGGCTTCAATCACGACCTGACCGAAATATATGCCGCCACCCTCGGCCTCAAGGTTCGCTACGTCACGGACCGTGATCCACTGCGGCTCGTTCAGCAACTGCGGGAAGGCAAACTGCATTTCATCGCATCGCTGCCCATTGACCCCGCAGCCAAGGGTGTTCGCTTTTCGCTTCCCATTCGCACGGCACAGCCGGTTCTGGTGCGGCATGCCGATGCACTTGGCCCGGGCAGTCTGACCGAATTGGCTGGTCGCACGGTCGAAACCGTGGCCGGCACCCCGCAAGCGGCCTACCTTAAGTCCATAAACGCAGATAAACGGCCGCTCATAGTTGAGCGCGGCGACATCGACGACATCGCACTGCTCGAACGGGTTGCCGATCGCCGTAGCGAACTGGCCGCCAGCGATACCCTCAGCTTTCAGGTCGCCGCCAATTTCTATCCGGATATAGCCATCGTCGACGAATTGCCGGGAGAACTTCGTTTTGCCTGGGCTTTTTCCGCCAACGATTCGGCGCTATCCGAACGGGCCGGCGAATTTCTGGCGCACATTGGTAAAGATGGCACGCTGGCAAGGATTGCCGATCGTTATTTCGGTCACGTCAAACGTATCGATAGCGCGGATATCGCCACCTTTCTGGAACGCCGTGTTTCTGTTCTTGGCAAGTTTCGGCGCGATTTCGTCGCCGCCCAAGAGGTGACTGGCATCGATTGGCGCTTGCTGGCCGCCTTGGCTTACCAGGAGTCGCAATGGGATCCCCTGGCCACTTCGCCGACGGGCGTGCGCGGGATGATGATGCTGACTGAAGACACGGCCGACAGCATGAACGTTACCAATCGTCTCGATGCGGCACAGAGCATCCGCGCCGGCTCCGCCTATCTTTCCAGCATGATCGAGGCGCTGCCCCCCAGCGTAATTGAACCTGATCGCACCTGGCTGGCACTGGCTGCCTACAACATTGGCATGGGCCATTTGAAAGGTGCGCGGCAGTTTGCCGTCAGCCTCAAACAAGACCCGAATTCGTGGTACGAAATGAAGAAGGTGCTGCCACTGCTCTCGCGGCCCCAGTACTACCGGCGCCTGAAGAGCGGCCGCGCCCGCGGCGGCGAAGCGGTGATCATGGTCGAGAACGTTCGTGGCTACTATGACGTGCTGGCGCGCTTCGAAACCGCGCTGAAATTCACCCTGACGCCGACATTTCCCAACACTGCCAAGGTGCTCAAGCGTAAGTGAGCTTTTCGATCCCGCCCATGTAGGGCCGCAGCGCCGTTGGCACAGTAACGCTGCCATCGGCGTTCTGACCATTTTCCAGCACGGCCACCAGCGTGCGTCCCACCGCCAGGCCCGAGCCGTTGATGGTGTGCAGCAGTTCTGGCTTGCCGGGCTTGCCAACCGCGGAGTCTCCGCGGAAACGCGCTTGCATGCGCCGCGCTTGAAAAGCCTCAAAGTTCGAGCACGATGAAATCTCGCGATAGGTGTTCTGCGCCGGCAGCCACACTTCCAGGTCGTAGGTCTTGGCCGCCGAAAATCCCATGTCGCCGCTACATAGCACGATCTTGCGATAGGGCAGTTCCAGCTTTTGCAGGATGGCTTCGGCGTGGCCGGTCAGCGCCTCGTGCGACTCGCCGGATTTCTCGGGCATCACCATTTGCACCAGTTCCACCTTGTCGAACTGGTGCTGGCGGATCATGCCGCGCGTATCCTTGCCGTAGCTGCCGGCTTCCGAGCGGAAACAGGGCGTGTGACAAACGAATTTCAGCGGCAACGCGGCGGCATCGACGATCTCGCCGCGCACGATGTTGGTCACCGGCACTTCGGCAGTGGGAATCAGGTAGAGCTTGCTGCCGTCGGCGCGGATCACCTGAAACAGATCCTCTTCAAACTTGGGCAGCTGGCCGGTGCCGAACATGCTGTCGGCGTTGACCAGATAAGGCGTATAGACCTCGGTGTACCCATGCTCGGTGGTATGCACGTCGAGCATGAATTGGGCCAGCGCGCGGTGCAGTCGCGCCATGCCGCCCTTGAGCAGGGCGAAGCGCGAACCGGTGATTTTCACCGCCGTTTCAAAATCGAGCCCAAGGCCCGCGCCGATATCGACGTGGTCCATGACAGGGAAATCGAAAACGCGCGGTGTACCCCAGCGCAGCACCTCGACGTTCGCCGTCTCATCGCAGCCGACCGGCACGCTTTCGTGCGGCAAGTTGGGGATGGTGGCGACGATTTCCTCCATTTCGGCCAGCAGCACCGGCAGGCGTACCTCGGCCGCTTCCAGTTCGGCCTTGAGAGCCGCCACCTCGGCCATCGCGCCCGCGGCATCCTCACCCTTGCCCTTCAGAATGCCGATCTGCTTCGACAGAGTATTGCGCTTCGCCTGAAGTTCCTGCGTGCGGGTTTGCAAGCTCTTGCGCTCTGCCTCCAGCGCTTCGAAGTTGACGGTGTCGAGCGTTACGCCGCGCGTAGCAAGACGTTCGGCGACCTGGGCTAGGTTGTTGCGGAGGAGTTGGATATCGAGCATGTGGGCGTTTCCTGTCGTCTATTTCTTCTTCAACGCCGCGCGATCAAGATCACGCAGGTGGGCGAGCTTGTCGCGGATTTTCTGTTCGAGGCCGCGTGGGGTTGGTTTGTACCACTCGACCCTGGGCATGTCATCGGGGAAATAATTCTCGCCGGCGGCGTAGGCTTCGGGTTCGTCATGGGCGTAACGGTATTCTTGGCCGAAGCCGAGTTCCTTCATCAGCTTGGTCGGCGCATTGCGCAGATGCTGCGGCACGGGCCGGCTCTTGTCCTTGCGGATGAAGGCGCGGGCGGCATTATAGGCGACGTAGGCGGCGTTTGATTTCGGTGCCACGGCCATATATATCGTCGCCTCCGCCAGCGCCAGTTCGCCCTCGGGCGAGCCGAGCCGCTCGTAGGTGGCGCAGGCGCTGAGCGCGATCTCCAGCGCGCGCGGGTCGGCCAGGCCGATATCCTCACTGGCCATGCGAACGATGCGGCGGCCCATGTAGAGCGGGTCGGCGCCACCGTCAAGCATGCGCACCAGCCAGTAGAGCGCAGCATCGGGATCGGAGCCGCGCACCGCCTTGTGCAACGCCGAGATCTGGTCGTAAAAGGCGTCGCCGCCCTTGTCGAAGCGGCGCAGATCGGCGGCCAGTGCCTCCTGCAAAAAGTCGGCGGTAGCGACACGGCAACCGGCGATGGTGGCCGCCGTGCGCACCTGTTCCAACACATTGAGCAGGCGCCGGGCATCGCCGTCGGCATAGCCGATCAGGCGGGCCTTGGCGTCGGCATCGAATTCCAGCTCGGCCAGTGCCGCCGTCTGCGCCCGCTCGCGCGCCCGGTCGAACAGTTCGTCCAGTTCCACCTCGGACAGGCTTGTCAGTACATAGACGGCAGCGCGCGACAGCAGCGCGGAATTGACCTCGAACGAGGGATTCTCGGTGGTGGCGCCGATGAAGGTCAGCAGTCCGCCTTCGACGTAGGGCAGGAAGGCGTCCTGCTGCGCCTTGTTGAAGCGGTGCACCTCGTCGACGAAGAGGATGGTGCTCCGCCCGCTCTGCGCCAGCGTCAGCTCGGCCTGTTCCACCGCCGCGCGGATGTCCTTGACGCCCGCGAACACGGCCGAGAGCGCGATGAATTCGGCATCGAAGCAATCGGCCATCAGCCGCGCCAGCGTGGTCTTGCCAACGCCCGGCGGCCCCCAGAGGATCATCGAATGCGGCGTCTTCGACTCGAAGGCAAGCCGCAGCGGCTTGCCGGGGCCGATCAGGTGCTTTTGCCCGATGACGTCGTCAAGCACCCGCGGTCGCAGCAATTCGGCCAGCGGCGCGTGGGGCGCGGTGGTGAACAGGTCGCTCATGACGCCGGCAATGGGGGAAACTTGCCGGCCAGGGCGACGGTTGACGGCGGCGGGCACCCGCCCGGCGGCTGTTCGGCAAGCAGTCGCGGCGCTTCGGCGCGAATGAAGGCCACGAAGGCGGCGGCCATCGGCAGTTGCTGTTTTTCAGAGCGATGCACGACATACCAGTGACGGATCACGGGTGTACCGGTGACGTTGAGCTTGACGATGCGGCCAACGGCGTGCTCCAGGCCGATTGAATGTTCAGAGATGAAGGACAGGCCCATGCCGGCCATCACGGCCTGCTTGATGGTTTCGTTGCTCGCCAGTTCAAGGGTGGCGACCAGTTGCACGTTGCGCTCGCCGAAGAATCGTTCCATGGCGCCGCGCGTGCCCGAACCCGGCTCGCGAATCAGGAATGGCTCGCTCGCCAGCGATGCCGGATCGATGCCGCCGACGCCCGCCAGCGGGTGATCGGGCGCGGCGATAATGACATGAGGGTGATCGGAGAACACCTCGGCGATGGTTTCGAAATCCTTGGGCGGCACGCCCATGATCGCGAGGTCGATCTCGTTGTCGGCCAATTGCCGCACCACCGTCTCGCGGTTCTGCACGTCGAGGCGCAGGTCGGCCCCGGGATGCCGCTTGCGGAACGCCACCAGCAGGCGCGGCGCAATGTATTTCGCGGTCGACACGACGCCGATGTTGAGACGGCCGCCCTTGACACCGCGGATAGCCGCCATCGCTTCGCCCGCTTCGCGCAATTGCTGGGCGATGCGGCGGGCATGACGCAGCAATTCCTCGCCTGCCGCCGTAAGAAATATCTTCTTGCCGATCTGCTCGAACAGGGGCACGCCGGCCTGTTCGACGAGCGCCTGCACCTGCATGGATACCGCGGGCTGAGTCAGGTGCAGTGCTGTCGCCGCCCGAGAAAAAGACAAATGGCTGGCGACGGCCTCGAATACCTTGAGTTGACGGAGGGTGACGTTTTTCATGGCAAGCCGATGAATCCGTAGCGAGATGTTTATTATCTTATCATTTCAATAAAAAAGTCTGACTTCCTCTTATGGTTTTTGGTCTATATTATTTCCGTCCATGAAACCTCAAATTCCACTCCAGGCATTGATCTTCGATGTCGACGGCACGCTGGCCGACACCGAGCGAGATGGCCATCGCATTGCCTTCAACGCTGCCTTTGCCGAAGCCGGCATGGCGTGGAACTGGGATGCATTGCTTTACGGCGAACTGCTCGCCGTCACTGGTGGCAAGGAGCGCATGCGCTTTTTTGCCGAGCAGCACGACCCGGCCTTCCTGCAACAATCCGACACCGACGAGCGCATCAAGGCGCTGCACGCCGCCAAGACGCGCCATTACGTCAAACTGCTGGAAGCCGGTGGCATTCCATTGCAACCGGGCGTGGCGCGACTGCTGCGCGAGGCCGCCGGCGCCGGCTTGCGACTGGCCATCGCCACCACCACCACGCCAGAGAATGTGGCGGCGTTGCTGCCGGCCAACCTGATGGCGCTGTTCGAAATAGTCGGCGCTGGCGACACGGTGGCGAAGAAGAAACCCGCGCCGGACATTTACGACTGGGTGCTGGCGCAACTGAGCCTGCCTGCCGCCGCCTGCCTCGCCTTTGAAGATTCCGCCAATGGCCTCAAGGCCAGCCTTGCTGCCGGCCTGCCAACGGTTGTGACCGAAAGCGAGTACACACTCGATCATGATTTCAGCGGTGCCTTTGCCGTCTTGTCCGACCTCGGTGAGCCGGGCTGGCCTTTCCAGGTACGCAGCGGCAACGTGCATGGCAAGTCGCTGGTCGACGTCAATTTGCTGAAAATCTGGCATGAAGAGATTAACGGAGCACCGCAACAAATCATCAAACAAAATTGATAATGACGATAAAAAAACGTGACTGGCCTTTATAGACCATGCTCACTAAGATGCTTCCCCACGCACCAACCGCTTTGCAACAAACACCGTAACAAACACCCACCATTACCACGAAAAGAACGAGGAGAAAACGAATGGATCAATCCGCACGTTATGCCGACCTGAGCCTCAAGGAAGAAGACCTGATCAAGGGTGACAAGCACGTACTCGTTGCTTATCACATGCAGCCCGCCACTGGCTACGGCTACCTGGAAGTGGCTGCACACATTGCCGCCGAGTCATCCACGGGCACCAACGTGGAAGTCAGCACTACGGACGATTTCACCAAGGGCGTGGATGCGCTGGTTTACTTCATCGACGAAGCCAATGGCGTGATGAAGGTCGCTTACCCGAATGACCTGTTCGACCGCAACGTGACCGACGGCCGCGCCATGCTGGTGTCGTTCCTGACGCTGGCGATCGGCAACAACCAGGGCATGGGTGACGTGAAGCACCTGCAGATGCAGGATTTCTATGTGCCCTGGTCCATGCTGCGCCAGTACGACGGCCCGGCCAAGGACATCACCGACCTGTGGGACATCCTCGGTCGCCCCCGCGTCAATGGCGGCTACATCGCCGGCACCATCATCAAGCCCAAGCTCGGCCTGCGCCCCGAGCCGTTCGCCAAGGCCGCTTACCAGTTCTGGCTCGGTGGCGATTTCATCAAGAACGACGAACCCCAGGGCAACCAGGTTTTCTGCCCGACCAAGAAGGTCATCCCGCTGGTCTATGACGCGATGAAGCGCGCCATGGACGAAACCGGCCAGGCCAAGCTGTTCTCCGCCAACATCACCGCCGACGACCATTACGAAATGCTCGCCCGCGCCGATTACATCCTGGAAACCTTTGGCCCGGATGCAAACAAGGTTGCCTTCCTGGTGGACGGCTACGTTGGCGGCCCCGGCATGATCACCACCGCCCGTCGCCAGTACCCTGGCCAATACCTGCACTATCACCGTGCCGGTCATGGTGCGGTCACATCGCCTTCGTCTGTGCGTGGCTACACCGCCTTCGTTCTGGCCAAGATGTCCCGCTTGCAGGGTGCTTCAGGCATCCACGTTGGCACCATGGGCTACGGCAAGATGGAAGGCGGCAAGGACGACCGCAATATCGCTTACATGATCGAACGTGACTCCGCCGATGGTCCCTACTATCATCAGGAATGGCATGGCATGAAGCCCACCACCCCGATCATCTCCGGTGGCATGAACGCGCTGCGTCTGCCCGGCTTCTTCGAGAACCTCGGTCATGGCAACGTCATCAACACCTCCGGTGGTGGTTCCTACGGCCACATCGACAGCCCGGCGGCCGGCGCGATTTCCCTGCGCCAGTCCTACGAGTGCTGGAAGTCGGGCGCCGACCCGATCCAGTTCGCCAAGGAGCACAAGGAATTTGCCCGCGCCTTCGAATCCTTCCCGAAAGATGCGGACAAGATCTTCCCGGGCTGGCGTGAAAAGCTCGGCGTCCACAAGTAAATCGGACGCTGATAAAAACCCCGCTTCGGCGGGGTTTTTTAACGACCTTACCTGACTGTTTTCATCGGCTTATTTATCGGAAACTGCCATGACCGACAAGGAACAATACAAGGTTCACCAAGAACCCTTCTATCAGGCCCAGGGCAAGGAAGTCGCGCTCTACGAGGCCGCCTACGCCGCCCGCTTGCCGGTGATGGTGAAAGGGCCGACCGGCTGCGGCAAGTCGCGCTTCGTCGAATACATGGCCTGGAAGTTGAACAAGCCGCTGATCACCGTAGCCTGTAACGAGGACATGACGGCCTCCGACCTGGTCGGCCGCTATCTGCTCGACGCCAATGGCACGCGCTGGCTCGATGGCCCGCTGACCACCGCCGCGCGCATCGGCGCCATCTGCTACCTCGACGAAATCGTGGAAGCGCGCCAGGACACCACCGTGGTGATCCATCCGCTGACCGACCACCGCCGCACGTTGCCGCTCGACAAGAAAGGCGAACTGATCGCCGCCCATGCCGACTTTCAATTGGTGATCTCCTATAACCCGGGCTATCAGAGCCTGATGAAAGACCTGAAGCAATCCACCAAACAACGCTTCACCGCCTTCGACTTCGACTATCCCGAGGCCGCGCTGGAAACGCTGATCATCGCCAGGGAAACCGGTCTTGACGAAGCCACCGCCGCCAAGCTGGTGAAGATCGGTCAGACCGCGCGCAATCTCAAGGGTCACGGCCTCGACGAAGGCATTTCTACCCGCCTGATCGTCTATGCCGCCACCCTCATCAAGGGCGGCGTCGCCCCGCAGGACGCATGCCGCATGGCCATGGCGCGGCCCATCACCGACGACGCCGACATCCGCGCGACGCTGGATCACGCCATCGATGCCGTCTTTGCCTGAAAAAGTCGGCGCTAGCGGTACGGCACATACACCATGAGCACCGGAATTCGTCCTGTGACCGATGCCCGCAAACGGGCCATGATGCACCCGCAAGTGCAGACCTATTGGCACGAAGTCGACTGTGGCTTCCAGCCGGTGGCTGACGTCTTCGAAGAATGTGTCTATGAGGCGCTGACCGTCTTCTCCCGCGCGGAGATGAAGGCTTATCTGGACGCGGCCCGTTTCCTCGGCAAGCTCGGTCGCGGCCCGGAACCCATGCTGGCCTTCCTCGAAGAATGGCCCAGTGTTGCCGCCGCCATTGGCAGCAAGACACTCGAACCGGTGTTGAGCTTCACGCGGGCGATGCAGAAATCGCCCAACGGCAAGGCCATCGCCCCCTTCCTGCAAACGCTGGCCGCCGTGGCCCGCCGCCTGCACGCGCCGGAACAGTTGCAGTTCTATCTCGACATCGCGCAAGACCTGATGGTGCGCACCACCGGCTCCATCCACGGCCATCACACCACCTTCCCCAGCCCCGGCCTGCCCGAGTTCTTCGCCCAGGCGCCCTTCCTCGCCAACCTGTTGGCCATGGCCGGACTGAAGAACTGGGTCGATTACGGCATCCGCAATTACAGCACCCACCCGGAACGGCAGATCGAGTATTTCAGCCTCAAGTCGGCCGACAGCCGCGCCGTGCTGCAACGCGAGCGCCACGGCACGCTGCTGGCCGACGTCGAACGCAAGCTTGATCTTTACCTGCGGGCTTTATGGCGCGACAACGTCCAGTTGGTGCCTTACTCCACGGCCTTCGACGAATTGCGCCAGCCCGTGCCTTATTACGACGCGCTGGGCATGCGCGTGCCGGACGTCTTCGATGATGCCAGCGGTCCCGGCGGAACGGTATGCGGCCTCGACCGCTACCGCGCCGTGCTCGCTCACATGGTTGGCCACCGCCGCTGGAGCACGCCGCAGATCGCCGACAACTGGAGCCCCTTCCAGCGCATGGCCGTCGAATTCTTCGAAGACTGCCGCGTCGAGACGCTATTGATCCGCGAATATCCCGGCCTCGCCCGCAGCTTCCTTGCGCTGCATCCCCGGCCCGTCGAATCCGCCTGCGACCCGGAAACAACATCGTGCCTGCGTCACCGCCTGGCCATGCTGTCGCGCGCCTTGCTCGATCCCGCCCACGGCTACGCCGACCCGGTGCTGCTCGAATTCGTCCGGCGCTTTCACGAACTCATGGCCGGGCGCGAATCCACCACCACGGAAATCGCCGAACTGGCGCTCTCCTATGTCGCCAGAACCCGTCGTCAGAGCGACCAACTGGCCAAGGTCCATTTCGACAACACGGTGATCGATTACCGCGACGACAACCGTCAGCTGTGGAAATTCATCGAGGAAGGCGACGAAGAAGCAGCTTTCGACGCCGAGCGAAAATTTGAACCCGGTGAGGAGCGGCAAGGCCTGCCG
>JAIFMO010000168.1 GCA_020048435.1 Sulfuritalea sp.
AAACCATTGTTTGGCGTCCAGGCCGAGCGCGGGTTCGTTCAGGCGGGCGATGGCGGTCTGCTTGGTCGCCGCGACTTCATCGACCGCCGCACCCCGCAACTTGTCGGCGAAAAATTTGGATTGGGATTCGGTCGCATACTGGGCGAACGTGGCAAACCAGGTGTCCTGCTCGGCGGCGTTGCGGACAAACTTGACGAAAAGTTCCGGCGTGAAACGACCCGCGCTCAAGCTATTGGTCAGGGTCGCGCGCTCGACGCCGGCGCGTTCCTTGGCTTGCAAGAATGCGCCATAGGCGGACGCCTCGCGCGCGATATCCTTGTCGGGGCTGAGGGCGGCCAACTGGCTGGAAACGGCCAGCAGGTTGGCGATGGTTTTGGTGTAGTAGCCGCCGACGTCGGCGGCGGCGATCGATTGCGCCGACACGGCCCGACGCTGTTCGGCCAAGCCCTCCAACTGCTGATTCGCGCTCTTGATCGAGCCACTGAATTGCTCACCGAAATAGGCGGCATCGAAGCCGGAGCCGGTCAGGGCATTGACCAGATCGAGCCGGCGTTTTTCGCTGGCTTCGCGCTGCCCGGGCAGTTCGCCGGCGAAATTCGCGCCATGACTGCCGATGAAACCGACACTCATGCCGCGCTCCTTCTGCAATTCATGCACCAGCGCCCCGACGCGGGTCGCCACGACCACCAGACTCTGCAAGCGTCCCATCGTGCGCGACAGCTGAATTTTCTCGACGGTGTTCCAGCCAGATACCCAAAGCATGCCCAGCAGCGGTACCGCGACCATCAGCAACAGCTTGGCGCGCAAAGAGAACTTCATATGCGCCCCTTAGTGGGTCAGGCTTCCCGCCGCCTCATCCACCAGCGCCATCTCGCCGGAAAGCATCAGCTTCTCGATGTCGACGACGATCAGCATGCGCTCGCCCAGCGTGCCAAGGCCGTTGATGTAGCGGGTGTCGACGGTGGCGGCGAATTCCGGCGCGGGGCGAACCTGGTCGGAACGCAGGCTGGTGACGTCGGAAACGCCATCGACGACGATGCCGACGACGCGTTTGCCGACATTGAGGATGATCACCACGGTGAAGGGGGTGTATTCAATCGTGCCGACGTTGAACTTGATGCGCAGGTCGACGATGGGCACGATGGTGCCGCGCAGATTGATAACGCCCTTGAGGAAGGTGGGGGCGTTGGCAATCGTGGTCGGCGGCTCGTAGCCGCGGATTTCCTGCACCTTGAGAATGTCGATGGCGTACTCTTCGGGGCCGAGGGTGAAGGTCAGATATTCCTGCGAGAAACCACCTTCCTCGGCGGCATCGGCCTGGTGGGCGTGTGCGTTGTGTTGGGCCATGGTGCTCATTCCTTGCTCCTGATTCATGCCGCGGCGGGCATGGCGTTCTTGGCCATGCTCACCAGCGTGGTCACGTCGAGGATCAGGGCGACGTGACCGTCGCCCATGATGGTGGCGCCGGAAATGCCGGCGACTTTACGGTAATTGGATTCGAGACTCTTGATCACCACCTGATGCTGGCCGATCAGGGCGTCGACAAACAGCGCCGCCTTGACGCCATCGGCATCGAGCACCACCATGATGCCCTGGTCGAGATGGTTGATGGCGCCGGGAATGCCGAAGACATCGAACAGCGCGATCACCGGCAGGTATTCGCCGCGCACCTGGATCAGGCGCTCGACGCCGGAAACGCTCTTGATCATGCCGCGCTCGGCTTGCAGCGATTCGATGACGTAGCCCAGCGGGATGATGTAGGTTTCGCGGCCCACCGACACCGACATGCCGTCGAGGATGGCCAGGGTAAGGGGCAGCCGCACCGTCATGCGGGTGCCGATGCCGGTCATCGATTCGATCTCGACACGGCCGCCCATGGCGGTGATATTGCGCTTGACCACGTCCATGCCGACGCCGCGTCCGGAAACGTCGGTAACCTGGTCGGCGGTGGAGAAACCCGGCTCGAAGATGAGCAGCCAGACCTCGCCGTCGGTCATCTGGTCATGCACCGGCAGGCCGCGTTCCTTGGCCTTGGAAAGTATCTTCTGGCGGTTGAGGCCGGCGCCGTCGTCGCCCACTTCGATGACGATGTTGCCGCTCTGGTGATAAGCCTTGAGCGTGATGGTGCCAAGCGGCTGCTTGCCCTTCTCGGCGCGGACGTCGGGCATTTCGATGCCGTGGTCGAGACTGTTGCGCACCAGGTGGGTAAGCGGATCGGTGATGCGTTCGATCAGGCTCTTGTCGAGTTCGGTGCCTTCGCCTATGGTCTTCAGCTCAATCTGCTTGCCCAGCTTCTGGGCCAGATCGCGCACGACGCGAGGAAAGCGCGAGAACACCACCGAGATCGGCATCATGCGGATCGACATCACCGCTTCCTGCAAGTCGCGCGAATTGCGTTCGAGCTGGATCAGACCACTGTGCAGACGCTCGAATATGACCGGGTCGACCTGCTCGGCCGACTGCGCCAGCATGGCTTGGGTGATAACCAGTTCGCCGACGAGATTGATGAGTTGATCGACCTTGTCGACATCGACGCGAATAGAGGCTTCAGCGGCCGCAGCGACGGGCTTTGCCGCCGGTTTGGCGACGGCGCCTGGCTTGGCGGCTTCCACGGGCGCCATTGCATTCGCCGGCGTGACCGGGACGGCGGCCTCTTTGGTAACGGCGGCTGGCGGTGGCGGAACCGGAGCGGCACTGGATTCAGGCTCGGGCTTGGGCAGGTCGACAAAGAAGCCGTAACCCTCGCCCTCGGCGCCCGCCGTAGCCGCCATTGCTGGCGCGGCGGCAGCTACGGCGGGCGCCGCCGGCGCTTCGAAGAAACCGTAACTGCCGTCACCGGCGTCCTGCAAGGGGGCGGCATCGGCGGTGGCCGGGGGAGCGACCGCGTCCGGCAGCGGGTCGAAGAAACCATAGCCGGCATCGCCAGTATCCGCCGCCGCGGACGCCAGGCTGGCGTCGGCAGCCGCTGGCAGCGGTTCGAAGAAACCATAGTCTTCGGTGCTGACCGGGGATGCGCCGACGGCATCATCGAAGAAACCATAGGCGCCATCGTTGTCGGCCCCTTGCGCGGCACCCTCGCCGATGCGGCCGACACGGATGCTGTCGCTGCGGGCCAGAAAATCGAGCACGCCGCGTACGCCCTCCATGTCGGTGGCGTCCACCACGGCCACATGCCACGATTTTCCGGACGCCGATGGCCGGTTGAGAATGCGCGGTGTGCCAAAGTCGGACAATTCAAGCAGCAGCCGCTCCATCGCGGCCTCGGTGTCGTCGCCATCGATCACAAACCAGGCTTCGACGCCCTGCAACGCGGATTCCGAAAAAGTCGGCGGTAGCGGTACGGCAGTGGCGGCTTCAGCAGGCGCAGCTACTGCTACCGTGGGCGCGGTAGCGGCTGCCGCAGCCGGGGACGGTGGGGCGGCGTCGCTCGTCAAGGCCTTCAGGCGCTCGCAAATCGCGGCGGCGGCGGCCGGATCGGCCTCGCCTTCGCCCTTGTGCTCGGCCAGCATGCCCTTCAGGACATCGCCGGCGTCAAGGAAGGCGTCGATCATGTCGTTGCGCAGGGCGAGTTCGCCCTTGCGCACGCGGTCGAGCAGGTTTTCGAGAATGTGGGTGACGTCGGCCATGTTGGTGAAGCCGAAGGTGCCGCTGGAACCCTTGATCGAGTGCGCCGCGCGAAAGACGGCGTTCAACTGCTCGGCATCGGGATTTTCGATATCCAGCGCCAGCAGCAGGTTTTCCATGGTGGCCAGATGTTCCCCGGTCTCTTCGAAAAAGACCTGATAGAACTGGCTCATGTCGATAGACATGTTTCCTCCTCAGTGGGGAAGCGAGGGGGAATCAGCCGATGACCTTTTTGACGACCTCGATGAGCTTTTGCGGATCGAAAGGCTTGACCAGCCAGCCGGTGGCGCCGGCGGCGCGGCCCGCCTGCTTCATGGCGTCGGACGATTCGGTGGTCAGCATGAGGATGGGCGTTGTCTTGTACTGCGGCATGGCCCGGATGTTCTTGATCATGGTCAGACCATCCATGCGCGGCATGTTCTGGTCGGACAGGATCAGGTTGAAGGTCTTGGCCTTGGCCTTTTCAAGGCCATCCATGCCATCGACCGCTTCGGTCACTTCATAGCCCGAACTTTTGAGCGTAAAGGACACCATCTGACGGATGGAAGCGGAATCGTCGATCGCGAGAATGGTTTTGGCCATGCTAAAGGTCTCCTAGAACAGTTCGATGTCGCCCTGGCTGATGGCCTTCTGGCCGACCGGGTTGTTGATGGTATCCGAAGTCAGCGATCGCAGGCGTTCGCCTATCGCTTTAGTCTTACTGCGCAGATCGGCGAATGCCGCGCCGGTGTCGCCGCTGCGGGCATCGCCGCGCAGGGCCTCGCCCAGGCTCGACAGATCGCCGACAACGGCATCGAGTGCATCGATGCGCCGCAGCATGTGGTTGATCAGTTGCGAAACCATGTCCTGAAACTGCAGGGCCATGATGGCCTGACCCACCTGTGCGCCCATCTCGCTGGCGCCGCCACCGAGCCGGCTGATCGCCTCGACGCGGAGGCGATTCTGGCCTTCGAGTTCGCCCAGGATCGATTCGACCTGCTGCTTCGATTCAAGCGCGAAGGTCATGTCCTGGCTGGCCATGCGCTCGATGGCTTGCTCGGTCAGGTGCACCGAGCCCTGCATGCTCTTCATCAGGCTGCCGATCTGCTGCGAAAACTGGGTGGTGCGGGCCGACAGGTCACGTACCTCATCGGCCACCACGGCAAAGCCGCGGCCCGCCTCGCCGGCACGGGCAGCCTCGATCGCGGCGTTGAGCGCGAGCAGGTTGGTCTGCTTGGCGATGGCGCCAATCTCGGAGAGGATGGCCTGGACGTCGCGCGTTTGCTTGGCGATGCTCTCGGTCAGTTCGACCAGTTCCATGCCCTGTTTGCTGTTGGTGATCACGCTATCGACCACGCGCTGCATCACACCGGAGGTGTTTGCGACAAAACTGGTGAAACGGCCGGCACTGTCGTCGCCGCTCTCGGCGCCGGTGACCGACAGCACCAATTCGTGCTGGCTGGCGGTCATGGCATGCATGCCGGTGAAGGAGTCCGAAAGCTTGGCGATGGCGTCGGCCAGCAGGGTCTGCACCCGTTGCGTTTCGCTGCGGATGGCGGCGAATTGCGCCGCCGCCTGCGCGGCCAATTCGTCCGCCAGGCCGGCAAACTCGCCGAGCAGCTCCCGCTCTTCGGCGCGCAGTACTTCATCTTGAGAGGGGTCGCAGTGGCGGCGGCCAACCGTGACGGCAAGCAAATACCAGCCGAAGGGCACTACGCTCAGGGCAACGATGGCAGACCACCCTGCCCCGCCCAGTGGCGTCAGGAAATACAACAGGGCGCCCGCCAGCAGCGTCCACATCGCGCCCAACCAGAATGCCCTCCCGAACATGCTCCTCCTTCGCTTTCTCCGCGGACTTCCCGCGGATCGCTAGCTAGTGTGTGGGCGCCACGCCGACAGGCGCCGCGCCAGGTGCAACTGTCTCCGTCGCCGCCGGTCCTTCCGGGCCGGCTTCCGCACTGTCTTCCGGACTGGCGCTGCCATCGCCCATGATCGCCTCTTCGGTGCGTTTATTGAGCACCACGATGCTGATGCGGCGGTTGGTCGGATTATAGGGGTCTTCCTTCACATATAGGACGGTGGAGGCAAGACCCACCACCCGCATGACCTTGGCGTCGGTCATGCCGCCCGCCACCAGTTCCCGGCGCGAGGCGTTGGCGCGATTGGTGGACAGTTCCCAGTTGCCGAAACCGCGATCGCCGCCGGCGTAGGGCTGGGCGTCGGTATGCCCCGACAGGCTGATGCGGTTTTCGACGCCATTGAGGGTCTTGCCGATCTCCCGCAAAATTTCTCGGGTATAGGGCTTGAGCTCGGAACTGGCCGAATCGAACATCGGCCGGTTTTTCTCATCGACCACCTGGATGCGCAGACCCTCGGTGGTGAGGTCGAGCAACATCTGGCTCTTGAACTGACGCAGGGTGGGCGAGGCCTCGATCATGGCCTCGATCTTTTCCTTGAGGTCCTTGAGCTTGGCGCGCTCCATCTTCTCGAACTCTTGCTTCAGTTTTTGCAGATTGATCGTCTTCCGCTCCGCGACGATGTCGCCGCGCTTGACCTGGCCGTAGGTTGCCGACAAATCCTTGCCGCCGCCCTGGATGACAGAGGATGAGTCACCCGAACCCGATCCGCCACGCATGGCAAGCAGTAGCGGCGTGTTGAAATGATCGGCGATGCCCTTGAGGTCGCCCTTGCTGGTGGAACCGAGCAACCACATGAGCAGGAAAAACGCCATCATCGCCGTGACAAAGTCGGCATAGGCGATCTTCCAGGCGCCGCCGTGGGCGCCGGCGCCGCCTTTCTTGATTTTCTTTACGACGATAGGCTGCTGGGTGTCGTCGCTCACGGCTTATTTCCCTTTACGGCTCTTGACGTCTTCTTCCAGTTCCATGAAGGTCGGACGGTCGCTGGCGTAAAGCACCTTGCGCCCGAATTCAATGGCAACCTGCGGTGCGTAGCCATTCATGCTGGCGAGCAGGACCACCTTGATGCATTGGTAAATCTTGCCGCCCTCCTCGACCTTCTGGTTCAACTGGTTGGCGATCGGCTCGACGAAGCCGTATGAAACCAGGATACCCAGGAAGGTGCCAACCAGCGCGCCACCAATCATCTTGCCCAGCACGGCGGGCGGTTCGCCCACCGAGCCCATTACGTTGACCACGCCCATCACCGCCACCACGATACCCATTGCCGGCACGGCGCCCGCCGTGGCCTGAATCATGTGCGCGGGAAAGTGGGCTTCGGCGTGATGGGTTTCGATTTCGATGTCCATCAGGTTCTCGATTTCGAAGGCATTGAGGTTGCCGCCCACCATCATGCGCAGGTAATCGCAGATGAATTCCATGACATGGTGGTCATGGGAGACGCTGGCGTACTTCGAGAAGATCGGGCTGGATTCGGGGTTCTCGACGTCGCCCTCGATCGACATCAGTCCCTCTTTGCGCACCTTGGACAGGATCTCGTAGAGCATGGCCAGCAGATCCATGTAAAGCGCCTTGTTGTAGGGCGAGCCCTTCAACGCGGCGGGAATCGCGGCGATCACCGCTTTCAGCGCGCGGGGTCCGTTGGATGCCACCACATAACCGATGGTCAGGCCGATGATGGCGATGTATTCCAGCGGAACCCACAGAGCGCCGAGACTGCCGTGCACCGCGTAGGTGCCCAGCGCCGCAGCCAGAACGATCACGTAACCGATGATGATGAACATCGACAACCTCTTGTTTTACGATCCATGCCGCATGAAACGCGGCACCCTCTCCCGGGCCGCGACGAACAAGTGCGCAATCATAGCGGCAAATCCACCGCGGCGGCTCATGAAAAAACAGGCCCGCGCCGGATCGCGGATCGAAATCCGTCTCCGGCGCGGGCCCGCTTGCGGCCAATCCCAGGGGAGCGAAATCCTGGATTAGGCGGCAACAGCCTCGGCTGCGGCGCGACGCGTCTTGCCGGCGCGCGCCGGCATGTGGCAAAGACCGCACACATAGCCCTTGGTGGGATCGTAGGCATGGGCGATGAATTCGCCGCCGCACTCATGGCAAGTGGCCATTTGCAACATGCTGGCATCGAAGAATCGCACCATCGTCCAGGCGCGCGTCAGCGACAGCACGATTTCCATGTTGCCGCGCTTGACCTGTTCCAGATACATCCGATAGGCCTTGATGATCTGTTCCAGCCCGCGCAGCTTGGTGTTGCGGGCAAGAAAGCGATAGTAGGCCATGAACAGCGAGGCATGGATATTCGGCTGCCAGGTCATGAACCAGTCGGTCGAGAACGGCAACATGCCCTTGGGCGGCGAAACACCCCGCACCTCTTTATAGAGCTTGAGCAGCCGCTCGCGCGACATGTTGGTTTCCGCCTCCAGCATTTGCAGGCGGGCGCCGAGTTCGACGAGTTCGACGGCCAGACGGATGTCCCTCGCCTCCAGGATCACGGACTTGTTGCGCACGCGGCCCCCGGTAATCAAGCGACCGCCTCGACCGGCTTGCCGGCGGCGAGAATTGCGGCATGGATGTGCCCGACGCCGCGCTCGCGCTCGTGATTGGCGAGCAGGTTGAGCAGCAACCCGTCGTCAAAGCGGAAGTTGCACAGCAGCATGTCGGAGCCAGCCATTTTCAGGATCTGGCCCGGGGTCAGGCGGTCGAGGATGTCGGCAATCTCTTCCCCGATGCCCAGCTTGAAGATGGCGCCGGCACGATCGCCGCGAACCATGCTCTGAGCCAGCATCAGGTAGGCAAGATTGACTTCCTTTATGTCGTTGTAGGTGTCGGTCGATTTCATCATGCGCTCCTTGGTTTGCCCCCTCGGCCGGCACTCCGCAACACGGAATCCCTACGACCTTTGGCAGGTGTAGCCATTTTCCACGAGCAATAGCATTCAGAAAATCAACAAGATAGCCTTTATATTGTAGGTAATGGTTTAAGTCTTTATGTAAGAATAAACATTACATAAATACCGTAACAATATGATTTAAAAGGGATTTACGGTCTATTATTCGACCTGAATCGTGCTTACATGATTGCGGCCAGCGGCCTTGGCGAGATAAACACCCTGATCCGCCCGCTTGATCAGATCATCAGTTGTGGTCATTTCGGGCACGCGCACGGCAACGCCCACGCTGATGCTGCATTGGAGCGCAACCCCGCCAGCGTCAACCCGGGTGTTCGCGACCATTTGCCGCAAGCGTTCGCCGCACGCCAGAGCCGCGGCCAGGGTGGTGTCGGGGCAGATCGCCATGAATTCGTCGCCACCCATGCGCGCCAGCGTGTCTTGGGTGCGCAGCCCTTTTTTAAGCGCGGCCACCGTGCCCTGCAACACCAGGTCGCCGACATCGTGCCCGTGCGTGTCGTTAACCTTCTTGAACTCATCGACATCGATCACCAGGCAGGCCAGCGGCCGCCCGTTGCGCGCGGCGGCGGCCCATTCCTGCTGGAAGCGATCGACTGCAAAGCGGCGGTTGGGCAGCAGTGTCAGCGGATCGGTCAGCGCGGCTTCCTGCAGGCGGCGATTGCTCACCGCCAGTTCGGCGGCGAAGCGGCGGATTTCCTCGCGGTCGCGCTCGATTTCCTGTTGTAGTTGCACCACCCGCTGCCCACCATGCAGGCGGGCCGCCAGCACGCGCGGATTGAGCGGCTTGCCGATGAAATCGTCGACGCCCGCCTCGAAGGCCTGTACCAGCCGCTCGTCCTCTTCGAAACTGGTCAGCAGCAGGATGTAGATGCCGCGTCCCAGTTTGGTCTCGCGCAGCGCCCGCGTCATCTCGATGCCGTCCATTTCGGGCATCATCCAGTCGACGACCATAATATGCGGCCGCACGTCGAGCGCCATCTCGAAAGCCTGGCGGCCATTGGCGGCCTCGACTACTTCATGACCGAGATTCCGCAGCAATTTGCCGACCAGCGCGCGCATTGCCGCGTCGTCGTCGACCACCATGACCCGCATGGCGCCCGCGCCCAGCAAGGCTTGACGGGTAGGGTCGCTCCGCGTGGGCGCCTTGGGCGGCAGCACCAACTCCTCGAAGGGTGGCAACTCGGCGGACTGAATGTCGAGCAACCGCCCCCATGCGGCCCACTCCGCGGCCACCTTGTCGCACAGCGGGTTGAGCACCTCGATATCCAGCGACAGCTTGCTGCCCAGCAGCATCAGCCGCGAACGCATCGCGCGCCGTTCGCCCTCTTCCGCCAGACACATGTCGGCGATGTAATTCGCCAACTGCAGCGACCACGCCAACATATGGGGCCGCGAGCCTTCGACAAAGCCACCGAGTTCAGGCTGCTCGAAATGATAGACGGGTTCGCTGAAAGTCTTGGGCAGCCCCCAGTCATGCATCAGCGCGGCGGCAAGCTCGTTATGCGTCATCGCAAAGGCGCCACGCTCTAGCTCGAACAGGTCGACCTGCGGATCGATGCGCTGCTGCTCGTTGATGCGCGAGAAAGCTTCA
>JAIFMO010000138.1 GCA_020048435.1 Sulfuritalea sp.
AGACGGGAAAGGACCTAGGAGTCTGCACTCTAGATGGCAAGTACCCCTTGGGACTGCTGGTGTTGGAATTACGTCAGGGCTTTTTTGCTTCTAGCCGACAATGGAAATTCCAGACCAGTGAGGTGTATGAGTTTGACGCCGCCCAAGTGGATGCGTACGACGCACGCTTTCCGCCCAAGGAAAAGAAGTATCAGTACTCGCAAGAACTATTTGCCATGCTAGTGCGTGCGGTGGTGGAGTAAGCGGGGTAGTCAAGCGCGTCTCAAGTTCCTTACCGAAAACCGGCCACTCAATGGCGCAAAACGATGGAAAATTCGAACGCGCCCTAGAGTACTGCTCCTGGCCGGAAGTGTGAATTCGAAAGATTTCCACATTGCCATCATTCGCCAATATCGCATCAACCCAAGCGACCGTCCGTTCAGGCCGAGTGCCGCCGGATAGCTGATCCTGGTAAGCGTCCGGTTTAGGATCGGATAGCAGTCATCGCCCACGGAAATGTCATCAATCAGTCCGTTTGATACAAACCTGCCGTACCGCTAGCGCCGACTTTTCAGGGCTGGCGGGCGTTATAGCTGTTTCACTTCGATGTTGAGCGTCTGGATGCGATAGGCGATTTGGCGTGGGGTGATACCGAGCAGGCGGGCGGCGCGTGCTTGTACCCAGCCGGCCTGTTCGAGCGCGGCAATGACGCGACCGCGCTCGTCGAGTGGTATGGCCGAACTGTCGGTCGCCGGCGTTTGTACCGTGGCGGACTCGTCAGGTGCAGGTGCCGTACCGCCGGCACCGACTTTCAGGCTGATCCGCGCCGCGGGCCGATCCCGCATTTGCACAAAGCGGATCAGGTCGGGATCGATCACACCTTCTTCGGTGAGGATGGCCGCGCGTTCCAGGCAATTTTCCAATTCCCGCACGTTGCCGGGCCAGTTGTGGCTGGCCAGGCGGCGCAGCGCGCCATCCTGAATGGTGAGCTTGCGTCCCTGCACATTGCCGATTTTCGCCAGCAGGTGGCGGGCGATGTCGGGAATGTCCTCGATGCGTTCGCGTAGCGGCGGCAGGAAGAGCGGCATGACGGAGAGGCGATAGAACAGGTCTTCGCGGAAATTACCCGCGTCCACCGCGTGCTCCAGATCGCGGTGCGTGGCGGCAATGATGCGGATATCCACCTTGATGGTGCGGCCGCCGCCGACACGCTCGAACTCGCCTTCCTGCAAGACCCGCAGCAGCTTGGCCTGGAAGGCCGGCGAAATATCGCCGATCTCGTCGAGGAATAACGTGCCGCCGTCGGCCTGCTCGAAGCGCCCTTTGCGTGCCCCCACCGCGCCGGTAAACGCGCCCTTTTCGTGACCGAAGAGTTCTGATTCCAGCAGGCTTTCAGGTAGTGCCGCGCAGTTGAGCTTGACGTAGGCGCCGCGTGCGCGCGGCGAGTTGTAATGGATGGCATTGGCGATGAGTTCCTTGCCGGTGCCGGTCTCGCCGCGGATCAGCACGGTGGTATTCCACTTGGCGACGAGTCGCACCTGGTCGAAGACGCGGCGCATTGCGGTCGAACGGCCGACGACGTTGTCGAAGCCGAACTGGTGGCGCACCGTGCGACGCAACAGGTCGCGCTCTTCGAGCAGCGTGTTCTTTTCCTCGGCGACGCGCAGGGCGAGGGCAACGCTACTACCAATCAGATTGGCAACCATCTCGACGAAGCGGGCGCGATCTTCGAGCAGGGCCTCATTGGGTCCCACCGCAGGCTCGGCGGGTTGTACCGCCAGCACGCCTTTCAGGCGGCCCGCCACCTTGATTGGCACGGCGATGAAGGGCAAGGCCGGATCGTAGATGCCGAGCCGATTGAGAAAGCGAGAGTCATTGCCGATAGAGGCGAGCGTTACCGTGCGATTCTTTTCCAGCACCAGGCCGAGCACGCCTTCGCCGGGTTGGTAGCGAATCGGGGCGAAGTCTTCGCTGGCGCGGCCGAGCACGGCTTGCACCATCAGCGCGCCACTGTCGGCGTCGATCACGCTGACCATGCCGCGCGCGAGTCCGGCCACGTCGTCAAGAATCGTCAGCACTTCGCGCAAGGTATCGCGAAAATCGAGCGAGCGCGATAGCACCTGGCTCACCGAATACAGCGCCTCGAACTGCATCAGGTGCAGCTCGTGGCTTTCGCAATACTGCGTATCACCGGCGACCGGGTCCAAACCGGAATGATGATGGAGGGGAGAATTCATGGCATGTCGCGCCCCACCGGTAATTCGACACGAATGCGACAGCCGCCCAGCGGGGCGTCGAGAATATCGATGATGCCGCCATGATCGGTGATGATCTGTTGCGCCCGCGCCAGGCCCGTGCCGAGGTGGCGGCCCACCTGGCCGTGGGCGCTGAAGAAGGGTTCGAAAACCTTGAGGCGTAGTTCGGGCGGAATGCCTGGCCCGCTGTCGTCGAGTGTCAGGGTGACGACGCCCTGCTTTGCGTCTGTCGTGACGCAAATTTCACGCCGCGGCGGACGCTGCTTGTCGCGTGCCTCGGCAATGGCGTCAATAGCATTGTCGAGTAGCGTCTTGACGGCGCTACGCAATTGCAGCGGGCTACCGAGTAGCGTCGGCAGCACCGGTTCCGGCCGCCAGTCCACCGTAATGCCGCAGGCCAGCAGGCGCTGCGTGGCAATGTCGAGCACATCGCGCACGACCTCGTTGAGATTGACACCGACGGCGGATTCATCGGCGCGGGGCTGTGTTGGTAGCAGATGGCGCAATTCGTCGATGCGCGCGCGTGCGCCGGCCAACGCACTTTCGAGGACGGCGGATACGGAGCTTTCGCCGCGACTGCGCATAAGCGCCAGGGCCGAGGCAATGACGTTGATCGGTTCCTCGATCTGGTAGAGCGCGGCCGAAAGGCTCTCGTGCAGCGTGGCGGCGTGCTCTTCCTCGGCCAGCATGGCCTTGAGCGCGCTGGTACGCGCCTTTTCCTGTTCCGCATGCAGGGCGGTCAAGTCGCTGGCGATGAGCAACAACGAAGGCTGGCGCGGGTGGTCGAAGAAATCGTCGGCATTTTCGTTGCGCATTTCGATCAGCTGCGTCGTGCAGCAAAACAAGCGGGGCGACCGCCCGCCGGCACGATCGATGCGCACGTCGACGCCATCGCATTTGCCGGGAAGGGCCGATTTGGCCAGTGCCGCCAGCATCAGGTCGGCGGGTTCGGCTACCCCCAGATCGGTGACGAGTTTCTTGTAGGCGTGGTTGTCGAGTACTACCCTGCCCGTATCGTCAAGCAGGGCGATGGCCATCGGCGCGGCATCGATCACCGACTCGATCAACTGCTTCTGGTTGAGCACGCGCTGTTCAAGTTGGTGCATGGCCGTCACATCACGGTGCATGCCGAGAAAATGGCGCACCGTGCCATCTGCCGCCTGTACCGGCGTAACGCTGAGTTCGGCCAGGTAGGGCGTGCCATCTTTATGGCGGTTGAGCAGGCGCCCATGCCACGACATACCGAGATTGAGGCTGCTCCACATTTCCGCGTAGATCGCCGCGGGCGTTGTTTTGTACGACAGCATCGACTGGTTGCGGCCCTGCGCCTCAGCCCTGGCGTAACCGGAGGTGCGGGAAAAGGCCGCATTGCAGTAGAGAATATTCGCAGCGGTATCGGTAATCGAAATACCGATGTCGGCCTGGTCGACGGCTTGTCGATAGACATCGAATGGCAGGTCACCTTGCGACATTATTTTCTGCTCCGCTGGAATGGCTGTATGTCGGTCTAAAGCAATATCCAAGCCACTGCTGGCGGCGCGACCAAAGGTGTATTAACGACAATGCGGAGGCGAAGGGTTGTCGCGTTTGCAACAAAAGTCGGCGCTGGCGGGCCGCCGTTATTCGCCCTTAAATCCTGCGAAGACAAAGCGTTGCAGCGATTTCTTGACGGCTGGCACGCAATCTGCAAATTGCTCGCCATCATGAGCAAAACCCATATTCATGGCGTGATTCTTGGCACTTTCTGTCTCGGTTTCGGCCTCGTGCTCGCCATCACCGATCAACTGACGGCTGACGACATTGCCGCCCGTGCCCTTGAGGATCGGCAAAACTCCTTGAGTCAGGTGATCCCGGACGGCATCCACGACAACAACCTCGTGACCGACACCTTCATGATCAAAGACGCTGCCGCCAGAGAAATCACGGTATATCGCGCCCGTTCGAATGGCAAGGTGACCGGCGTCGCCTACGAAATCCATGGCACGGGCTATGCCGGCGATATCAAGCTGATGATGGGCATCGACGCCGACGGCAAGTTGCTGGGTGTGCGCGTGCTGGCCCACCGCGAGACGCCGGGCCTGGGCGACAAGATCGAGGTAAAAAAGGGCGACTGGATTCTGCGCTTTACCGGACTATCTCTCGGCAATCCGCCGCCAGAGCGCTGGAAAGTAAAGAAGGATGGCGGCGAGTTTGACCAGTTCGCCGGCGCCACGATCACGCCACGAGGGGTGGTCGGTGCGATCCGTGGTGGCCTTGATTTCTTTGCCGCGAACAAAGCAAGGTTGATGGAGACGAACTGAAATGGCCAGCAACTACAAAACCATCGTGAAGGACGGACTGTGGGACAACAACGGCGTGTTCAGCATGCTGCTGGGAATGTGCCCGGCGATGGCGATGACGACGAGCGCCACCAACGGCTTCGGCATGGGCGTGGCCACGGCCGTGGTGATGGCGGCGTCGAGCCTGCTGGTTGCCGTCTTCCGCGGGTTCATCACCCAGGAAGTGCGCATCCCTGTCTTCATCCTCATCGTCGCCGCCATGGTCACGCTGGTCGACCTGGCGATGAACGCCTGGATGCATGAGTTGTACAAGGTCCTGGGCCTGTTTATCCCGCTGATTGTTTCCAACTGCCTGCCGCTGGCGCGGCTGGAAGCCTTCGCCGCCAAGCAGCCGGCGTTGCCGTCCTTCCTCGACGGCCTGTTCATGGGCCTGGGCTTCACCATTGCGCTGACCGTCATCGGCGCGGTGCGCGAAATCACTGGCAACGGCACCCTGTTCGCCGATGCCTCGCTGTTGCTCGGCCCGGCCTTCAAAGCCATCGAGATGCGCATTCTGCCTGCCAACATGGGTGTGTTGATGATGATCCTGCCGCCGGGCGGCTTCCTCGTCACCGGCTTGTTGGTGGTCGTCAAACGCATGATCGATCTGCGCGCCGGCAAGGAAATACAGATGGGGGGGGCGCACAGTGTCGCCTGATCTTCACACTGTCGAAGGCATTGCCCGCGTGGTGCGCGTCGACGGCGGCGTTGCCTGGTTCGAACCGGAGCAGACCACGAGTTGCGGCCATTGCGCTTCGTCCGCCGTGTGCGGAACGGGAGCCAATGGCATCGGCAGCATCGCCAGCCGCATCGAGTTGCGGCGCTTTTCTCTCGAAAATCCGGCGGGTTTGCGCGTGGGCGAACGGGTGGTGGTCGGGGTCGACGACCGTGCACTGATCAAGGGCGCGCTGACCGCCTACGCCCTGCCGCTATTGACCGCCTTGACGGCGGGCGGCCTCGCGCAAGGTGCTGTCGGTAGCGACCTCGTGACAATGGCGGCGATGGTCTCGGGACTAATTTTCGGCTTGGCGATGGCGCGTATCGCGGCCCGCCGGCTTTCCCGGCGCGGCGAACTGGCGCCACGTTTCCTGCGCCGGGCCTCGCCCGGTGAGTCCTGTGGCTAGGAGCCCGACATGAAAGACTTTGCCTTGATGATGATCGGCGCTGCGCTGGTGAATAACGTCATCCTCGCCCGCTTCCTCGGTCTCTGTTCGTTCATGGGCGTCACCACGCGCATCGACACCGCCGCCGGCATGGGCCTGGCGACCACCTTCGTTATCACCGTGTCGTCAATGGCCGACTGGGCCGTGCAGCATTACCTGCTCGATGCGTATGGCCTGGGCTACCTGCGCACCGTTACCTTTATCCTGGTCATCGCCAGCGCGGTGCAATTCACCGAGCTGACCATCCGCAAGGTATCGCCCAGCCTGTTCCAGATGCTCGGTATCTATTTGCCGCTGATCACCACCAACTGCGCGGTGCTCGGTGTTGCGCTGCTGCTGGTTGAAGGCCACATGAGTTTTATCGGTTCCACGCTGTTCGCCTTCGCCTCTTCGCTTGGTTACAGCCTGGTGATGGTCATCTTCGCCGGCCTGCGTGAACGCCTGGCGCTGGCGCAGGTACCACGCCTGTTCGCCGGCCCGCCGATCGCTTTCATCGTTGCCAGTCTGCTGGCCATGGCGTTCATGGGTTTTTCCGGCATTAGCACCGGCTAAGGAGAATCGCTATGTTGATCGCAGTCGGCAGTCTCGCGGTGATGGGCTTGGCCCTGGGTGGCGTACTGGGGGTGGCGGCACGTTACCTTGCCGTCGAGGAAAATCCCATCGAGGCCGAGTTGCAGGCCATGCTGCCCGGTTCCCAATGTGGCCAATGCGGCTTCGTCGGCTGCGCCCAGGCGGCAGTCGCGCTGGCAAAGCACGAAGCGCCGGTGACATTGTGTCCGCCGGGAGGCAAGGCGCTTGCGGTAGCGCTCGCCGCCAAGTTGGGGATCAAGGCCGATCTCTCCGGCGTGGCCGACACCGGGCCGCAACTGGCCACGGTCGCCGAGGAAATCTGCACCGGTTGCTGTCGCTGTCTGAAAGTCTGCCCGACCGACGCGATCATTGGTGCCGCCAAGCAGATTCATAACGTGATCCGTGAAGCCTGCACTGGCTGCGGCGCCTGCGTCGAGCGCTGCCCGACCGAGGCCATGACCATGGTGCCGGTGCCCATTACGCTCCAGCACTGGGTGTGGCCGAAACCTGTCGTGGCAGTCGCCTAAGGAAAACACCATGGGATTGATCGAACGTTTCTTCAAGGAACCGCGCTGGGGCGTTCATCCCGACGACCACAAGCGGCCGGCGGCCGATGCGCCCCTGCGCATGCTGCCGCCGCCGGCTCGTCTTTACATGCCACTACACCAGCATGTTGGCGGCGCGGCACGCCCCATCGTGTTGGTCGGCCAGAAAGTGCTCAAGGGCGAATTGCTCGCCGATGCCCAAGGCAATATCTCGGCGCCGATCCACGCGCCGGTGTCGGGCACGATCAGCGCCATCGGCGAAGTCACAGCACCACATCCATCCGGCCTCGGCTTTGCCGCCATCACCATTGATAACGACTTTGCAGGACGCTGGATCGAGACGGATCCGGTCAGCGATCCTTTCGCGCTGGCGCCGGAAGAAATCGCTCGGCGCACGGGCAAGGCCGGCGTGGTTGGTCTGGGCGGCGCCACCTTCCCCGCGGCCATCAAGTTTGCGCTTGGCAAACGTTTGCAGGTTGGCACCCTGATTGTGAATGGTGGCGAGTGCGAACCCTACCTCTCGTCGGACGACCGCATCATGCGCGACCATGCGGATCAGGTTATCGACGGTGCGCGCATCGTCATGCACGCCATCGGCGCGCGCGAAGCCCTGGTGGGCATCGAGGACAACAAGCCCGAGGCCATCGCGGCGATGCGGATTGCTGCCGCGCCTTTCCCCGAGGTGAAGATTCGCCCTGTTCCTGCCCGCTACCCGATGGGCTCGGACAAACAGTTGATCCAGACGCTTACCGGCAAGGAAGTGCCCGCCGACGCCCGCGCCGCCGAAGTCGGCGTGCTGGTGCATAACGTCTCGACCTGCGCCGCCGTACACAAGGCCATCCGTCTCGGCCAGCCGCTGGTCGAGCGCATCGTGACGCTCAATGGCGGTGCGGTGAAAACTCCTGGCAATCTCTTTGTGCCGCTGGGCACGCTGGTGGATGAGTTGCTCGATTTCGTCGGTCGCGTGGCAACGCCGGCCCGGTTGATTCTCGGCGGGCCGATGATGGGTACGCCGCTGCTGCATGGCCGCATTCCCCTCGTCAAGGGCGCCAGCGGCATTCTGGCGTTCGATGCGCAGGAAGCCCTGATCCCTGCGGCCGGTCCCTGCATTCGCTGCGGCAGTTGCACGCGTGCCTGCCCGATGGGCCTGCTACCGATCGAGATGGCCGCCCATATCCGCGCCGGTGATCTCGATGGCGCGGTAGGCTTCCACCTGAGCGACTGCATTTCCTGCGGTTGCTGCGCCTATGTCTGCCCCTCGCATATTCCTCTGGTCCAGTATTTCAGCCATGCCAAGGGCGAGCTGATGACCAAGGAGCGCGCCAAATTGCGCAGTGAGGCCACCCGACGACTGGCCGAGGCACGCGTCGAGCGCGTCGAGCGCGAAACCCGCGAAAAAGCCGCGGCGGCTGCCCGTCGCAAGGCCGAGCGAGACGCCGCCAAAGCCAAAACCGCCGCTGCGGCCTTGGCTACTACGCCTGTCACCCAGGTCGAGGGAGAAATCGCATGAGCCTGCACTCGATTCCCGCGCCGGTCTCGGCGCCGCACACGACGACAGCGAACACCGTCTCGCGCGTCATGGCGACGGTCATGCTGGCGCTGGCGCCGGCTACGCTGTTCGGTTTCTGGCTCTATGGCTGGCCGGCCATTTATCTCTGGGTCATCACCGTGGCATCGGCCATGCTCGGCGAAGCCTTCTGCCTGCGCCTGATGCAGCGCCCGGCCACCCCCATTTTGATGGACGGTTCGGCCGCCTTGACCGGCTGGCTGCTGGCGCTCTCCCTGCCACCCTGGGCGCCCTGGTGGATCGGTGTTCTGGGTGGTTTGTTTGCCACCGTCCTGAGTAAGCAGGTATTCGGCGGTCTCGGCCAGAATCTGTTTAATCCGGCCATGGTGGCGCGCGTCGCGCTGCTGATTTCCTTCCCGGTACAGATGACCTCCTGGGTCGGCCCGCTGCCACTCGACGCGGTCACCGCGCCAGGACCGCTCGCAGGACTGCTGATCACCTTCAAGGGTATGCCGCCGGGGCTGGATGCCATGACCAGCGCTTCGCTGCTCGGTTTCGCCAAGACCGAGATGTCGCGTGGCATCGATCTGCTCCAATCGCTGACGCAAGCCCCGGCGCTGAGCTGGATCGGCAGTCGTCCCGGCAGCCTCGGTGAAACAGCCGGATGGCTTATCGCGGCTGGCGGTGTGGCCATGATGGCCTTGCGCGTCATCACCTGGCATATCCCCGTCGCGATGCTGCTGGGCATCGCCGTGCCGGCGGCCATCCTGCACGCCATCGATCCGGCGCATTACATGTCAGCGACGACGCATGTCTTCTCGGGCGGTGTCTTGCTGGGTGCTTTTTTCATCGCCACCGACTACGTCACCTCGCCCAATACGCCGCGTGGGCAGCTGATCTTCGGCGCTGGCTGCGGTCTGCTGACCTGGGTGATCCGCACCTGGGCCGGCTATCCCGAGGGGGTCGCTTTTGCGGTGCTGCTGATGAATTCCCTGACCCCGATCATCGATAGCTACGTCAAGCCGCGTATTTATGGCCGTGACCGCAAGGGCACCGCCCTCGAACCGGTCAAGTGAAGGAACCCTGACATGCAAATCGGCGTTGCCTATTCCGAACCCCTGAAGCAAATCTGGCTGAACATCGAGGTTCCCGACGACGCGACCGTGGTTGCCGCCATCGAGAAGTCCGGCATTTTGAAGATGTTCCCCCAGATCGATATCGCCACGCAAAAAATCGGTATCTTCGGTCGCCTGGTCAAACCCGATGCGGCCCTGCGCCCCGGCGACCGTATCGAGATCTATCGCCCCATCATCTGCGATCCGCTCACCGTGCCGCGCCGCGATGGCGCCGGCGACGACGAATAATTCCCGACTGAAAGATTGCGATGTCACTAATGATCGGAATTCCGAGAGAAACCCATGCAGGCGAAAAGCGTGTTGCCAGCGTTCCCGAAGTAGTTGAAAAGCTGATCAAGCTAGGTTTTGCCGTAACGGTTGAAAGCGGTGCTGGTGCTGGCGCCAACTTCTCCGACGACACCTACCAGACCGCTGGCGCCCGCATGGTCGGCACGGCGGCGGAACTCTGGTCGAGCGCCGATCTCATTTTCAAGGTTCGC
>JAIFMO010000196.1 GCA_020048435.1 Sulfuritalea sp.
ATCCGGCACGTTGATCTGGTCGGGCGAGGCATCCTGCCGGGCGATCGAACCGCAACCGCCTAATGCCAGCAACAGGCATCCGGCCAGAATTCCGGGACACCGTCCAGGCATGGCAAACCGGACGTTCCGTGCATCTCCGCACATACGTGTAAGCCCAGGAGCTAGAACCATCGCTGCAGCAGGCTGGCCGCCCACTCCTTGACATGCAGCCAAGGCGACCTGTCTTGCCAGGAGGCGAGATCGATGGCTTCCGAACCCTGTATGTCCTTGTCGAACATGGCCTGCATTTGCAAGGCAAAGTCGCGCCCCAACACCACCGCATTGACCTCGTCGTTGTCGAGAAAACTGCGCCAGTCGAGGTTGCTTGAACCCAGGCACGACCACACGCCGTCGATGATTGCGGTTTTGGAATGCAACAGCGGCTCGCGTAGCTCGTAAATCTTGACGCCAGCGCTCAATAGAGCGGCGTAATGCGAGCGACCGGCGTGATACGTAACTTGCGAATCGGTGTGACCAGGCAGGATAAGTTTTACGTCGACCCCGCGCCTGGCCGCTTCACTCAGGGATTGCAGCAACTGTGGGTCCGGTACGAAGTAGGCATTCGTGAGCCAAACATGCTTTTCGGCATTGCCGATGGCGGAGATCAGCGTCAGGTAGATCAGGCTGTAGGGGTCGTCCGGCGTGCTGCCGATGGCGCGCACGATATCCTTCCCCTCCGCTTTCAGCACGGGAAAGTAGTCCCTCGCTGCAAGCGGCATGCCGCGCTGCTTTTCCCAGGTTTCCAGGAACAGTTTCTGAAATTCAGCGACCACCGGTCCTTCGATCTGCAAATCGGTATCGCGCCAGGCAATGGCACTCCTGCTCGTCTTTCCGGCGCTATGGATAACCGACCCGGAAGCGTAGACGCTGCTGATATTGATGCCGCCTATGAATGCGGTCTGGCCATCCACCACCAGCAGTTTACGGTGATCGCGGTTGTTGGGCAGCCACGGCGTCTTTGCCGCAAACGGGTTGACCGGGTTGAATTCGAGCACCGCGATACCGGCCGTGCTCAGACGCTCGAAGAATGCTTTCGGCGTATTGAATCCACCGATGCTGTCGTAGATCACATTAACCTGGACCCCGGCATTTTGCTTCTCCAGCAACCGTTCAGCGAATTGCCGGCCAATTTCATCATCGTCGATGATGTAGGACTCCATGTTGATGTGGTCACGCGCCTTGCGGATCGCGGCAAACATGGCCGAATAAGTCGCCGCACCGTCCTGGAGCAGGATGACCTTGTTGCCCAGGATGAGCGGGCTGCCGACAATCGCCTGCTCCAGCGCAAGCTGCTTGTCCAGAATATCAATGTCACCGGACTTGCGTTTCAGTTCCGCAACGATGGCGGCGCTATTCCGTGCGGAAAGCGGGCCGCGCGCACTTTCAAAACGGGCAGCCTGCTCGCTGTGCTTCTCGATGAGCGCAGCCGTGTCCGGCAACGTCGCGCAACCCGCCAGCGCGAGCAGGAATACCCCTGCTGCCGCAGCAAGCCAAGTTGAACGATGTGCCATGATTCGCAACGCCCATCACATCAGTCAGCGGCGGTTGAGAAAAACCCCGACGATGACACCGGCAACGGCTGCCGCAGTCGCAACAACGGCAACCTTCCATGGATTTTCAGCAACATACCCATAAACATTATCTGCGGCGTCGTGAACCTTTCCCGAGATGGAGTTGCGTGCAGCTTCGACGTTTGATTTTGCCTCGCTCATTTTTTCTTCGATCTTCGTACGTGCCAAAGCCAGCGATTCGGCGGTGGCACCAGAGATTTTCCTTAACAGGTCGTCGGCGTCGCTGACCACGTCGTCGAGCACATGCTCATTACCTTCTACATTCTGGTTATTTGCGACAAGTTCAGTTTTCATCATGTCTCCCTAGTGTGAGTGAATGGACTGGGCAATAACGGCATTCATCGCTTGAACTGCACGGCGTTGCCCATGGCGCATACTGATCCACGCCTGGACAGCGAGTCTGTGCGCCAACGTACTTATGCAGCTCAAGGTGATGAAGTCCAGGACAAATCTCATTAGCGTATGAAGATTTACGCCACCACCCGACCGAGTCAGTTGTTCAGCAAGAGCTGCACGATAATGCCAGAGGCAATCGCTACCAGAACATAGTCGCTACCGGCCTGTACCCAGTGGTAACCACGCGGCGGGGCGCTCAAGTGATGCCCACGCCAGTCATCGACCACATAGTGCCGATGGTGGTATTCAGCCGGAAGGCGTTCGCCCCGATGGAATTGATGGCCGGGCCCTGCTCCACGCTCATCGTGCCCCTTGAACCGGTATGCGTGTCTCGTGTATTCCCAGTGTTGTGGTGGCCGTGCCTGCTGGTCGCGACGGTCTGGCTGGCCGCCACGTTGAGATTGCTCATGGCGGCCGCGATCATGGCGGCCTTCGTTACCTTTGGCGAAGGAATAACTCCCCATGGCCATGAGTACTGCCATGATTGCCGAGACAACTGTTTTATTCTTCATGCTGAACCCCTTTGTTTTGTGATTTGACCGATTTCCGGCGCTCGCTCCGGAAGGTCGACAGAAGTTGCAGCCATCATCACCGGACATCAGGCTGTTTTCTGTACGCTGGCGCACAGACCGATTCCAGCCGAGATGTGATGATCACTAATCGTACCAAGGCAGGCGGGGCCATCCCGTCAATAGAGGCCACGTGATCCAAGTGGATAGGCAAGTGTCCGTAAAATTGACTAATAAAATCGTCATCTGGTTTGCTGGGGCGATCATGCTGCTGGTGCTGGGAGTGACGGCTTCGTTCTGGGCTTATAGACAGATTGAAAATGAGTCCGGCATACAAGGAGGGTATGCCGTCAGTCTGTTTGGCCTGCTATTTTTGTTGGCGTTCGGCTGGTTGATCTATCGGGAGTCACAGCAGAAGCTGAGGAATTTGATCCATCTTGAAACTCAGCATTTGCTCGAAATTCAGGAAGCTTTGAACGCCCGGCTGGAACTGGCCAACATCACTTTGCGGGATAGCGAGGAAAAGCTCGCCGTAACGCTTAATTCCATTGGCGATGCAGTCATCACCACCGACGCCGAAGGACGGGTGATCCGCCTGAACCCCGTGGCCGAGCAACTTATTGGCTGGCTACAGGCAGAAGCCACGGGGCGTCCGGTGAGCGAGGTATTTCATATCCTCAACCAGGAAACCCGCCAACCCAGCAAGATCCCAGTCATGGAAACCCTGGCGCTTGGCACGATACAAGGCCTGGCCAACCATACCTTGCTGGTCGCCCGAGATGGTAAGGAGTGCTCGATCGCCGACAGCTGTGCGCCAATTCGCAACCGTGATGGCCAGGTGATCGGCGCGGTGCTGGTGTTTCGCAATGTCACCGAAGAATATGCGGTGCAGCAGGCTCTGCGCGACAGAGGCATCGAGCTTGAGAGTGCCAAGTCCGTGGCCGAGAAGGCCAATCTCGCGAAATCGGATTTCCTTTCCAGCATGAGCCATGAATTGCGCACACCGCTGAATGCCATCCTCGGTTTCGCCCAACTACTGGAAACCGGTGCGCCGCCGCCGACCCCTGCGCAAAAACGCAATATCGAGCAGATTCTCAAGGGTGGCTGGTATCTGCTGGAACTGGTCAATGAAATCCTCGATCTCGCACTCATCGAGGCCGGCCGGGTAACATTGTCCGGGGAACCGGTTTCACTGCTTGAGATCATGCTTGAATGCCGGGCCATGATCGAGCCGATGGCACAGAAGCGCGGTATCGGCATGACGTTTCTGCACTTTGACCTGCCTTACCATGTCAAGGCAGATCGCACCCGATTGAAGCAGGTAATGATCAACCTGCTGGTGAATGCCGTCAAATACAACCAGTCAGGGGGCTCGGTGACGGTTGAATGTGCCCCGCGCCCGCCGGATTTACTGCGTATCAGCGTGCGCGACACCGGTGTTGGCATGTCTCCCGAACAGCTGATGCAGCTTTTCCAGCCATTCAACCGAATGGGCAAAGAAGCTACCCTGGAAGAAGGCACGGGTATCGGTCTGGTGGTCACCAAGCGCTTGATCGAGTTGATGGGCGGCAGCATCGGCGCAGACAGCAGCACTGGTGAAGGCAGCGTGTTCTGGATCGAATTGCGCCGGACTGCGGCGCCACAACTTTCGGCGCACAAGGTCGAGCAAGGTGTACGGGTGCGGCCCGGTCTGCCCGAAGGCACGCCACTACGTACCCTGCTCTATGTGGAAGACAATCCGGCCAATCTGGAACTGGTCGAGCAACTCGTGGCACGTCGTGCCGATCTGCGCCTGCTCTCCGCGGCAGACGGCAGCCTCGGCATCGAATTTGCCCGCACCTATCTGCCGGAGGTAATTTTGATGGATATCAACCTGCCCGGCATCAGCGGAATCGATGCCATGCAAATCCTGCGGCTTGACCCGGCTACGGCGCATATCCCGATCATCGCTATCAGTGCCAATGCGATGCCCCGTGACATCGAGAAGGCGCTTGAAGCCGGATTTTTTGACTACCTCACCAAACCTATCAAGCTGGGTGAATTCATGGATAAACTGGACGAGGCACTGAAATTTTCCCACGCTGCGGCAGCCCGCGCAGTTCACAAGGAACCCGCACCATGATTACCGAGTCCGATATCCTCAACGCCAGCATCCTGATCGTTGACGATCAGGAATCGAATGTCATTCTGCTTGAGCAAATGCTGAGTGGTGCTGGTTACACCTGCGTCACCTCGACGATGAAGCCCGAGGAGGTCTGTGCGCTGCATAGAAAACAAGGCTACGACCTGATCCTGCTGGATTTGCAGATGCCCGGCATGGATGGCTTTCAGGTGATGGCCGGCCTCAAAACCAACGCTGCGGATGCTTACCTGCCCGTCCTCGTCATTACCGCCCAGCCCGGCCATAAATTGCGTGCCCTGCAGGCCGGCGCCAAGGATTTCATCAGCAAACCGTTCGATCTTGTCGAAGTCAAGACACGCATTCACAACATGCTGGAAGTGCGCTTGCTGTACAAGAAACTTGAGAATTACAGCAAGGAACTGGAGGAGACGATTCAGGAGCGTACCGCCGAACTGCGCGAAAGCGAAGCGCGTTATCGCAGCCTTACCGAGCTGGCTTCCGACTGGTACTGGGAACAGGACGAGAACGGGAACTTCACCAAAGTATCCGGCCCGGTACTGGAAATGCTGGGCATCCAGGTCGACGCCTTGGCGGACGATGCCCACAGTGTTCCGCTGATGGGCTGGGACGAGGATCAGCGGAAACTGCTGCAGGCCACCATCGCGGCCCGGCAACCTTTTCTGGATTTTGTCTTCAGCCGGGTCAATGCCGATGGCTCGAAACAGACGTTCCGGGTCAGCGGGGAGCCGATGTTCAACCAGTCATCCCGCTTTATTGGCTACCGTGGCATTGGCGTGGCACAAAGCGCAAACAAGTAGCCCGCGCGATCTGGATTCCCGACCATGCCGACTCTACATAGCCCGCAGCAAAACCATCTGCTTGCCGCATTGCCGGCAGCAGAATTCGAGCCTTTGGCGGCGCACTTGGAACTCGTCGAATTGCCTCTCGGCAAAATGCTCTACGAACCCGGTATTCAGATGCACCACGCTTACTTTCCTACCACCGCCATCGTGTCCTTGCACTATGTCATGGCTTCCGGCGCATCGGCGGAAACGGCAGGGGTGGGTAATGAAGGCGTCGTCGGCGTCTCGCTGTTCATGGGCGGTGATACCACCTCAAGTTCGGCGGTGGTGCAAACCGCCGGCTACGCTTACCGGCTTGAGCGCCACAAACTGTTGCAGGAATTCAATCGCGCCGGCCTGATGCAGCGTTTGTTGCTGCGCTATACCCAGGCACTACTGACACAGATGTCCCAGACCGCCGCCTGCAATCGGCACCACTCGCTTGAGCAGCAGTTATGCCGCTGGCTGTTGCTGACCCATGATCGCGTGTCCGGACGGGAGTTGGTCATTACGCAGGAATTGATCGCGGGCATGCTTGGTGTACGTCGGGAAGGCGTTACCGCAGCGGCCGGAAACTTGCAGCGCGATGGTTATATCAGTTACCGCCGTGGTCACATTGCCGTGCTTGATCGCTCCGGACTGGAAAAATGCGCCTGCGAGTGCTACGCCGTGGTCAAGAAGGAACTGAGCCGCCTGTTGCATGACCTGAAGTAATACGCCCACCTTGAAAAAGTCGGCGCTAGCGGAACGGCACCGAAAATCGTGCGCCATACTCAATTGCAAGGCCAGTGCGTTGCGTGTGAATCGACAATCGCCCTGCTCAGTCAGGGGAATGCACAGTTGCTTTCAGGACGTCATGTCCCCCAATCGGCTTGCCGCCTCAGGATTGATCTTTCCCAGGCGGGCCAATCCAGCTTTCAGCCGCTTTCTCCAGCTGGGACCACGCGCAAATGCGTCCTGACAGGCTTCGGCAATTTCCTCCGGACGGTGATCCAGGTAGTACTGGATGAGTACATTGGCTTGCCGTACATCCTTGTTGGCCTTGATTTCGGCAACGGCATCGCGCTCCGCTGATACGATCAACTTGTGGATGGCAAAGCGGTCCGGTCGCGGGATATTGGCGATGGTCGTTCCTTCATTGCTGATGACCGCCGCCTGGACGGTGTCGACCATGGAGAATTCCATGAATCGTAATGGCTGTAGGGCGATGGACAACCCCTCGATGTAGACCGGCGCATCGCTTTCCGAATCCTTCGAGGTCAGAAAGTCCAAGCGGAAAGCAGGGTCGGTGGGATTCAGAAAGGTACCGCCCGGCTTGCCATCCAGGGTCGAGATCGGCAGCAGCCCCATTTGCAGCGATTCGATGGCGTTCGCCGTTTCGACCACGATGTTGGCGGGCAGCGCCACGGAGATGTTCTTGCCGGCATGAGCGAAGTCGACATCCTGGGTCTGCATGCGCTCAGCCGAAGCGATGCCAAGCATGTTAGCCATGGCCATGAAGGCATGCGTGCCGACCAGAATTCCCCCTCTCCGGAAGAAACCGTACTCACCCAGGCGACGGATGACGCGAAAGTGCTTTGGCAGCAGGGGCTCGCAACCGAGCGCGATGGCGGCGGCGGCGAGGCGCTGGAGCGGCTTGGGCTGGTGGTCGCGGTGGTCACGGATCAAGACGGCGAGTTTGTCGCTGGCGGGTCCGAGGTAGAGTTGCTTCACCGCACCCCCGATGTCGCGGAACTGGAAGTACCAGTACTCGCGACCATGGACCGTCTTTTTGGCGAAGCTGCCGTTCAACCCTACTACGCCTGCGGCGACATGCGCGGCCAACGCCGCATCGAAGAGATCGGCATAGGCATTCTGGGCGCTGGTCGATTGTTCTGTGTAAGGCATTTCCATAATACTTATACTACAGCGATACTTATTGTAGTATAAATTATTCGAACAATGACATCACACAAGGTACTGATAACGTCGTCGAAGGAACAATAATGGCACTGTTCACGCCTTGAGAAAGGCAAGCAAGTCGGCGTTAAGTCGGTCCTTGTGCGTTTCCGGGATGCCGTGGGGCGCCCCCTCATAAATTTTCAGGGCCGCGTTCTCGACCAGTTCCACCGTGCGAACAGCTGAAATGTTGATTGGTACGACCTGGTCGTCATCGCCGTGAATGATCAATGTTGGCACATCAAACTTCTTCAGGTCTCCAGTGAAATCCGTTTCCGAGAATGCCTTGATGCAATCGAGGCTATTCTTGTGACCGGACTGCATCCCCCTTAGCCAGAACGCATCCACTATGCCTTGCGTGATCTGGATACCCGGCCGATTGCCCCCAAAAAACGGGCCACCAGCAAAGTCCTTGTAAAACTGCGAGCGATCGGTGATGCAGGCGCGTCGAATCTTGTCAAACTCTTCGATCGGGACGCCGCTTGCACCGGAATTGGCCGTGGTTTTCAGCATTAACGGAGTAACGGCGGAGATCAAGGCGACCTTGGCGACGCGCAGCGTGCCATGACGACCGATATAACGAGCAATTTCGCCGCCCCCCATGGAGAAGCCGATCAGGACTGCCGCTTCGAGATCAAGTACATCAATGAGTTCAGCGAGATCGTCGGCAAAAGTATCCATGTCGTTGCCAATCCATGGCTGGCTCGACCGGCCATGGCCGCGGCGGTCATGGGCAATGCAGCGATAGCCATGGGAGGCCAGAAACAGCATCTGGGCTTCCCAGCTATCGGCATTGAGGGGCCAGCCATGACTGAAGACCACGGGTTGTCCTACACCCCAGTCTTTGTAATAAATCCGGGTACCGTCTTGCGTCGTGATCGTACTCATGTTGTGTGCCTTCCTCCTACTGCATGAACCAGCCATGACTGACGACCAGCGACTGGCCCGTCAGTGCATTGGTCGGGAATGATGCGAACATCAAGGCCACCCGAGCGATGTCGGTGGTGGTGGTGAACTCTCCGTCGACCGTCCGCTTGAGCATCACATCCCTGATTACTTCAGCTTCGCTGATACCCAAGGTCCTGGCCTGCTCGGGAATCTGTTTATCTACCAACGGCGTGCGGACAAAGCCCGGGCAGATGACGTTGGCGCGGATGTTGTGCTGGGCGCCTTCCTTGGCCACTGTCTTGGCCAAGCCGATCAGGCCGTGCTTGGCGGTGACGTAGGGCGCTTTCAGGACCGAGGCCTCCTTGGAATGCACCGATCCCATGTAGATGATGCTGCCACCTTTGCCGCTGGCGACCATCTGCTTGACACAGGCGCGGGTCGTCAGGAAAGCACCGTCGAGGTGGATCGCCAACATGCGTTTCCAATCGGCAAAGCTGAACTCCTCGATGGGACAGACAATCTGGATGCCGGCGTTGCTGATCAGGATGTCGATGTTTCCAAACGCTTTGACGGTGGTCGCCACGGCAGTGGCAACCTGTTCCTCATTAGTCACATCCACCGCCAGACCGATCGCATTTCCCCCGGTCTTTTCGATTTCAGCGGCAACCGTAGACGCCCCTTGCTGATTCAAATCGGCAATCGCAATCGTTGCGCCTTCAAGTGCGAACACCAGGGCGATCTCTCTGCCGATACCACTAGCCGCGCCGGTAATGAATGCAACCTTGCCTTCGAGTTGTCCCATGATTCAAACCTCTTGCGGTGAGAGATAGTCGTAGACGACTTCGCCCAGGTCGAGCGTCAGGTCGGCGACAAAGTGCAGCGTAGATTCGATCTTGAGCACCGGCAGATCCGCCACGGGGGCGAGCGCGTGCGGATGCAGTTCCAGCGATCCCGGCCCGGTCCAGGCCCCCTTGAGCGTCACCTCGGTCAGGTAATAGCGCACCAGTTCGCAAATGCGTACCGAACCATCGACGTGGGGAATGATTTTCAGCAGGAAATTTGGCATGGCCATTCCGGCCAGCACTGCGGCATGATCAGCCAGGCGATGCTTGAAGCCCATGGTCGCCTTGGCGATGCGGACTTTTCCATAATCGAGCGTGCCCACCAAGGTATCGATCTCGGTCACCAACTTGGGCGAAGCCAGCTTTTTCGGGAAGCCCCACAACTCGCGTCCACCGGCGATGGGGGGATGGTCATTGAGGTACATCGCGTGCGAATAGCTGCCCTGCACGCCGCGAAAGCTGACCGGGATGATCTGGCCCGATTCCGTGTAATCGCCAAAACCGGTCGAATCGGGCATACGGATAAATTCATACTTCACGATCGGTTCCGCTATCTCTAGCGGCTCTGGCACGACCGCCCGCAATGCGTCGGGATCGGTGCGATAGGTGATGATGAGAAATGCCTTGATATCTACGATTTTCATTTCTCTGGGTTCCTTGTGGGTGCGGTTGGGCAGTCGGCCAGCATGTCGTCATGCATCCCCATGAGGTCGGGGCGGAAAATGCGCACATCCATCGTCTTCAGGTTCGGCGAAACCTTGGGGCGAAAGGCCATCTGGCCGAGGATGTCCCGTTCAAGATCGATGCCGGGGGCGATTTCGATCAGTTCCAGCCCGTTCTCGACCAGGCGAAAGACGCAACGTTCGGTGACATAGAGGACTCGCTGGCCGCGCTTGAACGCGTACTCGCCGCTGAAGGTACGCTGTTCGACGGCTTCGACGAATTTTGGCAATTCACCTTCGGTGAGAATTGTCAGTGTCCCAGCGTCGATCAATACAGTCAGATGGCCCGCGGTAAAGGTTCCGACGAAGACCACCTTCTTCGCATTCTGGCTGATGCTGATGAAGCCGCCGGCACCCGCCAAGTGCTGACCGAAACGGCTGACGTTGAGATTACCGCTGGCATCGGCCTGGGCCAGTCCGAGGAAGGCAATATCCAACCCGCCACCATCATAGAAGTCGAACTGATAGGGCTGGTCAATGATGGCGACAGCATTGGTGGCGGCGCCGAAGTTCAATCCGCCCGCGGGAATGCCACCGATGACGCCGGGTTCGGCAGTCAGCGTCATCAAGTCGATGATCTGTTCTTCGGCGGCAACGTTGGCCACGCCTTCGGGCATGCCGATACCCAGATTGACGATGTCGTTGACCTTGAGTTCGAGTGCTGCGCGGCGGGCAATGATCTTGCGCGCGGAAAGTTCCATGGGCGGGATCGATGTCACCGGTACCCTGATCTCGCCAGAGAACGCCGGACTGTATGGCTCGATAAAGGTTTGCATGTGGTACTCGGATTTCTCCGCAACCACCACCCAATCAACCATGATCCCGGGAATCTTCACCTGCCGCGAATTGAGCGAGCCACGCGCAGCAATCCGCTCGACCTGAACAATAACGATCCCGCCCGAATTATGGGCAGCCATTGCGATGGCCAGTGCATCCAGTGTCAGCGCCTCTTTTTCCATCGTGACATTGCCATCCGGGTCGGCGGTGGTGCCGCGCACGATGCCCACATGAATTGGGAATGCCTTGTAGAACAGATATTCCTCGCCACCGACAATCATCAGTTCGACTAGATCAATCTTCGTTCTGGCATTGATCCTGCCACCGCCATGCCGTGGATCGACAAAAGTACCCAGGCCAACGCGGGTGATCAATCCCGGCCGGTGTGCAGCAATTTCGCGGAAGAGGTGGGTAATGACGCCCTGCGGCAAGTTGTAAGCTTCAATGCGATCAGTGACAGCCAAGTGCTGGAGCGCCGGCACCAGCCCCCAATGGCCACCAATGACCCGCGCCACCAGGCCTTCATGACCGAAGTGATTGAGGCCGCGGTCCTTGCCGTCACCCTGGCCGGCGGCATAAACGAGCGTGAGATCGCGTGGAGACCCTGCCTGCGATTCACTGTCGTTGCCGAGAAAGCGCTGCTCCAGTGCCACGGCAATATTCTCGGCGAAACCAATGCCGACAAAGCCACCAGTGGCAACCGTATCGCCGTCACGAATCAGACGTACAGCCGCAGCTGCGCTGACGATCTTGTCTGGTATGCGGCTCCGTTGCTGACGAGTTGCTTGAGGGTGCATGGGCTACGTCTGCAACACATAAATATTTATCATGAGGTATTTATCATCGTCATCCTGACGCAGACCGTCTGTGCGTCAGCGAACCCACCCTTTGTGCGAAACCGTACAGACTCTTCCGGAGTGCATGCCTAGCATGAGTGCAGTTACCTGTTCAACCCCAGACCCCTATTGGAGAACTACGTGGCCAATCTCCTTGTTGCAGTCATTGTCGGCAGCTTTCGTCATGCATCGTTCAACCGCCAGCTGGCACATGCCGTTGTGAAATTGGCGCCAGCCGACTTCACGTTCAAGCATCTACAGATCAACGACTTGCCGCTTTACAACCAGGACGACGATGCAGCACAGACCGAACCGGTGAAACGATTCAAGGCTGATATCGTGAGTGCGCAAGGCCTCCTGTTTGTCACCCCGGAGTACAACCGCTCGATACCCGGTGTGCTGAAGAACGCGATTGATCTTGCCTCGCGCCCCTACGGTCAGAGTGTTTGGTCGGGTAAGCCTGCCGGAATATTCGGCGTTTCGGTTGGTCCGCTCGGCACGGCCATGGCGCAGCAGCATCTACGAAACATTCTGGCGTCCCTGGACGTACCAACACTCGGCCAACCGGAGGCATTCATTCAGGCCAAGGAAGGATTGGTTGATGCGGCCGGCAATATCGGTGCGGAAAGCCTGGCCTTCTTTCAGAACTGGATGGATCACTACGTCGCATGGGTAAAAAAGCATGCGCACACTCAAGTCGAGTGATTTGGGGCAGAACCGGTGGAGGCAATCACCCGCAAGATAAGCCGCATGAGTGCGGTTTTATTGATGTCAATGAATGCGTGGATCGACCATCGGGATAGCAGCAAGGGTGCAGCTTTAGCTTTTTATACCCTGTTCTCCATAGCCCCCATTTTGGTCCTTGCCATAATGGGGGCCGGATATTTTTTGGGCTCGGAAGCGGCACAGGGCGGAATTACCCTGCGCATGGAGGAGATGGTAGGACGCAATGGCGCTCAAGCAATCGAGGTATTGCTGGCAGGTGCAAGTGAGCCGTCACGCGGACTCCTGGCAACCATGGTCGCAAGCCTCATACTGCTGGTGGGCACCACCAGCGTGTTTGTCGAACTCAAAAGCAGCCTCGACGAACTTTGGGGCATAGAGCCCCCCAAAGGGCTTGCCACAGTATCGTTTTTGCGTACCCGTCTCCATTGCTTCGGGATTGTCCTGGTACTTGCATTCCTGATGCTCGTATCTCTTGTTCTGAGCACGGCACTTGCCATACTGGAACGTCATGCAGTTGCGATCTTTGGCAGTTCTTACGACATGCTTTCGATGATCTCGTCGCTGATTACATTCGGCGTTATCGCCTCTCTTTTTGCGGTGATCTTCAAAGTCCTGCCAGATGTGCCGCTTACCTGGCGCGATGCCTGGATTGGTGCTGTATTCACGGCAGGATTGTTCAGCTTTGGAAAATATGTGATTGGCCTCTATCTTGGCGCCAATGGTGTTGCATCGAATTTCGGTACGGCATGGCCGCTCATCGCATTATTGCTCTGGATATATTATTCGGCACAAGCGTTCTTCCTGGGTGCGGAATTCACCAGGCGATACGCGCTCGAGTTTGGCAGTCTGCAACATATCAAGAACCCGTAATAGCCTTTGGTACTGGAAGTTATTCGACTTTGTGCGCTAGCGAACAGACTTGGTGCAATTCGATGTGCAGAATCCTTCGAGCGTTAATAGGAGAATTACATGCACAACAGACTTGCCATTGGATTGTTAGCGTTCGCAGCGACTCTTTTGCTGCCATTCGCCGCGAACGATGTAGGCGCTCAGCAACCTGAATATTCTGTCACTTCACCAAGAATTGACGGGTTCGATGTGGAATCCGTGATCAAGCCAGCTCCGGGTAATGAACTGGTCTTTACTTTATACGGAAGTCCCGGTGGAACCGCAAAAGTCAAGATCGATGGCGCTTCCGGGGAAGTAGTGTTGCCTGAAACCGAGGTTGGCGTCTATGAGGGCACTTATACAATCAGGAAGCGTGATCGAATTACTGTCGACAGCGCGGCCATAGCAAACTTGCGTATTGGCAACAAAGTAGTTAGTGCCATATTGGACGAACCCATGGTTGGCAGCAGCAAATTCAGGCGGTCGCCCCCGATAAAGAATTCGGCTGCGGCACCTAAAATTGTGCGCTTCGATGTGGATCCGCCATTGCGTCTTGTAGCGGGCGAAGAGTTGATACTGACGCTAACCGGCAGTCCGGACGGGGTGGCTAGCGCACGGATCGTTGGCGTCAAGGGAAAGATCGTATTGAATGAAATCAGGGATGGCGTCTATGAAGGGGCGTACACGATCAGAACTCGCGACCATATTGCATCCGATGCCGTTGTGACAGGGAACCTGCGTCTCGGCAGTCGGGAGACGAGTGCTGTACTCGGAAGATCGCTGCTAGCCAATTCCGGTTATCGATCAAGCACCCGGCGGGCAACATCGCACTGTATCAACTGCGGCATTATTGAAGCGATTAACACCGTCGAAGTAAAAGGCGAAGGAACTTATCTTGGCAAAATTGCCGGAGGCTTGACTGGCGTATTGCTCGGAAGCCAGGTCGGCCAGGGCGGTGGTACGACGGTGGCACAGGTTGCCGGGGCAGTTGGGGGCGCTTACGCCGGAAGCGAAATTGAAAAGAAATTGAAAACTGTTAAACACTATGAAGTTGTCGTGCGACTCGAAAACGGTGGATCGCAGACGATTTCATATATGACTCATCCAGAGTTTGCCGTCGGTACCCGTGTAAATGTGGAAAACGGGGCTTTGAATGTCCTTCAGTAGCCGGGTTGAAGCTTAGCGTCCCCTTCCCTACGGCTAGAGGTGTAGAAGTCATGACTGCCATGTACCAGAATCATTTTGGTCTTGCAGAACCCCCGTTCTCCATTGCACCGAATCCGCGTTACCTCTACATGAGCCAACGCCACCAGGAAGCTTTGGCCCACCTTCTCTATGGCCTTAAAGGCAATGGTGGTTTCGTCCTGCTTACCGGAGAGGTGGGCGCTGGCAAAACCACTGTGTGCCACAGCGGAAGAACTGCTCTCGACCATCTGTGTCGAATTCGGCATCTACCTTCCCGCCGGCAATATGAGTATCAAGTTGTACATCGTCTGCATCAACACCTACCTGCTGGATGCACACGCCAGGGGCCGCAACACCGTGTTGATCATCGACGAGGCTCAGAACCTCTCTGCCGAGGTGTTGGAGCAAATGCGCCTGCTCACCAACCTGGAAACCAATGAACGCAAGTTGCTGCAGATCATCCTTATCGGTCAACCAGAGTTGGCAACGATGCTGGAACGGCCAGAGTTACGACAGTTGGCACAACGGATTGTGGCGCGCTATCACCTGGGGGCACTTACGAAGGCGGAGGTTGCAGCGTATGTCGCTCATCGTCTGGATGTTTCAGGCGCCAAGAGCCAGTTATTTCCATCTTCACTCATCGGCCGGTTGTATCAATTGAGCGGCGGCATTCCACGAGTCATTAACGTTCTTTGCGACCGGGCACTGCTGGGTGCTTATGTGCAAGGCAAGCAGCATGTTCAAAGTTCTACCCTGGCACAAGCTGCGCGCGAGGTATTCCATCAGCCCAAGCAACAGTACCGCACGTGGCCACGTCACCTCCTGGCCGTCTTGATCCTGGCGACAGGCGGGGCTTTGGCAATGGCGGTTTATAGGCCGGACAGCCTTGCTACCCCTGTCTTGCCGACGCGCACGTTAATATCGGCAGAGATCGTGCCACTCGCGCCTGTAATGCCCATTTCCAAGAAACAGATGCCGGAAAACGTTAGCAACCCGGCAGCATCTTTACCAGAAACGCTGGAATGGCCCGCAGGGTTACCACGCACGCAGAGCCGGTCCTTGGCGTTTGCTGCGCTGATGCGAGCCTGGGGGGCAGATGAAGCGGGACCAAACCCGTGTCGCAAGATCGACAGTCATGGGCTACGTTGTCGATTCGCCCGTAGCGGACTGGACGAACTTCGCCAATTGAACCGCCCCGCCATCCTGCAAATGTATAACAAGCAAGGTGATGAGTTCTATGCGACGCTGACTGCCATTGATAACCAGAGCGCAATCTTCTCCATTGGCAGCGAAACCACCGTAGTCGCTCTGAGCGCATTGGCGACTCAGTGGTCCGGGTACTACACCCTGTTATGGCGTGCACCACTTGAGGCGCGCGACAATATCCAATCAGGTGAACGTGGCCCGGCAGTCGACTGGCTAGCCAGGCAACTTTCTTCGAGAAACGGAAAAGTGGCGGACATATCGAAGAATGCGGTATTCGACGAATCATTGGTACGCCAACTAAAGCAGTTCCAGCTTGTTGAGGGATTGGTTCCCGACGGTGCGCTCAAACTCCAGACCTTAATGCGGTTAAGTGGGGTGGGCGATCATACGGCGCCGAAACTTCACCGCACTGACGAAGCAAAATAAAAGAATGTCATACATTCTTGACGCATTGAAGAAATCCGATCAGCAACGCCGACTAGGCAGCGTACCAACGCTGCTTTACGCACCTGTAGTGGTCGCTAAACCCGAACGGCCCCAGCGCCAGATTTACATCTTGTTTGGGCTAATAATCCTGATCACCTCGGTCATGGTCATTGGCTGGCTGCAACCACGACAAGCGGAGACACTCGCAAAGAGTGCAATAGATCTTCCTCACGCCGAGCCACTGCCAATCGCCCTCGTAACGCCCAATACCGTCGATATGGTTGCTGCTCCAAAAAGGAAGTTTCCCACATCGACAAAGCTTACGACGCGCAGCCCACCGTCCATCACTGCGGGGGAAGTCAATGAGCCCTCCCCCAT
>JAIFMO010000185.1 GCA_020048435.1 Sulfuritalea sp.
TGGAGGCGCGACCCGGAATCGAACCGAGGTACACGGCTTTGCAGGCCGCTGCATAACCACTCTGCCATCGCGCCGTTGCCCTGATTAGGGGACTTTGAAGTTAAAAGGGGGGAAAGCATCGCTTTCCCCCCAGGATTCTGGAGCGGGAGAAGAGTCTCGAACTCTCGACCTATACCTTGGCAAGGTATCGCTCTACCAACTGAGCTACTCCCGCAGAACTGGGGCGCATTATAGCGAGCTTCCGCTTTGTGTCAATGCGATGAAATCATTTATTTCATCGGTTCATTTTCCGGCCTCGCCCTTGCCTGTTCGGGCCAGAATTTCGGGCCAGGCCATGCGCAAGTAGTAAGCCATTGACCAGAGCGTCAATATGGTAGCAGCATAGATTAGCCAGGTTCCAATGAACTGCGACTGCATTACTCCCAACGGGTCGTGGAATAGCAGCAACGGGATCGCGATCATCTGCGCGGTCGTCTTGAGCTTGCCGAGGAAGGAAACCGCGACGCTCTTGGATGCACCGATGCTGGCCATCCATTCGCGCAACGCGGAGATAGTGATTTCGCGACCGATGATAATGAAAGCGACGATGGCATCAACGCGACCAAGTTTGAGCAGGACGATCAGCGCGGCGGCAACCATGAGCTTGTCGGCGACGGGGTCAAGGAAGGCGCCGAAAGCCGTGATTTGACCAAGCTTGCGCGCAAGCCACCCGTCGAACCAGTCGGTGACAGCGGCGACGACGAAGAAAACGGTAGCCAAAAAATTCTGTTCCGACGGCGCCAGCCATCCCTCTGGCAGGTAGAAAACGCAGACGAACAGGGGGATGAGCAGGATGCGCGCCCAGGTGAGCAGGTTTGGAATATTGAGCGGCATGGTCAGTTCGAGTGCAGTTGTCGGTGTATTTCGGCGGCGAGTTTGCGGCTGATGCCGTCGACCCGGCACAGGTCTTCCACTGTTGCGGCAATTACCCCATCCAATCCACCGAACTGGGCGAGCAACCTCCTGCGTCGCGTCGGACCGATGCCCGTAACATCCTCCAGCTTCGAGCGCCCGCGCGCCTTGGCGCGTCGGGCACGGTGGCCGGCTATCGCGAAGCGGTGAGCCTCGTCGCGGATTTCCTGGATCAGGTGAAAGCCTGGATGATCGGGAGCCAATTGTAACGGTTCGTCCTGACCGTGGACCAACAGGGTTTCGAGGCCAGGCTTGCGCTCCTCGCCCTTGGCAACGCCAATGCTGGCCAGATAGTCGAGGCCGAGTTCCGCCAACACCGAACGGGCAACTGCGTGCTGGCCCTTGCCGCCATCGATCAGGATGAGATCGGGCGGCGGGCTATCGCCGGTTGCTACTTTTTCGTAACGGCGCGTCAGGGTCTGGCGCATCGCGGCATAGTCGTCTCCTGGCTCGATACCGGCGATGTTGAAGCGGCGGTATTCGCCTTTTTTCATGGCGCCGTCGATACAAACGACGCAAGAAGCGACCGTCCCCTCCCCCATCGTGTGACTAATGTCGAAGCATTCGATGCGTGACGGCGCTTCAGCCATTTTCAGCGCTTCGCGCAGGGCTTTGAGCCGCTGGCTTGAGCGATTGCGGGCCTGACGCCTGGCGGTGACAGCGAGTCGTGCGTTGTTAAGCGCCATTTCCGTCCAGGCGCGCTCCATTTCGTTGCGCGGGCCACCACCCTGTACCGATTCCGGCAAGTCATCGAGCGCAGATGGGTCAAGAATGACGCGCGTCGGCGCCGGCTGGTCAGCGTAGTGCTGTTCAATGAAAGCAGCCAGCCCTTCGCTGGCTTCCGCAACCATCGTCGCCGTGGCAGCCTGGGGGAAATAGGCGCGATCGCCCATGTGCAGCCCGCCGCGCACCATGGCGAGGTTCACGCACAGGTCGCCGCGGTCGACCACGGCAACGACAATATCGATGTCCGCCTCGCGGGTCGAACTGACGTACTGCCGATGCAACACGGCCTGCAGCGCCTTGACCTGATCGCGAAACGCGGCGGCCTGCTCGAAGCGCAAGGCGGTGGACTCGATTGCCATCTGCCGGGTCAGCCGGTCAATCACTTCCGCATGCCGCCCCTTGAGAAAGAGTTCAGCCAGCCGCACGTCCGCCCCATACGCTTCAGCCGAAATCAAGCCGACGCAGGGTGCCTTGCAGCGCCTGATCTGGTGCATCAGACAGGGTCGCGAACGGTGGGCGAATACGGCTTCCTCGCAGGTGCGCAACAGGAATGTCTTCTGGATGAGCTGGATGCTTTCGCGCACGGCAAGGCCACTGGGAAAGGGACCGAAGTAATGGGACTTTTTCACAAAGGGGCCGCGATGGTAGAACAGGCGAGGGAATTCGCCACCCGACAAGCCAATGTACGGGTAGGACTTGTCGTCGCGAAAAAGTATGTTGTACTTGGGCGCAAGCTTCTTGATCAGCGTATTTTCGAGAATCAGCGCCTCGGCTTCCGAGCGCGTCGCCGTGGTTTCTACCTGTGCCACCTGTTGCAGCATCAGCGCAATGCGTGGGCTGTGGCCGCTCTTCTGGAAATACGAGGAAACGCGCCGCTTGAGATTCTTGGCCTTGCCAACGTAAAGCACCGCGTCGTCGGCGCCGAGCATGCGATAGACGCCCGGCGCCTCGGTCAGCGTGGCAAGGAAGCCCTTGGCATCGAAGACTTCAGGCGAGTTCGGCGCGGATGGCTCGGAAGACATCGTGAAAGCCGGCCTCGGTGAGACGGCGTGTTTGGGTGTTGTAACGGCTGCAATGGTAGGAATCGATCAATATTTTTTCGTCTGGTAATAGATGGCGTGCGCCATGCCCGAAGGCGAACGCCGTCTGTTTCAGGCCCGCGGCCATCAGCACCGCCTTGTGGGCGACCAACCCCAGTGCGAGGATCACGCCGACACCCGGCGAGTCGCGCAATTCGTCGGCCAGAAAACGATTGCAGCCGCGAATCTCGTCAGGCTCCGGTTTATTGCCCGGAGGCAGACATTTCACCGCGTTGGTGATGCGACAGTCGATCAGTTCGAGGCCGTCGTCGCGCGCCACCGACTCCGCCTGGTTGGAAAATCCAAAACGGTGCAAGGTATCGTAGAGCAAGATACCGGCGTGGTCGCCCGTAAAGGGACGGCCGGTGCGGTTGGCGCCATGCATGCCGGGCGCGAGGCCGACGATCAGCAATCTTGCCTTCGGATCGCCAAAGGACGCGACGGGACGGGCATGATAGTCGGGATGGCGGCCGCGAACCTCGACGAGGAAACTGGCGAGACGCGGGCAATCGGTGCAGTTTTCGAGCATTGAGCTAGGATACCGCGCCATGAGCCATTTCAGCGCCCCATCGGGCGATATCTCGTGCGACATTTTCTGCGCCGTGGTCGACAATCTCGGCGATGCTGGTTTCTGCTGGCGACTAGCGCGTCAACTGGCGGCCGAGCATGGCTGGGCGGTTCGACTGTGGATAAATAACCTGACACCGCTGACGCTCCTGAGACCGGGCATCGAAGCGCTGCGCGAGCGGCAAGTAATCGATGGCGTGGATATCCGCCAGTGGCCGGCGCAATTTCCCAATGTTCGTCCGGCCCAAGTCGTAATCGAGGCCTTCGCCTGCGAACTGCCGCAAATTTACGTTGCAGCGATGGCGGCGCAAACACTGAAACCGGTCTGGCTCAATCTGGAATACCTCTCGGCCGAAGACTGGGTCGTTGGCTGTCACGGTCTTGCCTCGCCACATCCGACGCTGCCGCTGGTCAAGCATTTTTTCTTTCCCGGTTTCGTTGCGGGCACCGGCGGCTTGCTGCGCGAGAAAGAATTTGCCGTACCGCTAGCGCCGACTTTTTGCGACCCATTGACCGTTTCCTTGTTCTGTTATGACAACCCCGCCCTGCCCCGCCTGCTTGATCTGTGGGCGCAGGAACCGGCGACACTGACCTGTCTCGTCGCCGAAGGTCTGCCACGCCGGCAGGCAGAAGCATGGCTAGGCACGGGCTTCGCCGTCGGTACCGAGTTTCGGCGTGGCGCACTCACGCTGCGCGCGTTGCCGTTCGTGCCACAGCCCGCCTACGACAGTATTCTCGCCGGTTGCAACCTCAATTTCGTCCGCGGGGAAGATTCCTTCGTCCGCGCCCAGTGGGCCGAGCGGCCCTTCGTCTGGCAAATCTATCCACAGGACGGCAATGCCCATCGTCCAAAGCTCGACGCATTTCTTGCCCATTACAGCGCGGGGCTCGATTTATCCACGAGCGCGGCCGTGGCTGCCTTCTGGCAGGCATGGAATGGCGGCGGCGATCTTGCCCACGCCTGGCCAGCCTTTCGCACGGCCATCCCCCGTCTTGCCACCCAGGCCCCATCGTGGGTTGACCGCATACGCCAACCGGGCGATCTTGCCGCAAATCTGGTGGCGTTCAGCGAATCAAGGCCATAAAGCGACTACAATCGCCGGTTTCCAAATTTCGCCCCATGGGGCAGTCAAGGCAATATCATGAAAACCGCACAGGAACTCCGCGTTGGCAACGTGATCATGGTTGGCACCGATCCGCTGGTGGTGCAAAAGGCCGAGTACAACAAGGGTGGCCGCAGTTCGGCAGTGGTCAAAATGAAGTTCAAAAATCTGCTCACGGGCGCCAACTCCGAGGCGATCTACAAGGCCGACGACAAGTTCGAGCAGGTCGTGCCCGAGCGAAAGGAATGCACCTATTCCTACTTTGCCGACCCGATGTACGTCTTCATGGACGCCGACTACAACCAGTACGAAGTCGAGGCCGAGAACATGGCCGATGCCATCCCCTATATCGAGGACGGCATGCCGGTTGAAGTTGTCTTCTACGACGGCAAGGCGATTTCAGTCGAAATGCCCAATAGCGTGGTGCGCGAAGTCATCTACACAGAACCAGCCATCAAGGGCGACACATCGGGCAAGGTGATGAAACCAGCCAAGATCACCACTGGTTTCGAACTACCGGTGCCCATCTTCGTTGCCATCGGCGACAAGATCGAGATCGACACCCGCACCGGCGAGTACAAAAACCGCGTCAAGTAAAACGCGTTCAGCCTGCTGAATTACTGAACCTGCGAAGGGCGACCGAACCACGGCCGCCCTTCGTTTTTTTCAGCCAGTGGCAGCGGGTGCTGGCAGGTCGCCGGCCAGGCGACGGATGACGGACTTGCCAGTTTGGTAGACTGCATCGTATTGCAGTGCGGCCCAATCGAATGCGGGGGCCGTTGGCAGCAGGCGCGCTATGCGTGAAATGTGCGCTGAACGTTCCGTCCGTTTGACGTCTGCCACGGGTTGCCAGCGTTCGAGTACCTCCCCAACCTTATCCGGAGCGTTACAAACCAGCAGCATGTCGCAACCAGCCGACCAGGCCGCCTCGACGCGCTCAACGATACCGCCGACAACACTGGCGCCTTCCATCGAGAGATCGTCGCTGAAAATTACCCCATCGAAGCCGAGTTCGTCGCGCAGTTTGCCTATCCAAACCGGCGAAAATCCGGCCGGACGCGCATCGACCTTGGGATAAATGACGTGGGCGGGCATGACTGCATCGAGCCGCAACTGCCGATAGGGCTCGAGGTCGGGTGCCATTTCCTCAAGTGTGCGGTCATCGACCGGAATGGCGATGTGGGAATCGGCCTCGACCCAGCCGTGACCCGGAAAATGCTTGCCGCAGCAGGCCATGCCGGCATCGCGCATGCCGGCGATCAAGCCGCCGGCCAGCGCGATAACCGCCGTTGGATCGCGGTGCAGGGCGCGGGTACCAATTACGCCGCTGCGTCCCCAGTCAAGATCGAGCACCGGCGCAAAAGAGAGATCAACTCCGCGCGCACGCAATTCGGCGGCCAGTAGATAGCCCAGTGATCGCGCCGCTTCGAGCGCGGCACGCGGCGTCGCTTGCCACCACTCACCCAGCGTGCGCATGGCCGGCAACAATGAAAAACCGTCACGGAAACGCTGGACTCGGCCGCCTTCGTGATCAACCGCGACCAGCAGTCTTGGGACGCGCAGCGAATGAATGTCGGCGCATAGCGCCTCCAGTTGCTCCGGCGAATCGTAATTACGGGTAAACAGGATGACGCCGCCGACACGAGGGTCGCGCAGGCGTTCGCGATCAAGGTTGGTCAGAATTTTGCCGGCGATGTCGATCATCAGCGGGCCGTAAACGTCGTGCGTCATTTCTGCTCCAGTATCACGAAGGCGACGGCGCTTTCGATCTCATCGCTGATCGAAAGGTGGGCAATCAACCTGCGTTCGGCCATCCACGCGGCCAGCGGCGAATGAAAACAAAAACCCGGCTTGCCGTAAACATCGTGAGTGATCGTAATGGCGGGAAGCAACACGGGCGCGCGAATGCCCGTGCCGCAGGCCTTGCCGAGGGCCTCCTTGGCGGCAAAACGCTTGGCGAGAAAACGCGCCGGATCGGGCGACTTGTGGCAATCCTCGCGCTCATCCGGAGCCAGTATTTTCTCCAGCGCGCGCTCGCCATGGGCTTGCCATAGAGCCACCATGCGGGACACGGCGACGATATCCGTGCCAACACCGAAAATCATGGCGGACCGGATGCACGAGCGTTGGAGGCCATTTTCGCTAGCCGCGCTGTCGCGCCTCCAGCATCAGCCACTTCATTTGGCGCACGGCGTTTTCCCAACCCATGAACAGGGCGTCGGCAACCAGCGCGTGACCAATGTTGAGTTCGGCAATCTCTGGCATGGCAGCCACCGGCCCGACGTTGTGAAAATTGAGGCCGTGGCCGGCATTGACCTTGAGACCGATGCGATCACCCAGTTCCACTGCGGCGCGAATGCGATCCAGTTCCACCGTAGCGGCATGTGCCGCCAGTTCGGCGTAGGCGCCGGTGTGTATTTCAATGACGGACGCGCCGGCCTCCTTCGCCGCCTCGATCTGCGCCGGATCGGGATCGATGAAGAGCGAGACTCGCACGCCGACTTCGCGCAGGCGCCGCGTGGCGTCGCGAACACGATCGAAATTGCCCGCCACGTCAAGGCCGCCTTCTGTTGTCAGTTCCTGTCGCTTTTCCGGCACTAGGCAGACATCATGAGGACGCAGGCGGCAGGCAATGCCGATCATTTCTTCCGTGACGGCCATTTCGAGGTTCATGCGCGTCTTCAATTGCACGCGCAGCATCTCGACATCGCGATCCTGGATGTGTCGTCGATCTTCACGCAAATGCAGCGTAATGGAGTCAGCACCGGCGTTTTCGGCCAGCAAGGCGGCTCGCACCGGGTCGGGATATGAGGTGCCGCGCGCTTGACGCAGCGTGGCTACGTGGTCGATATTTACACCGAGTTCAATCACAGTTCCTGTAGCTCCATGAATACGCGCCGCGATTGCAGCGCCTGTCCGCCGAGATAATGACCAAGCAATTGTCGCATCAGTTGCTTGCTTTCCGTTGCGGTACGCGGATCGCGGTAATCGTCGGCCGCCATGTCGAGCAGCGTCTTGCCGCGATAGAGCATGCCTTCGTGGCTTTCGGCAAGAACAGGGCCGCGCTCCAGTTGGTAGACGTAGCGAAGGTCGGGGAGCAGTGGCTCGCCACTCGCCGCATCTAGTTCGAGGCTGAGTCCATAACCTAACTCACGCAGCAGCGCCTTTTCAAAGCGCCGCAAGGCTGCGGCATCAGGGAGCGCAGTGGAAGCCAGGGTTGATGACAGACTGGTAAGCGCTTCGGCATAAGCATCGAACAAAGTGGCATGGGCATCTTCGCGGGGCAACAGTTTCAGCAGCAGTTCGTTCAGATAGTAGCCAACCAGAAGACCGCGCCCGGTCGGCAGCGGCATCCCCCCCAGCCATTCGGCTTTGGCTAGCGTTTTGACCTCGCCGCCACCGTGCCAACCCAATTCTAGTGGCTGAAAGGCCAGCAACACACCGCGCAAAGCCGAGCGTGGCCGCCGGGCGCCACGAGCCAGCAGAGCCAAGCGACCATGATCGCGCGCAAAAACGTCGAAGATCAGGCTGGTTTCACTGTAAGGATGCGCGTGCAGCAAGAAAGCGCGCGCCCCATCGATCCGTTGCCTGGCGGTCATTCGTACCCGAGTGACTTCAGCGCGCGCTCGTCGTCGGCCCAGCCACCTTTGACCTTGACCCAGGTTTCAAGCCAGACCTTGCCGCCGAAGAGCTTTTCCATGTCGCTACGGGCATCCGACGACATGCGTTTAAGTTTTTCGCCGCCCTTACCGATGATAATGGCCTTGTAAGCTTCCCGATCGACGATCACGGCGGCGAAAATTCGGCGCAGGTCACCCTCCTGCTCGAATTTCTCTATTTCGACGGCGATGCCGTAGGGGAGTTCCTCGCCAAGATTGCGAAACAGCTTCTCGCGCAGCAGTTCGGCCGCCAGAAAGCGCTCCGAACGGTCGGTAATATCGTCCGCGTCGAACATCGGCGGTGATTCCGGCAGATATTTCGCCGCGGTGGCCAGCAACTCGGCTGTACCCAGGCCTTTCTCGGCGCTGACCGGCACGATCTCGGCAAATGGGAATTCGCGGCTAACACTATCGATAAAGGGGAGCAGCCGCGACTTGTCAGTGAGTTTGTCGACTTTGTTGATGATCAGCAGCACCGGCGTATTTGCCGGTAACAACTTGACGATATCCTGCTCGCCAGGCCCCCAGCGACCGGCCTCGATCAGGAACAATACAACGTCCACTCCGGCCAGCGCCTGCGTCACGCTGCGGTTCATCAGGCGATTGAGGGCATTGCGGTGCGCCTGCTGGAAGCCGGGGGTATCGACGAAAACATACTGGCAACTGTCGGTCGTCAGGATGCCATGGATACGATGACGCGTCGTCTGCGCCTTCTTCGAGGTAATGCTGACCTTGGCACCGACCAGGCAGTTGGTCAAGGTTGACTTGCCGACATTGGGTCGACCGATCACCGCCACGGTGCCGCAACGAAAATTATTGTCCTGGCTCATAGTGCCCCTAGCATGCGCAAGGCTTCGTGAGCCGCAGCCTGTTCGGCGATGCGCCGGCTACCGCCTGAACCGACGGCGCGGATGGCCTGCGACGGAATAGCACACTCGATTTCAAATTCCTGAGCGTGAGCTTCGCCCCGCGTTGCCAGCAGCGCGTATTGCGGCAGTGGCAACTTGCGACCCTGCAAGAACTCCTGCAAGGCAGTTTTAGGGTCTTTGCCTGTGTCGCGCGGGTCAAGTAGCTCGATCTGGGGCGTCAGCAGGCGCTCGATCACGTTGCGCACGGCTTCGAAGCCGGCATCAAGATAAATGGCACCAAGGAGGGCTTCAAGCGCGTCGGCAAGAATGGAGGGGCGGCGAAAACCGCCGCTTTTCATCTCGCCCTCGCCCAGGCGCAGATACTCGCCAAGCTTGAGTGTCTGGGCCACCTGAGCCAGCGACTCCTGGCGCACCAAGCTAGCGCGCTGGCGGGAAAGCTCACCCTCCCTGAGACTGCTAAAACGCAAGTAGAGCAGGGTCGCAACGACGCAATTCAGAACGGAATCGCCGAGAAACTCGAGGCGTTCGTTGTGCGGTGAGCCGTGGCTGCGATGGGTCAGCGCCTGCCGCAGCAACTCGGGGTTGCCAAAACAATGTCCCAAGGCTGTTTCGAGGCGCCCCACGGAGATCACTTGCTGGAGGATGCCTCGTAATTAAACAGCAGGCTGACATTGGAAAACAGGGGAATCTTGTCTTCGTAGGCAAAGCTGATGACAACTTCGTTATTTTCCTTCGTAACATCGAGATCCTGTGGTGACACCTTGGTTATATTATCAATTTCCTGATG
>JAIFMO010000206.1 GCA_020048435.1 Sulfuritalea sp.
TCAAGAGCGTTGCCGGTAACCTCGGGGCGGAAAATCTGCAAGCCAAGATGCGCGATCTCGAAGCTCAGATAAGAGCGAGTGGCGGCGTAGACAAACTGTCGGCCTTGCTTGATTCAGCCAGCGCGGACCTCGCCGTGTGTCTTGCCGCCATTGACGCGCTGTTGCCGAAACTTGCCGTGGAGGATTTACAGACACAGACCGCAAGCGTCGCCGCCGCACCGGGACAGCGCGAGGCATTGTTGCAGCGGGCTTTGGCCCAACTGGCTGAATTCGACGCCAGCGCCGAGGATACCCTCGCGGAAATTCGCCATTTGCTGCCGCGTCATGGTGCTGCGGCACAACTCATGGCGCAGATCGATAATTGCCTTGAACGCTACGACTACACGACAGCCTTGAGCACGCTTGAAGAACTGGCCCGGCATCTGAACGATGCCTGATGACGTGATATGAGTCCGCAGAAGAGCCTCCTTATTATCGATGACGCGCCCAAGAACATCGATGTTCTGAAGTCGATTCTCAAGCCGCATTACACCCTGCGCGTGGCCACCAGCGGACGCATTGGCTTGCAGATTGCCGCTTCCGGCAACCCGCCAGACCTGATCCTGCTCGATGTGTTAATGCCCGATCTCGATGGTTACGCGGTCTGCAAACTGCTCAAAGAAGACGAGCGCATGCGGAACATCCCGGTTATCTTCGTTACCGCGCGCGCCGATGCCAAGGACGAGGCCCTGGGTTTCTCGATCGGTGCCGTGGACTACATCATCAAGCCGGTAAGCGCCCCCGTCGTGCTGGCGCGTGTCGCTACCCATCTGGCGCTCAACGACCGCAGCCGCTTGCTGGAGGAGTTGGTGCTGCAGCGCACGGCGATGCTCGAAAAAAGGACGCTCGAGTTGCAAGAAACGCGTATGCAGATATTGCAACGGCTGGGGCGCGCGGGCGAATATCGAGATAACGAGACCGGCATGCATGTGTTGCGCATGAGCCATTACGTCGGCCTGCTGGGGCGCAGTATCGGGCTCACCGAACCCGAAGTCGAGCAGATCGGCTATGCCGCGCTGATGCACGACATCGGCAAGATTGGCGTTCCCGACCATATCCTGCTGAAGCCGGACAAGCTGACGGCGGCTGAGTTCGATATCGTCAAGCAGCACTGCCAGATCGGTGCCGACATCATTGGTTTTCACGAGTCACCCTTGCTGCAACTGTGTCGGACGGTGGCATTAACCCACCATGAACGCTGGGATGGCGCCGGCTACCCGAACCGCATCCACGAGGCCGACATTCCGCTGGCAGGGCGCATGACGGCGATTGCCGACATCTACGATGCCCTGACTTCAGCGCGGCCTTACAAGAATCCTTGGAGTAGCGATAGGGCACTCGATCTGATCGCCAAGGAGGCAGGGCACGCGCTTGATCCGTCGCTGGCCGGCGCTTTTATCGCCATGCGGCGTGACATCGAGCAGGTCGCGCTGCAATTCCCGGATTTCCCCTTGCATTGACGCCGCCGCCATGTCTGTCACTACTGCGCGCAAGTCGTCGATCCTGATCGTGGACGATGCGCCTGAAAACCTTGACATTCTCAAGGGCGCACTCAAGGCGGATTACATAGTACGCATCGCCAACAGCGGTCGCCTGGCTTTGCGGATCGCGGCACATGTCCCAGCGCCGGATCTGATCCTGCTCGACATCATGATGCCGGACATGGATGGCTATGAGGTGATGCGGCAGTTGCGGGCGAATCAGGCTACCCGCGACATCCCGGTGATCTTCGTGACGGCGATGTCGGAAGTGATCGATGAACTGAAGGGTTTGTCGCTCGGAGCGGTCGATTACATCACCAAGCCATTCAGTGTGCCGATCATCCAGGCCCGTGTGCGCACGCATCTGGCGCTGCGCGAGGCGCAAGCCATCGTGCAGGCTCAGGCCGAACAACTCCTGCATGAGCGCGATCTGATTGAAGAGGTGATTCTCCAGATGCGCGATGCCAGCGATTTCGATGGCCGCAGGATTCGCCATATCTCATCCTCGGTCGATAAAACCAATGGCGACGTTCTCTTTGCGGCTTTTACCCCGGACGGGCGACAAATCGTTCTGATTGGTGATATAGCCGGGCATGGCCCTGCGGCAGCTGTCAGTATTCCATTGATTTCACAGACTTTTTATGACATTAGCCGGCAGGGTGGTTCTGCTGCCGGATTGCTGGCGGAACTGAACGCGGTGATGTTTTCAAAACTGCCGGCGATGATCTACATGCCCTATTGCCTGGTAGAGATTTCCGCCGACCGACGGGGTCTCACGCTCTGGAATGGTGGTCTGCCGGGAAGCGTCCTTATCGAGTCCGATGGACGGCGGACGCCGTTTACTTCCACAACATTTCCGCTGGGGGTAAGTGCCGATATCTTCCTTGATGGCTCAGGCAGCCAGTTTGCCGACCTGGCGGATGGCGCACGCCTGTGGCTATTTACCGATGGCCTGACCGAGCTGCCGGACGTGTCTGGCCGTCACCTGGGCATGAAAGGCATCATCGGTATTATTTCCAAATTTGGCCCGGCGGACGACCTGTCCGCAATTTGGCCACAATTGGTGGATTATCACGGTGGGGAAGATTTTCCTGACGACATAACCCTGGTCGAATTGCGACGTTAAAGTCGGCGCCAATAGTCCTGAAAGGCATACGTTGCGCTGCCGGCTGCGGCAGGCACGCCGCAGCCGCTTTACCCGTATTACTTGCCGAGGCTCTGGTAGTACTCCATGAGGGTCTTCGCTACTTCGGGACGGGAGAACTCCGGCGGCGGCGCTTCGCCACGGCCGAGCATCTCGCGCACCTTTGTGCCGGATAGGGTGATGAAGTCTTCCTTGGTGTGGCCGGGGGCTTCGCGCATCATCACCACTTTATTCAGCTTCTTCGACCAGGCGGTGTTGTCCGCCATGAACAATTCGATCTGCAGCGCCCCCTTGGGAACGTCGTCGAAAATGGTCTGGGCGTCGAAGGGGCCGTAATAGTCGCCCACGCCGGCATGGTCGCGGCCGATGATGAAGTGGGTGGCGCCCATGTTCTGGCGGAATACGGCATGCAGTACTGCCTCGCGCGGGCCGGCATACAGCATGTCGAAACCGTAGCCGGTCACCATCGCGCTGTTGGGCTTGAAGTACAGCTCGACCATCTTGCGGATGCAGGCATCGCGCACCGGCGCCGGAATGTCGCCTTCCTTGAGCTGGCCGAGCAGCATGTGGATGACCAGGCCATCGGCACCGAGGCGGTCCATCGCCATGTGGCAAAGTTCCTCGTGCGCGCGGTGCATCGGGTTGCGGGTCTGGAAAGCAACCACTTTCTTCCAGCCGCGCTCGGCGATTTCATTGCGGATCTCGACGGCAGTGCGGAAGGTGTCGGGGAACTCGCTCTGGAAGTAGCTGAAGTTCAATACCTGGATTGGGCCGGAAATGGCGAAGCGGCCTGCGCCGTTGAAAGCGGCCACGCCGGGGTGGGCCGGATCGGTGGTGCGATAGACCTTCTCGGTCATGAGGCGCATCTGGTCCTCGCTGACCTCCTCGATGGCCTCCACGTCCATGATGGCCAGGACGGGATTGCCCTCGACGTTGGGGTCGCGCAGGGCAATGCGCTTGTGGCCCTTGATCGCGCTGACGTCCTTGGTGAGGTTCATGACCGGCACCGGCCAGAAAAGGCCGCTGGTGGTCTTCATGTGTTCGGCAACGCTAAGGGCATCGGCCACATTCATGTAGCCGGTCAGCGGGTTGAAGTAACCTGATCCCATCATCACTGCGTTGGCAGCAGCGGCTGAGGAGGCCATGAGCGAAGGCAACGACCCCGCTTCATGTGTCAGTGCGCGATGCTGATCTGGGTCATACGCGAACCGCGGTTGCAGTTGATCGGAACCGTGAGGCTTTATCACTGTTGATTCTCCTATGAAGTTTCGTTTCGAATTGTGGAAAATACATTAAGCCCGATGGTGTTTCGATCAATTATTCTTTTTCAATCGCGATAAAGACTAATTGCTGATGCCGGCTGCGTGGAGAATCAGTTGGACTGTTTGATCTAGATCAAACGTTCCTCATGCAATCGGAGCGGCTTATTCATTAATCAAAAAACGGGATTCTCTTGCGATGCATATGGTGATAGCCTCCTCCGTTTTGAGGAATTTGGAATACCGTGCCCGCCGGAAGCGGAATCGCCGATTTTGCGTTCTGGTCACCGGTCAAGGTGGGGTTCGGGTCTAAATGGACCGCTGCTACTCAAACAACAGCGGATTGTTAGCTAGCAAGGAGAGTAAGTAATGCCAACCTTCGTTCGTACCGAGAAGTGCGATGGCTGCAAGGGTCAGGATAAGACCGCTTGCATGTACATCTGCCCGCACGACCTGATGAAGCTCGACAAGGACGGTTCCGATACCGGCCATGCCATGAAGGCGTTCAACCAGGAACCCGAGCAGTGCTGGGAGTGCTATTCCTGTGTCAAGATCTGCCCGCAAGGCGCCATCGAATGCCGTCACTACGCTGACGTCGTGCCGTTGGGTGGTTCCGTGCAGCCGCTGCGTGGTTCCGATTCAATCATGTGGACCATCAAGTTCCGCAATGGCAACATGAAGCGCTTCAAGTTCCCGATCCGCACCACCCCCGAGGGTTCCATCGATCCGTTCGGCGGCAAGCCGATGCCCAAACTGGCCGATATCACCCAGACTGGTTCGTTTACACGGGACATGATGGGTGGCTTCCGCCCGGGTAACCCCGCCGAACTGATCCGCAAGTAATTTTTGATCGAGGAATTAAAAATGGCTGGAACATTTGATAAACCGGAAGTTGTCCAGGAAGAATTGGACATCCTGCTGATCGGCGGCGGCATGGCCTGCTGCGGTACGGCATACGAAATGATGCGTTGGGCCGAGGCCGTCAAGGCCGAGACCGGCAAGGACCTCAAGATCAAGTTGGTCGATAAGGCTGCCATGGACCGCTCCGGCGCCGTGGCGATGGGCCTGTCCGCCATCAACACCTACATTGGCGACAAGCAGGACCCCGCCGACTACGCTCGCATGGTCTCCAACGACCTGATGGGCATCACCCGCGACGACCTGGCCTACGACCTTGGCCGTAACGTCGATGACTCCGTGCATCTGTTCGAAGAGTGGGGCCTGCCCATTTGGAAAACCGATGCCTCCGGCGTGCGTCACGATGGCGCCGAAGCCATCAAGGAAGGCCTGCCCCTGTTGAAGGACGGCGGTCAACCGGTGCGTTCGGGCAAGTGGCAGATCATGATCAACGGCGAATCCTACAAGTGGATCGTTGCCGAAGCCGCCAAGAAGGCGCTGGGCCTCGACCGCATCCAGGAGCGCGTGTTTATCGTTCGTTTGATCAACGACAAGAACGATCCGGGCCGTATCGCCGGCGCCGCCGGTTTCTCGGTGCGCGAGAACAAGATCTACATCTACAAGGCCAAGGCCATCATGCTGGCCGCTGGTGGCTGCGTGAACATCTTCCGTCCCCGCTCCGTCGGTGAAGGCACGGGTCGCGCCTGGTATCCGGTGTGGAACGCCGGTTCGACCTACTCGATGGCCGCCGAAGCCGGCGCCGAGTTGACCATGATGGAAAACCGTTTCGTTCCCGCCCGTTTCAAGGACGGTTACGGCCCGGTCGGCGCCTGGTTCCTGTTGTTCAAAGCCCAGGCGACCAACGCCTACGGCGAGAACTACATGGCCAAGAACAAGGAAATGCTGAACGACTACCCGCCCTATGGCCAGGCTGCCGTTCCCGCGTCCTGCCTGCGTAACCATCTGATGTTGAAGGAAATGATGGAAGGTCGCGGCCCGATCTACATGGACACCGTCACCGCGCTGGCCAAGCTGCGCGAGACCCTGTCGCCGAAAGAAGTCAAGCACCTCGAAGCCGAGGCCTGGGAAGACTTCCTCGATATGTGTATCGGTCAATGCGGCGTCTGGGTTGGCGAGAACATCGAGCCCGAGAAGAAGATGTCCGAGCTGATGCCGACCGAGCCCTACCTGCTGGGTTCGCACTCCGGTTGCTGCGGTATTTGGGTGTCTGGCCCGACCGACGTGGGCGCTCCTACCACTGAAACCGAAGCCGGTGTCCCTGCACACCTGCCCGCTGGCTGGAACTGGGGCTATCGCTCCATGACCACCGTCAAGGGTCTGTTCACCGCCGGCGACGGCGTGGGCGCTTCCGGTCACAAGTTCTCGTCCGGTTCGCATGCCGAAGGCCGCATGGCTGCCAAGGCCATGGTCAAGTACTGCCTCGACAACGACACGGTCAAGACCGAGTTTGCCGAAACCCCCGACGAGATTGCCGAAGCAATCTGGAAGCCGGTGCGCAACTTCCTCGAATTCAAGGACTACACGACCGCGATCGATGTCAACCCCAACTACATCACGCCCAAGATGCTGCAGTTCCGTCTGCAGAAGATCATGGACGAGTATGTTGCAGGTGTTGCCACGTATTACCGCACCAACGACAAGATGTTGGAAAAGGCCGAAGAGAAGCTCGAGATGCTGAAGGAAGACGCCCAGAAGATGCGTGCGAAAGACCTGCACGAACTGCTGCGCGCATGGGAAAACTACCATCGCATACTCACGGCCGAAGCCCACATGAAGCACATCCAGTTCCGTCAGGAAAGCCGTTATCCTGGCTTCTACTATCGCACCGACAAGAACTTTGTCGACGAAGAGAACTGGCATTGCTTCGTGAATTCGATCTACGACAAGAAGTCCAAGCAGTGGACGTGCTTCAAGCGCGCCCATGTGGATCTCGTCGATAAGTCGAAGCTGTTCAAGGCTGCTGCGCCGCACTAAGCAAGTCCTGTAGCACACTGGCCGGACGCCCCTTCGCTGGGGCGTCCGGTTTTTCTTTCGGGACCGCGATGTCCCCGTTTGCAAAGGGGTTGCAAGTACTTGTTTCAACGCATATCTTTTGCAAACGACTTTCATTTGAGGTATCAGATGTCCAAGCCCGAGGTTCCTTTTCCGCAAAGCCCCGTCGTGCCCAACATGGTCGAGGGTGACCACCAGATCCAGTTCTCCTGCCACAAGGGCATTTCTTGCTGGAATGCCTGTTGCGCTAATATCGACATTTCGCTGACGCCTTACGACATCGTTCGCCTTAAAAAGCATCTCGGCATCAGTTCCACCGATTTTCTGCGTGAGTACACCGTTCCCTACGAGATGGAAAAGGATGGTCTGGCTGGTGTCAAGCTGCGTCCGATCGAGAACGGCTCTGCCTGTCGCTTCATGCAGCCGGAAGGCTGCGGCGTCTATGCCGACCGTCCGACGGCCTGTCGCTATTACCCGGTGGCCCTGCTGTCGCTACGCCGCCAGGACGAATATATCGATCGTCAGTCCTACGCCATCGTCAAGGAAGCGCACTGCAAGGGCCACGAAGTGGCCCGCCCCATCAACATCGACGACTATCGCAAGGAGCAGGGTGTCGTCGAATACGACGATCTTGCCCGCGGCTGGCGCCAACTGGTGCTGAAGAAAAAATCGTCCGGACCGAGTATTGGCGCCCCGTCACTCAAAAGCCGTCAACTCTTTTTCATGGCCTGCTATGACATCGATACCTTCCACAGCTTTGTCGAGAGCGATGCCTTCGGCAAGCTGTTCAAGCTGGGGGCGGACGAAAAGGCCATGCTGATGGCCGATGACGTCGAACTGATGCAGTTTGCCTTCCGCTTCCTCAAACAGGTGATGTTTGGCGAACAGAGCATCCCGCTCGACGAAGAGGCCGCACAGTTGCGTCTTTCGAACTGGCAGGTGCGCCAGGCGCAAATCGAACTGGAGGCGGCGGAAAAACGGGCCAAACTGGAGCAAGAAATGCTCGAAGAAGGCATCGAGCCCGATGTCACCGGCCTTTGCGATGATGAGGGCGGCAGTTGCTCGCGTGACTGATCCATCCAGCTGACCTATGACTTGCTTATGTGACTGAAGTCGACCCATGAAAGACGCTCTATCCAATGTTGGGCTGATCGCGCCGCAACTGGCGACCATCGGCGTCGAGCCGTTCTATCAGACGGTCGGCGACGAGGTGGCGCTGTTCGAGTCGGCCCATCGCAATCACCTGCCGGTGCTGCTTAAAGGGCCAACCGGCTGCGGCAAGACGCGCTTCGTCGAATACATGGCGTGGAAGCTCAAGCGTCCGCTGGTGACCGTGGCCTGTCATGATGACCTTACCGCCGCCGACCTTGTCGGCCGCTACCTGATTGTCGGTGGTCAGACGGTATGGATGGACGGGCCGATGGCGGCCGCCGTGCGCGCTGGCGCCATCTGCTACCTCGACGAAGTGGTCGAAGCGCGCAAGGACACCATGGTGGTGATTCATCCGCTGGCCGATTCGCGCCGCGTGCTGCCAATCGAAAAGCGCGGCGAACTGTTGCAAGCGCCACCCAACTTCATGCTGGTGATTTCCTACAACCCCGGTTACCAGAGTGTGCTGAAGGAACTCAAGCAGAGCACACGGCAACGCTTTGTCGCATTTGAATTCGACTACCCCGATGCCGAACTGGAGGCCACTATCGTCAGGCGCGAAACGGGGATAGATGCTGAACTCGCCGCCAAACTGGTCAAGTTTGCCGCCATGACGCGCAATCTCAAGGGTAGCGGTCTTGACGAAGGTGCCAGCACGCGCCTGCTGGTGCACGCCGGCACGCTGATCGCCGATGGCATTGCGCCGGTGACTGCCTGCCGCGCGGCCATCGCCCAGGCCGTGACCGACGAGCCGGAAATGCTGGCGGCGGTGCACGAAATGTCGTCTTCAATCTTCTAGCGCACGCAGCTCGCGCGATTTCGGCCGTGACCGGTGATCCCGTTGCAATCGAAGCGCTGCTCGATAACTGGCTCGAAGGTGAGTTCACCCGCCATCCGATAGCTCCGCTGGCAGAGGGTATCGCCAAGCTGCCGCGACAGCAGCGTGATTTTGCGCTGGACTGGGTCAAGCGCACAGCCAGTGTCAATATCCAGGTTGCCCACATGGTGGCGCGCCATGTGCCGCGGATGCTTGAGCACATGGACGCGCGCACGGTCGAAGCCTGGATATTGCAGGCGATCGATGCTTGCGATCGCGAAGGTCTCAAGTCGGCCCTCGATGTGCTGCGCGACCCGCGGCGCTTTGTCCGTCTGGGGCGCGAGCACGCGGCCGGAGCGGTGTACGACGATATTGCCGGCATCCTGCGCAATTTTGTTTGCGGCCTGGCCGGCCGCGCGCTGCGGCTGGAACAGTGCCAGGGTGATGACGGGGCCTGGACCGACGGCGAGACGCTTTACCTGCCGCCAGTGATTGCCGAGATGGAAAGCGCGGCTGACAATTTTCAACTGGCCAAGGCCATGGTGACGATGCTGTGGGCGCAAACCCGCTTCGGTACTTTTCGGGCTGACAGCGCAGGCCCGTGCGCTCGCTATTCTGATCCGGCGCGGGCGCGTCGTTGCTTCCATGCGCTGGAAACGCTGCGCCTTGAGGCCTGCATCGGTCGCGAATTGCCTGGTTTGGCGCGCGCGATGCAGCGCATGAAAGCCGATGTGACTGATGTGAATCCCCGTGAGGCGGGCGACGCACCAACGGAAGTCCCTTTGGAGGAAACAACAAACACAGCCTGGATCGGCTTTGCCCATGAGTTGGCGAGCCCGAGCGCAACGGTTGATGACAGCCTGCGCCTGGTCGCTGCCGCCTACGCCGACCCTGCGGCCCGTCCGCCAGCCATTCC
>JAIFMO010000014.1 GCA_020048435.1 Sulfuritalea sp.
CGTTGCCTCCGTCCAGCACAACCTGTTGCAGAACCTCGACCACGCCAACGCCGCGCTGGTGGCCCAGTCCCGCCTTAACCGCGAGCTGTCGCAGGCGTTGATGAGCGTCCGCATGGTGCCCTTCAACACCGTCGCCGAGCGGCTCTACCGCATCGTGCGGCAAACCGCGAAGGAGCTCGACAAGCGCGCCAACCTCGACGTCCGCGGCGGCCAGACCGAACTTGATCGCTCGGTGCTGGAAGCCATGATTGGCCCCATCGAACACCTGTTGCGCAATGCCGTCGTCCACGGCCTCGAAGACCGGGCCGCCCGGGCCGCCGCCGGCAAGCCGGAAATCGGCGAAATCCAGCTGTCGTTGGCCCAGGCTGGCAACGAAATCCTCATCGAAATGACCGATGATGGCGCCGGCCTCGATCTCGACCGCATCCGTGCGCGCGCCATCGAACGCGGGCAACTGGCAGCCGACGCCGAGATTGCCGACGCCGACATTGCGGCCATCATTTTCCAGCCTGGTTTTTCGACCGCCACCGAGGTCACCGAAGTTGCTGGTCGCGGTGTCGGCCTTGACGTGGTGAGCACCGAGACGGCCAACCTCGGCGGTCGCATCGAGATCGATGCGGGTCGCGGTCGCGGCGCCCGTTTCCGTATCTACCTGCCGCTCACGCTGGCGGTAACGCAGGCGGTGCTGGTGCGCGCCGGCAGCCACGCCTACGCCATCCCCTCGACCATGATCGAGCAGGTCAGCGAATTGAAACCCGAAGTCATCGCGCTCATCCGCGAAGCCGGCGGCACCGATTGGCTCGGCAATCACTATCCGTGGCACTACATCGGGCAGTTGCTGGGCGATGCCGACGCCCGGCCACAAGCGGCGCGGCGCCATTGGCTGATGCTGCTCAAGGGCGCCTCGCGGCACATTGCCCTGGAGGTGGATGGCCTCGTCGGCAACGAGGAAATTGTCGTCAAGAACATCGGACCGCAACTGGCCCGCGTGGTCGGCATCGACGGCGCCACGGTGCTGAGCAACGGCGAAATTGCGCTGATTCTCAATCCCATCGCCCTTTCGGGTCGACAACCGGCTAACCGGATGGTGCAATTGACCCAAACCACCATCAGCCGCGACAGCGAAGCAGAGGCCATCGCCGCCACGCCAACGGTGATGGTGGTCGACGATTCGCTCACCGTGCGCAAGATCGCCGGTCGCCTGCTGGCGCGCGAGGGCTACCACGTCCTGACCGCCAAGGATGGCGTCGATGCGCTCGAACAACTAGCCGAGGTCGTGCCCGACGTCATGCTGGTCGACATCGAAATGCCGCGCATGGATGGCTTCGATCTGACGCGCAACGTCCGCGCCGACGTCCGCACCCGTGGGGTGCCGATCATCATGATTACCTCGCGCATCGCCGACAAACATCGTAACTACGCCATGGAAATCGGCGTCAACCACTACCTCGGTAAGCCCTACGACGAAGAAGAGTTGCTGGGGTTGATCGCGGGTTACGTCAAGGGTCGGGCGGCATCAAGGTAGGCAGCGTCCGAGTGGTTGTCACGCGGACAGAATAGTCGACGCTGGCATGTTCGCCACGATTTCCCCTTCTGAGCGCGCGCTGTTGCTCCTGTTGCCACAACTGTGTGCCGCAAAAGAAAATGGGTTACAGTCAAGCGACTGTAACCCATTGATATTCTTGGTGGGGGCAGCAGGATTCGAACCTGCGACCTACTGATTAAGAGTCAGCTGCTCTACCAACTGAGCTATACCCCCGCCGATAGAAACTGTGTGGTAGGCCGTGCGGGATTCGAACCTGCGACCAACGGATTAAAAGTCCGCTGCTCTACCAACTGAGCTAACGACCCACAGAATGAGGCGCGGATTTTAGCGACGGCACGGAAGGCTGTCAAACAAAATGGCGCCTAATCAATGGCGAGAGGACGTCTCACGCTTCTTTCATCATTTGCCAGTACTGATATTTCATGGTGCCGGCGGCGCCAGCGACGATGGCAATGAAGGTGAGGATGGACCCCAGTGCGAGCGTGGAAACGCCTGTGATGGCTTGTCCCACGGTGCAACCCATGGCCAGCACGCCACCGATGCCCATCAGCACGGCGCCGATGGCATGGTTGCGGAAGTCCCCGCCAGAGGCAAACCATTCCATGCGAAAACTGCGGCTGAGCAGCGACCAGAGCAGGGAGCCGACGATTACGCCAGCCAGCGCCACGATGCCAAAATTGATCAGCGAGGTGTCCTTCGGGTTCATTGCATAGCGCACGGCGTCGCCCATCGCGCTGATGAAGGTGTAGGACTGGGTTTCGACGCGCAACGGCTTGGTGTCGGCAAAATCAGCGAATTCCTTCCAGCGCGCGCCCATTTCGCCGCCGGTGACATACCAGCCGCCAACGATCACCAGTCCGATGATGATGCCACCAAAAATGTTGTCCTTGTTTTCGCGGAAGTCGCGGGAAGAGAAAGCGTAAGCGACGAGGGCCAGCGCCACCACGGCGCCGGCGACCGTGTTGCCGACGCCGAGCAGATCGCCAAGCGCCTGACTGGCAAAGCCGTGCGGGGCGAGATTGATGCTGGTAGCCGACACCATGCCACCAAAGACACTGTCGTAGAAGTCGGTCCAGAGCATGACGTAGGCACCAGCGCCGGCAATGGCCAGCACAACCAGCGACTTGAGATTACCGCCGCCAATGCGCACCAATGTCTTGTTGCCGCAACCGGAAGCCAGCGTCATGCCGACGCCGAATAACAGACCGCCGAGCAGATAACGCAACCAGGCAAAATTAGTGGTGCGGTAGGGCGGGAATGTGCTGGTGCCAATAACCACCTTGCCCGTGGCCTCAAGAATGGTGACGCCCAGCAGCGCGATAGCAATGGCCAGCAACCAGGCGCGCAGCCGGCCGGTATCGTCCATGTTCACCCAGTCGGACACGGCGCCCATGGTACAGAAATTGGTCTTGTTGGCCGTGGCACCCATGACAACCGCTAGCCCGAACACACTAAGCAAAACCTGATGATGAATGGTGAATTCCATGCGAAAGTTCCTCCGAAGGTTGGCCTCTACCGAGCCTTGAAAATGGGCAATGCTAGAGCATTTTTCCTGGCGCGGTAAGTGGGACGGCAGGAAAATTCGTCGCTGCAGCAACGTAGTGGGTAGGGTCGGCCAGGCCGGCGGCGACAAAACCTTCGCGCCGCAGCCGGCAGGAATCGCAGTCGCCGCAGGCGCGGCCGGCGATATCGGCCTGATAGCACGAGACCGTGAGGCCGTAATCGACGCCGAGTTCGATCCCTCGCGCGATGATTTCGGCCTTGGTCAGCGCAATCAGTGGCGCACGGATGCGCAGCGGTCGGCCCTCGACGGCAGCCTTGGTGGCGAGATTGGCCATACGCTCGAAGGCGCCGATGAAGTCGGGACGGCAGTCCGGATAGCCGGAATAGTCGACCGCATTGACGCCAACGAAGATGTCCTGCGCGCCCAAAACCTCGGCCCAGGCCAACGCCAGCGACAACATGATGGTGTTGCGCGCGGGCACATAGGTGACGGGAATGCCTGGGTGGATACCCCCGGTGGGCACGGGGATGGCGGTATCGGTGAGGGCCGAGCCGCCCAGTTGGCCCATGTCGAGATGGAGGATACGATGCGCGGCAGCATCAAATGCCGCGGCCACGCGAGCGGCCGCCGCCAGTTCGGCACGATGGCGCTGGCCGTAATCGACCGACAGGCAGTGGCAGCGAAAACCGTCGGCATGGGCGATGGCCAAGGCGGTGGCAGAGTCGAGGCCGCCGGAAAGTAGTACGACTGCGTCAGGCATCGGGCAATATTAGCAGAGGGACTAGCGGCCGCGCGGTTCGGCCCAAAGTACCTTGTGGAGTTGTAGCTGGAAACGCACCGGCAGGTGGTCGCGCAATATCCATTCGGCCAATCGCGCGGGATCTAGGCGGTCGGCAACGGGCGAGAACAGCACCGGACAAATGGTGTCCAGTTGCCGTTCCGCTAGCGCCGACTTTCCCCAGAGGTAGTCGGCTTCGGAGGCTAGCACCAGTTTCAATTCGTCGTTGGGCGTGAGACAGGCGAGATTCTCCCAGCGGTTTTTGGCCGATTCGCCCGAAGCGGGCGCCTTGAGGTCGACGATGCGCGAGACACGGGGATCGACGCCGCAAACGTCAAGCGCACCACTGGTTTCCAGCGACACCGAATAGCCGGCATCGCATAATGAGGTCAGCAGTTCGGGGCAGGCTTTTTGCGCCAGCGGTTCGCCGCCAGTGACGCAGACGGTCGGGCAGCTAAAAGTGGCGACGTGCGCTAGCACGCCGCCGATTTCTTGAAGTTCGCCGCCGGCAAAGGCGTAGTCGGTGTCGCACCAGCTACAGCGCAAAGGGCAACCGGTGAGCCGCACGAAGACCGTGGGCAGGCCGATACGCGTCGATTCGCCCTGGATGGAATGAAATATTTCAGTGACGCGCAGCTTCGCGTCAGCCGCGAAAACCGGGTCTACGGAACCCACTATTTATTCTTTAGCCGTAGCCTGGCGCTTTTCGCGGCGTTACTGTTCGGATATTTCTCGATCAGCGCTTCCAGTGCTTTGCGGGAGTTCTTGCTATCGCCGGCCGCAGCCAGGGCGTTGGACTGACTGAGGCGGGCATCGGGCGCCTTGGCGTCATCCGGCCAGGTATCGGCCACCTTGCCGAAAAGTTCGGCGGCGCGGGCATAATCCTTGAGTTGGTGAAGGCTTGAGGCCGCCCAGAAGTGGGCCGAAGGCTGAAAACCGCTATTCGGGTAGGACTTGATGAAACCAACGAAACCGTTAAGCGAATCCTTGTACTTGGCGCCGCGGAAGGCGGACAGGGCCGCTTCGTAGTCGTGCGTTTCGGCGGCGGCATCGACCTTGGCTTCCGCAGCCTTCGCTTCGACGGTAACGGCTTCGATCTTGCGCAAGCGATTGTCGAGATCGACGTAGAAATCCTTCTGCCGCTTTTGCGCCGCTTCGAGTTCGTAGGTGACGACTTCCACCTGGCCGCGCAGGCGCGAAATGTCGGCGCGCAGCGTCTCGAACTGGTTGGCGAAATCGAGCTGATTCTTGCTGGTGGCTTCGATTCGCTTGGCAATGTCGGTGACATCGGTGCGCAGCTTTTCGACACGCGCGCGCGCCTCTTCGTCATCGAACAGGCCGGCTCGAGCCGGCAGCGCGACGCAAGCAATGGCCGCCGCGATGGCGATGGCCCGCAAGCTGGCCGCCATCGATCAGAACTCGCCGGAGTAGAGCATCTCGCCGCGACGATTTTTGGCCCAGCAATCCTCGGTTTGTTCGGAACAGACCGGCTTTTCTTCGCCCAGGCTGACGGATTCGACCTGATCCTCGCGGGCACCCAGCAACAACAGCGCCTGCTTGACCGCCTCGGAACGTTTCTGGCCCAGTGCAAGGTTATATTCGCGGCTGCCACGATCATCGGCATTGCCCTGAATCAGCATTTTCAACTTGGGATTGTTCGCCAGAAACTTGGCATGCGCCTCGATCAGCGGCTTGAATTCATCCTTGACGACGAACATGTCGAAATCAAAATAGACGCTGCGCTTGAAAAGAATGCTCTTCGGGTCTTTGAGCGCGGCAAGGCTGTAGGGGTCGATCGCTGCGGTCGTGATGGGCGGCGGCACGACCGGCGGCGTGGTGATGACGGCCGTCGGCTTGCGCTCCTCGACACCGGCGCCCGGCTGTTCGGCAACTGGCGGCTGGCTGCTGCAGGCGCTGAGCAGGAAAGGAAGGGCAACGGCGAATACGGCGATCAATGGGCGCATAACAACTCCTTGGCAATGACTTCTTGTTTCTATTTAAGCTTGGGACTATTTGAGCTTTGGACCCCAGGCGGGTTCCCGAATGTCGGCGGCGAGTACGGAAAGTTTCTGTTTGATGCGGCCATCGACCGATACCGTGCCAAGCACGCCGCGGCCATTGATCTCCGAGGCGTAGAGGATGGTGCGGCCGTTGGGCGCAAAACTGGGCGACTCGTCTTTGGCGGTGTCGGTAAGAATCTGCGACTGCTGCGTGGCGAGATCCATCAGCGTGACATGGAAGCGGCCTTCGTGGCGAGAGACGTAGGCCATGTTCTTGCCGTCGGGGGACAGTCGCGGCGTTACGTTGTAATTGCCCTCGAAGGTAACGCGCTGGCCATCGCCACCGCTGGCGGGTATGCGATAGATCTGCGGGCTTCCGCCGCGGTCGGAAGTGAAATAGATCCATTGACCGTCGGGCGAGTATTGCGGTTCGGTGTCAATGCCGGTCGACGTGGCCAGGCGGGTAACGCCACTGCCATCGACGTTAAGCGTGTAGAGCTGCGAGCGACCATCTTTGGTCAGCACCACCGCCAGCCGCCGACCATTGGGCGACCAGGCGGGCGCCGAATTCGAGCCCTTGAAATTGGCGGCGACATGGCGGCGACCCGAGGCGAGGTCATGCACATAGACCACCGGCTTTTTTGCCTCAAAGGAAACATAAGCCAGCTTGGTGCCGTCGGGCGACCAGGACGGCGAAATAATGGGTTCGCGCGAGGCCAGCGCCGCCTGTGCATTCATGCCATCGGCGTCGGCGATCTGAAGTTCAAAACGGCCGGTGCTTTTCACCACGTAGGCGATGCGGGTGGAGAAAACGCCGGGCTCGCCAGTCAACTTCTCATAGATGAAATCGGAAATGCGGTGCGCGGTGGAGCGAAGTTGGCCGGAGCCGTGGGCGTAGGACTGGCCGCCGAGCGAAGCCTGCTTGGGCACGTCGAACAGGCGAAAGCGCGTTTCGTAACGTCCTTCGGTGGTGGACGACGCGGGGGCGGTCGAACTCGCACTACCGGCGACGTAGGCATCCGCGCCACGCGACTTCAGGTCGCCCAGGTTGCCGGCCGTTGGTTCCATCGTGCCGAGGGAGCCGGATTCGACCAGGCGGAACCAGCCGCTGCGTTCCAGGTCGGCGCGCACTACGGAACTCAACGCCTGCGAAACGATGCGTTCGCCAGCAAAATCGGCAATGCTGACCGGAATGCGGTTGGCGCCCGCGCCGGTAATTTCGATGGAGAGCTGCGCCCACGCCGGCAAGGCGGAGGCGGCAAGTAGGCCGACAAACAGGCCGGCAAGCAGAGGGTTGTCTTTCATAGGAGGCGAATTATAGCCGCTCAGTTCTCAAGCGGCCTGAAGGTGAGGCGGAGGTCGCGCCGGAACAAATCGCCCCGCTCGGGCTTGGGCAGCGGGCTGGACTTGAAGATGGCGCGCTCGGTGGCGGCATCCCAGGCCGCATGACCCGAAGTTTTCCTGAGCTTCACGCTCAGTATCTCGCCCGATGGCAACTGCGTCACATCGAAGATCGCCTCCGGGTTGCCCTTGATGTCGGGTGGCAGCACGATGTTGCCACGTATCTTGCCGCGAATCTTGTCGTTATACGAATCCGTTGCGCCCTTGCTGGCGGCAGTGGCCTGATCGGCCTTGAGTTTGGCCAGTTCTGCCGCTGCCGCGTCCGTGGTCCGCTTCTGCTGCAACTGCTCGGTCTCGCGCTTGAGCTGTTCGGCAAAGGGATCAGCCTTGGGGGGCAGTTCTTTCGGCGCAACCTCTTTCGGTGGCGGCTTGGGTTTTTCCTTCTCCTTGATCGCGATATCCGGCCTGGGGGGCGGCACGGGCGCTGGTTTCGGCGGCGGCGGCTCGGGTTTCGGTTCGATCGGTTTGACGGGTTCCGGTTCCGGCGTCGGCGCTGGCGGCACGGCAACCGGGCCCTGCACGGCATTCACCAGTTCGACGGATATCGATTCCGGCGCCTGTGTCTGCCAGCGAACGCCATAGATCAGCAGCCCCAGCAGCACGGCATGAACAACAACAGTCAGCGCGATGGCGGCACGCTTGCCCGGCGCAGTGACCGGCAAGGGTGGCGTCATCATCGCCGGCGAATGTTCCACGCTAACGACCCGGCTGTACCAGCAGGCCGATTTTCGCGATCTGCTGGCGTTGCAACTCGTCCATCACCGACAGCACAGCCTCGTACTTGACGCTCTTGTCGCCGGCGATCAGCACGGGCTGTTGCGGGTTCTTCGCTTGCATCTCCTTCAGTCGCTTGGCAAGGTCGGCGCGCGTGATGTTCGTTTCCTGGCCACCCCGGGCGCGATCACGCAGCGCCAGACTCTGGTCGGCCTTGACGATGATTTCAAGCGGCGCAACCGGCGGCGTCTGGCTCTTGCCCACGCTGGGCAGATCGACACTGCCTGTCTGGATCATCGGGGCGGTGACCATGAAAATCACCAGTAATACCAGCATCACGTCGATGTAAGGAACGACGTTGATCTCGTTCATGAGCCGTCTTTGTCTCATCGTAGCTGCCGCTGCAGGATGTTGGAAAACTCCTCCATGAAGCTCTCGAAGCGAACCGCGACGCGATCCAGATCATGGGCAAAACGGTTGTAGGCCACCACGGCCGGAATCGCGGCGAACAGGCCGATGGCGGTGGCCACCAAGGCTTCGGCAATGCCCGGGGCGACGGCGGCGAGCGTGGCCGAGCTCATGCTGGCGAGGCCGCGGAAGGAATGCATGATGCCCCACACCGTACCGAACAGGCCGACGTAAGGCGATACCGAGCCGACCGAGGCAAGGAAGGCAAGATGCGATTCGAGATCGTCGACCTCGCGCTGGTAGGTCGCGCGCATGGCGCGGCGGACGCCGTCGATTACCGTGCCCGGATCGAGTGTCTTCTGCCCGCGCAGCTTGGTGAATTCGCGGTAGCCGGCCTCAAAGATTCGCTCCAGCGCGCCCGTGTTGTGGCGGTCATTCACTGCTGACTGGAACAAGGTGTTGAGGTCGCCGCCGCTCCAGAAGTCGCGCTCGAAAATCTCGGTCTTGGCCCGTGCATCACGGATGGCGAACCACTTGCGGAAAATCCAGTACCACGACGTCAGCGAAACCACGGAAAGCAGCCCCATGACCAGTTTGACGACCAGGCTGGCTTCGAGAACAAGCTGGAGGATGGATAAGTCTTGAGTGACGTTCATGTCAGTTTTTTAAGTTCTTCATGGATGTTTTTCGGTATCGCCGTTGCCTTGCCCTTGACCAGATCGAGGCAGGCCACCCGCACCGTCGCGTCGACCAGCAACTCTCCCGCCCGTTCGATACGCTGTAGAAAGACCACCTGGGCGCGTCCGAGTTCCCCGATGCTCGATTGCACTTCGATCAAGTCGTCGAGCCGCGCTGGTTTGAGGTAGTCGACCCGCAGCGAACGCACGGCGAAGGCGATGCCCGCATCGCGCGCCAGCCGCGCCTGCTCGAAACCAAGCCCGCGCAGCAACTCGGTTCGAGCCCGCTCGAGAAAGCGCAGGTAGTTCGCATAATAGACCACACCACCGGAATCGGTGTCTTCGTAGTAGATGCGGATTGTGAAAGGTAATCGCTGCATGGGCGAAAGAGACTGAACCCTGGCTCAAAAAGCTATGGGGAATACAGGGTGTGTCCCCTTTTTGCGGATCACGGCAATGGCATCCGCGGTCATGGCAAGCGGCCAGCGGGGAGAAACGCTGTCGAAGAATTGCATGGAGTGAATGGTTTCCGCGAGATAGCCGAATTCACTTTGGTCGAGGGCCAGTCTCATACCACGGCGAAGCCCCGCCA
>JAIFMO010000213.1 GCA_020048435.1 Sulfuritalea sp.
TATCGTGTGCGGCAGGTATCTGCCAGTTACTCGCCATTCAAAACTGGATTGTTTCCACGCCTCCATGGTCCGCTGATGGCCGGATGGGTGAGTTCGACAAATTTCCGTATAACAGTCATTCGCCTTGACAGCTACAACCCCGGCGATTGTCGGTTCAGGCCGGGGGCTGTCCGTGAGAAACCGCTCTGACCGACTGCTCGACTCAGACACCAGCCATTGAACCTCTGCCAGCTTGTGCGGCGGCAGGGGGGCGGCAAAAGACCCTCGCATGGGACTGTCCGTCAGATTAAGTCGTTACCACTACTAAATCAGGCAAGCTTTTTCGTCATCGCGGTAACCAGATCCTCCAGATCGGCTACCCGTTTCGCCTCCTGAACACGAGAGAAAATCTCATCAAGTACAGCGGAGCGCTTCTCCTCATCGATTCCGTCAAGTAGGCCAGCAATTGCGGCAAGGCGTCGTGCCAAGTCTGGATTGTCGCTCCATTGGAAGTCAGCTTGCGGGGTTTGAGTGGCATCCATCTGGCCATCACCAGTAAGTAGCCAGTTGAGATTGACCCCTGTTTCTCCCAGGGATGCCAATACGCGCCCCCCCGGAACGTTTATACCGTTTTCGTACTTACGTAGCACTCCGATGTCGATGTTCAGGCGTTCTGCGAGCGCCATCTGTGTAAGGGCGAGCTTTTTTCTCCACTCGCGCAGTCTCTGAGCTACTGGCGGAAGTGATTCAATAGGCCGTTTAGGCATTATTTATGGTTGACATAGTGCATATACGGTTTATTATTATGGGCGTCTGAATTCGGAAAAGCATCGTGATAGAGATCATTTCGCTAAATCGGCAGTTTCTCATTATGGCGAGGGAGGCGGCAAGCTCAAAATCTGGTGAGCTTGTCACCGGTCTTTCGAGGCAAGTACTGGAGAAGCTGGCTACGCTATCCGTCGATCAGATTGACGTGATCGCCAGGCAGTCAGGTGTCAGCTTGTTTCGTCTCCGGCTGACCGAAGCCGAGGTAGATCGCTTGCTGAATCTGGATGGCGCAAGGCGGCAGAGTTATCTGCTCAATGTTCTCTCGGTCGAGGATCGATGATGGTCGGCTTGTACGAACTGGAAAATATGCAGCTAGCCCAGCAACTGATTCGCGCCCGTTTGCGCCTTTCTGTCATCCGCGCGCTTACTGATGTGAGTACCTTGACGCTGCGTCAGTGGTGGCACGACATACACGGTGTCAGGCCTGCCAATGGAAAGCTGCCCGAGACGGTGCTGTCCTTCATCAAGGATGCGGATATGGCGGCCCGTATCTCTTCATTTGCGGTTTTCTACAAGCGGCTCAATGGGACAACTATTGCGCCGGGCTGGTTGCTGAACACATGGATGGAGTATCAGCGGATCTGCGGTGACATCGATATCAACGCTGGGTACTTTGCTGTCCGAGATGTCAGGGCGCACATCGTGATGCTCTCGCGTTGCGACAAGTGTCGTGCCGGCTATATCTACGACACCGGGAATAAATACACCGATCAGTGTCCGTTTTGTCAGACTAAAGTGTTTTGATAGCGGGCAGTGGCAGCGCATCCGAGGTGACTAGGGGCACCTGAATTCGAAACACCTCGATTCTGGATGCTTTTCGTCCTGGATTCGAGAAGGTGGCTTCGTATGATGGCATGATGCTCGATTCCCTATACCTTCATCTGGTTCGGCGCGGAACGATTTATCTGTGGGTCTTCGTCGCCATCGTCGCCTTTGGTCGGTACTTCACTCTGACGATCAACGTATCCGACTCGCTGCCGGGAACGATATTCCTGGTGCAGAAGGGGGCGACGCCCCGGAAGGGAGATCTTGCCGCCTTTCGATATGGCGGCGGAGGTCCATACGAAAGAGGGGCACTATTCCTCAAGCAAATACTGGGGGTTTCCGGTTCCGAGGTCGTTGCCCACGATGTCGGCAAGGGCTACCGCGAATACTTCGTGGATGGGCAATCGGCCGGGCGAGCAAAGCCAGCTTCAAAAGGCAGGATACCTCTCCTGCATGGGCCAGTCGGGATCATCCCCAATGGCCATTTCTTCATGTCTGCACCTCATCCGGATAGCCTTGATTCCCGCTATGCATTGGTGGGTTGGGTTTCGGAGACTGAACTGGTTGGCCGCGCAATTAGCCTTTATTGATTGAGGGGCAAGGCGACATGCTTTTCTGGTTCAGACGGAAACCGGCAAGTGGTGCACGCCAATCCAACGCCACACAACCGATCTACCATTGGTCGGCTGACGAGATCCCGCGTTACCCCCCATTCATGAAAGGGTTGCCGGTTGTTCCTCCTGAGAATCTGCTTGAAACACAGTGCGAGTTGATTGAACGCATTGCCAACACGGCAATCGCAACCCCCAAGATCATCGACTGCTACTATCTTCCCGCCGTGCGAAGATTTGCTGCGTACGCGCACCTGCTGCCTGCCTCGCAGTCACATCACCATCGCGGTGCCGGCGGACTGCTTCGTCACTCAATCGAGGTAGGACTTTGGGCACTTCAATCTGCCGACAAAGTGCTGCTGGAAAGTGCGAAATCGCCTTCTCAGCGAAGAGAGATGGAGCCGCGTTGGCAACTTGCCGTTTTTCTGGCTGCGCTATGTCACGATGCCGGCAAGCCGGTAACTGATCTGGTGGTGACTAACAAAGACCGAACGGCAATCTGGAAGCCTATCAAAGAAGACCTTTTTACATGGGCAACGAAAAATCACGTACAGGCATACTTCCTGGACTGGCGTGAAGGAAGAGCCAGGCAACATACCGCTTTATCCAATCTGATCGGTGACCGAATCATCGGCGCGGAGACACTTGATTGGATCGAGGAGGGCGGCACGGAATTGATCGTCTGGTTGATGGAATCCCTGACATCCTATCCGGGACCAACCAACCCCATCTATGACCTCGTAGTCAAGGCCGACCAGACCAGCGTCGAAAGGGATTTGAAGACGCTTGGCGTAGCCATGGCTGGATACGATCTTGGTGTCCCCGTGGAGCGTCATTTGACAGACATCATGCGCCGCTTCATCAAAGAGGGATTGTGGCTTGTCAATGAGCCTGGGGCACGTGTCTGGAACATCGCTGGCAACGTCTATCTAATCTGGCCGGCTGCCGGCGAGGAAATAGCCAAGCAGGTACGCGAGGACGGTATTCCAGGTATTCCTCGAACCCCTGATGGGATACTCGACATGCTTCTGGAACGGCAAATTGCGTTTGTTCGTGAGGATGCCGCGCCTGGTGAGCGGTTCTGGAAAATAGCCCCAGCGGTGCTGGTTGAAAAGATCCCGGATATCAAGCTACCCGCAATCAGGCTCAGGGACGAAGCGATGCTATCCACGATTCCGATTGCACCTGTTGCTGGGCGAATAATCAATGACACGTCACAAAAGGGTGACACGGATCTGGTGCAAGCCAATTCACCGGATGTGCCTTTAGAGGGGGCCATGCCCCTTGAAAAACCCGATGCGGTTGTTGAAATCCTTCCGGACAACAAGCCACAAATCAATCGAAGGGTAGAGGACAGCAAGCGACCGCCGTCCATCAAGGACAACCAGATGCCATCCATACCTAGCGCCGCAACATCAGCCCCGGAACATGACGGTCGGCCAGGTCAGCGGCCATCCGTTGAATCCACCGGCACAGGCCAGAAACAAATTCCCGCCTTGAATGGCGCGGTTGGTGAAGCCTTAAGGGCGCTTGCTCAGGATCTCAAGTCAGGTGACAAACGATGGGGATCAGAGGTCGTCCTTGACAAGGATCATCAGTTGCTTCTGCGATGGCCCGAGTCATTCAGCGGTTACGGACTTACGGTAAAGATGATCCTGGATGAGTTGGTAGCCAAAAAATGGCTGTGGGTTGATCCGATGACCCCGCTGAAGCGAGTCTTGGATGCTGAAATGAATGGCGAATCCATCAAGGCAATCCGGTTAGCACGAGAGCTCACCCCAGTCTTCCTGAGTGAAGCTGGGGGAGGGCCGGGAATGGACATGACCGCAGCTGCGCCAACGGTGGCACCTATCGTCTTGTCGCCGGAAACAACCATTGAGCGAAACGAGGGGCAACAGGGAAAACCGCCATCGACGAAGAAAGAGACGCCAAAGATTAGGAATCGGGGAACCACTAATGGAACAGCAGGACCAGCAGCGTCTATCCCATCGGGAACGGATGCGCTATCGCTGGCTCATGTGATACAGGTTCTGACAGAAATATGCACTGATGCCATTCCCGATCAGACTGGATGGGTCACGGTAGCGAAGTACAAGGCAATGAGCCAGCTCAAGGCCAGGGATCTGAAGTTTCCGCTCAGCCACCTGAACTCTCTGTCAAAAAATCACCCTGATCGATTAGTCGTTGCCGGCAGCAAAATCCAGTTTAGAGCGTAGAAGCCTTCACCATGCCATCCATGCCGCACGGATGGGTATGCAATTCCAACTGAAGGTCGTCGTTGGTAGTCACGACGATTACGCGGATCTCGACCTGGAATTACCGACATTGGTGGATTTATTGTCGAGTGTCGTGAAGAATTCGCACAAAGAAAATTCGAAGAACAGCATCTCATGAAAATCTACCTCGCCGGCCCTGACGTCTTTCGCCCCGATGTCCTCGAATGGGCTGAATCCGCTCGCGACACGTGCCTTCGCTACGGGTACGAAGCCTTGATTCCCATCGACCATGGCGAAACCGACGCATCTCGGATCTTTCAGGCCAACCTTGATCTGATCAGAAAGGCTCAGATTGTCGTTGCCAACTTCAACCCATTTCGCGGTGCAGAGCCGGATTCGGGCACCTGCTTCGAGATGGGCTTTGCCATGGCACTGGACAAAAAGGTGTGTGGCTACGTTGAACGCAGGGAAAGCCTTCTGACACGGGTCAATCGCATCGAAGGGGCCGACCCGGCAAGAAGTCACGACAACCAGGGCATGGCGATTGAGAATTTCGGCCTGCCCCTGAACCTGATGCTGGCTGTTCCGGCCATGATCGTCGAAGGTGGACTCGAGGATTGCCTCAAGCAGCTTCGTGGCGGAAACAGGGATTCTTCATCTCCAACAGCGAACCTGCCAGAGAATCCTTTGGCCAGAAAAGCCATCGAAGCGGCAATCCGCTACCTGCAATGGGTGGCTGACGGAAAAATCACGGATGGCAATGTGGTTGCCACCGTGGCCGATCAATACAAGGTCAGGGAAGAGGCCGTGCGAGCTTGGATCGATGCCTGGTCAGGGAATTCGTTGGCATCGAACGCAGCTCTTCGTCCTGACGACGTCGCGCGCCAGATGAAAATCAGCGGCCGACAGTACAGGAGCTTGTAAGGCGAGGGGCAACATCAAGCCTTCGGATCAATCAGGCTTCCTTGGCGAAGAGCAGGGCACTGAGGTCTGCGTTCAGGACTTCTTGCCAATCAACTCAATGTAATAGCCGTCTGGATCGGCCACGAAGGCGATGATGGTGGTGCCGGCATTCATGGGACCGGCTTCGCGAATGATCTTGCCGCCCTTCCGGCGGATGGCATCACAGGCAGCATAGACATCATCGACTTCAAGGGCGATATGGCCATAGCCGGTGCCGATCTCGTATTTGTCGACGCCCCAGTTGTAAGTGAGTTCGATAACGCTATTGTCGCTTTCGTTGCCATAGCCGATGAAAGCCAGGGTGAACTTGCCTTCAGGGTAGTCCTGGCGACGCATCAGCTGCATGCCGAGGATCTGGGTATAGAAGTTGATCGACCGGTCGAGGTCGCCGGTACGGAGCATGGTATGAAGAATTCTCATGCGGCTCTCATTTGTGCCAGACGTTGCTGGACTTCCCGCTTGCCCATCTTGCGCAGGATGGCGATCTTGACCACCTGGTCCTTGCTGGGGCGAGAGGTTGCCGACTCCCAGTTGTAGATGGTCTGCGGTGAAACATCGAGAATCGAGGCGAGGGCAGGAGCAGACAAGCCGAGACGCTCGCGGTGCTTCTTCAATCCATCGGCACGGAATCTGATTTTCCCGTCAGGTTCCTGGGCCACGGTTGTTGTGGGTGCTAGTTTGCTGCTCTGTCGCTCAACTGCTTTCAGTTGCTTCTCAATGAAGGCTATACGCCGTTTGAGTTCAGCGATCTCTGAGCGGTAGCGGGCATTTGCCTTTTTGAGCAACTCTGTTTCGCTCTTGAGTTCCTTGCGGACAATGCGGGTAATTTCTTGCTTGAGCAAAGCTGCGATGTTCGCCATAAGGGGTTACCTGTCTGGTAGAGGGTTCTCAGTGTGAGGCAATGCGCTGATTCAACCAGGTGCCGATGTCCTGAATTTCCTCTAGGCAGATGGAGTGGGACATCGGGTATTCCTGCCACTGGCACGTATAGCCGTTCTGGGTAAGAAATTCCGTGGCACGTCGTCCCAGTTCGATCGAGACAATATCGTCTTCGGTGCCGTGGGCTGCGAATATCGGCACTTGACGATTGTCCTCTGTCGCTTCTTCAGCGACCAATTCGGGTACAGGGAGGTAGGTCGACAGGGCCATGATGCCGGCCAAGGGTTCCGGATGCGTCAGGCCAGTGGTGTAGGCCACGGCTCCGCCTTGCGAGAAACCGGCAAGGAATATCCGGTGGCTCGGGATGCCCATTTCCTTTTCTCGGTCTATCAGGATGCGGATTTGTTCCCGTGACTGGACGATCCCGGCAGTGTCGACCTCACGGTTATTCTTGTCGAGGCTGATGATGTCGTACCAGGCCGGCATCACATAGCCGCCATTGCAGGTGACTGGAATGGATGGGGCATTTGGGAATACGAAGCGGATACTGATGGATGGATCCAGCCCCAGTTCTGGTAACACGGGTACAAAGTCTGATCCGTCGGCTCCGAGCCCATGCATCCAGATAACGGACCATTCGCAGGTCTCATGGGTCTGGAGTTCGATTGTTTCAAGCAGTTCTGTCATGAGCTCGGAGGTTGTCTGATAACGGTGCTTACTTCTTCTTGGCTTTCTTGCCAGCCACCGCCGTCTTGAAGGTGGCACCGGCGGTGAACTTCGGCGAGGTTGATGCCGCGATCTTCAGGGCTGCGCCAGTGGCCGGATTGCGGCCGGTGCGTGCGGCACGCTTGACAGACTTGAAGGTGCCGAAGCCAACCAGGGTAACGGTATCTCCCTTAGCCACAGCTTTGACGATGGCGGCGATGGCAGCGGTAAGTGCCCGCTCGGAATCTGCTTTGGTGAGTTCGGATGATTTTGCGATGGATTCGATCAGTTCGGACTTGTTCATGGTGTGAGACCTTTCTGGTTGATGTGGGATTTGCAAAGTGTGAGACTGAACGGCAAGAAGTTTTTGGTCCTTTGGCAAGTGTTTGATTGCCAACTCGGCTTTCAGTGCTTCCGACCGAGTACCGACGGGGGCTGATGCTAGCAGGCGCAAGGGCTTGTGGGAACGGGTATAGCGGGCACCCTTTCCGGATTGATGGTCTGCAAAGCGTGTCGCTACATCAACGGTAATCCCGGTGTAAAAGGAGCCATCGACACATTCGAGCAGGTAGATATACCAGGTCATTGCAGGCATGGATTACGGCACACAAAGGGGAGAAGGGGCTCAGTCAAAACTGGGCGGATCCCAGCCCAGCAACTCGGCGAGACGGCAAGCAACCCATAAAGCCTCCTTCTCGTTGAAGTCGGCTGCGTCAGTGAGCATGCCTTGGTGGCAACGCTTGAGAACCTCGTTCTCCGAGAGGTTTTCCTTGAAGGCGAGGGTCTGGGCTTGTTCGGCCAGGATTGTGGCCATGTCCTCACACTGCTCGTAGCGGGCTAGAACTACGTTCTGTGGTGCATTTGGACGATCCCGACCGGGCGTCATGTACATCGCCATGAAGGACTGCGGAGGTTCGATCTGGTTGTCGATTGACATATGGATCACTGACCTGATTCCTGGCGCAGCGGCCTCAGGATGTCCTTCAGCCCGTTGTGATCGATCTCCTGCATCAGGGCCAACAGGCGACCGATTTCTCCCTTCGGGAAACCCTCGCGGGCAAACCAGTTGAGGTAGTTTCCCGGAAGGTCCGCAATCAGGGTGCCCTTGTGCTTGCCGAACGGCATTTCACGGGTGACCAGACATTCCAGATCCTCAGGCTGCATACATTCGACTCGAGACGGAAATTGCGTTATTCCGGGTCATCCCAGTGTGGTGCCGGATCCCGCACAGCCAGTTTGAGCAACAGTTCCCCTCCGCGTTCCTCGTCGAAAAGTTCCTGAATGAACTGATAGGTTTTGCTCACGACATCCACCATGAGCACCTTCATCTCGGCATCGTCGAATCGTGAAAGATCGTTCCAGGGGATATCGCCAAACGGTGTATGGACGGCAACATCCGTGTAGTCGCCACTCTTAGATGCTGGAACAATGCCGCTGTGCAAATCTTCAAGTGCTGAATTCCGAAAGCATTTCAGAGCAAGATACTTGGCGAGCCGTTTTTGCATCACTGGATCGGAAATCAGGGCGGTTACAGCGTCATCGTTGTTCATCGTGTTCGGTGCGAGAAAATATCGAAATGGAGCCGCGTCAGTGTGATGGACATCTTAGCGCCATTCTCCTATCGGATAGAGATGGCAAATCTGTAGCCTGGGAAGAGCAAAACGAGTCATGGTTTTCACTATCTCTTCGTGCTTAGAACTCCTTGCCTGGTGGGCGAGCATAGAGAAAAATGAGGTTCCAACTTGAAGAGGACATTGTGCGGATCCAATCAACTGAATTGCTCGTGTTACCGAGTGCGTTAGCGCATCATGACAAAACCCTATGTGCCCGTCTTGACACGGGTAACAGGTAGCGGGTGGCTTGATGAAAACAGTCGACGACATGATTGCCTATCTCGATCGGGAGACCTCACTGATCAGGGATCAATACAACATAGGCCAAATAGATGAGTCCGTTCGCCTTGCCGAACAAGCGTTGAAGCGGCTGGCGAAAATGCTTCGCGATACCGATCCGGCGGATATTGAGCCGTTTGATCCTTGAGATTCGCTTGCCTGTGTTGTGACGCTATTCTGCGCTTGCCGCGGACCGTCAGACCTGCAGCCACTCCGCCGGAATAACTCCCTTTGCCAGGCCGACCGCATGCCATTCCTCGAAGTTACGGCCACCAAATGATTCGCCAGCGAAAATGATGGTGGTGCCGTTATGGCCAGATATCTCAGGCGAATGGGCGACAATTTCAACGCGATCATCGCCAAGGGGCGTGGCGATCAGATACGCTTCGATGGGTTGAGAGTTCATGACAAAATTCTATTGAGGCGCCCGGAATTGATCGATTGAAATAGGCTGCATTTCCTTGGCTTATTGAGGTGATTCACCCCTGAGGCAGAGGCTGCCCTGAATCGTCGATTGAAGTTCATTTGAAGGTTCTCCCATGACAACCCTGTGACGTGAAAAGGCTGACGAGCGAAGATTTTCTGGTTCTCTTCGTGCTTAGAATTTTCCATCAGGCGAGCGAGCATAGTGGTCAGTGAAGTTTCGTCTTCAGGAGACCATTGTGCTGATCCAATCCGTTGAATTAGTGGCGCTGCCTGGTGCACGATCTGTTTCAAAGCCACTGGGATGTGCCCCTACCGCCGGAATCACTGGTCGGTCTGACGCCAGAGGTCGCACGCAAGCACCGTGCAGAACGCATGCTGGCGGTTGCGCTGCATTCCTGAGTATTCAAGAGATGGAAGCATCAAGTGCGATGACAGGATGTGGCCTTCGTCGCTATTCGGCCGAGTACATCTACCGTGAGCATTATCCCCTGATTGCCTACCTGAAATCCTGGGGGAGTGATCATCTGCCGATCATGCTGGATGGGCACGTGATCGGACTGGTAAGGCGAGACCGGCGATCAATGTGGGTCAAACTCAAGGAGCGTACCCTGCGCTGGTGGCACCAGCGGCATTCAAAAGCTGATACCGGCAGTCATGACAAGGAGACTGCCAGCAATGGAGAGGGTATCGGCAACGCGGGTCTGGTGCACGCCTGATTACTGCTAGCCGGCACCCTGCATTCGCTTTTGCCGCTCCATGCGTTCTTGGGCATCCAGTGAAAGCCGTGCAGTCGGATTGGCCTTGAGCCGTGGCAGGCCAATTTCATCGCCGGTTTCCTCGCAGTAACCATAGTCACCGCTGTCTATCCGGTTCAAGGCCGTTTCGATGGCGCGCTTCTGGATGTGCAATCGATGGATGGCAGATGCCTGCTGCTCGATCTGGATTTTGTAGTCCGCCACATCTGCTTCATCACCCTCCGGGGACGCTTGGTCATCCTGACTCTTCGTGTCCTCTATCAGCCGCTCACATTCATCCAGTTGCTGCTGGAGTTCCAGACGGAACCATTCCAACTGCTTGGTATTCATGTAATTGCCGCTGGGGAATGATGCGTGTGTCTTGTCCATTGTGATGCTCTCTGCTTTTTTGCGGGGCGCGGAGGGTATCACACTGGCCTAGTACCTAGTGAATGGGCTGGGACTTCCAGCATTGGCAGACAGACTGAATCAGTAAGATCCTCTGGCCACAGGGTTCTCAGATTAGTTGAGTTCCGCTGGCAAATAATGCGTGGGTGTCCCTTTGGGGCCGCTCGTTTCAATGAAGATCATTCCCTGTGCAGCCAGATCCACAAGGTCTTTCGTCAGATGCTGAATCGAAAGATGAAACGGCAGGTGGCTCTGGATCGAATGTTTGTTGTGACTTCCTGCCCGTACGATGGCGAGAATCTCGTGATGGCGAACTTCCGTGGCCGGGATTTCGTCATCGTCACAGGTGTGAATTCTTCCCTGGCCGAGAACCGGGGTGGGCATCCGATGGGTACCCAGCAATTGGGCGACAAACAAACTGTTCATGGTGTGGTGAAGTATCAGCAATCGTGAATTGGTAACTGGAAGAATTCTGACATCGGGAGGGAGATCGGGAAGCTCTGATACAAGGCCGATATCGGCCTATTTCCCACACTCCACCCCCGTGGCTTCGCTCGGATGCCGGCAAGCCTGCAATTTTGCAAATCTAACGGCTAATTGGTCGATAGTCAGCTTGCAGATGTGAATCGAAAAGCTTCGGAAACGAATGCTTTTAACCTCCAAATTGATGGGGGCCATGTGCCAACATCATCGAATGGTCATTCGTTCATCGCTTGCACTTCTTTTCTCGATTCTCACGATCAGCTTTCCTCTTCGCGCTGAGGATCTGGGTAGCGTTGGCCCCACCTACGACATCATTGAGCGAAACCTGATCGAGGTCATTCAGGACAAGTTCCTTCAGATGGAAAAGAGCGGCGAACTAACCAAGTTGCAGGCGAACTACAAGAAGCAGGTGGTTGATGCGGTCGAAAGACCAAAGCCGGTGCCGGGGATCACCAGTACGGAAACAGTCAGGACGTTTTACATCGATCCAACCTGGACGCTCGAACGCCATGTGGTCGACGAGAAAGGGAAGGTGCTCTTTCCTGCTGGAACCCGGGTCAATCCGCTCGACTACGCGCCGCTGACTCAAACACTCCTGTTCTTCGACCAGCGCGAGCGATCCCAGGTGGCCTTCGCCAAACGATTCCTCGCCGAGGCGAAGGCGCGGGTCAAACCTATTCTGGTCGGTGGTGAACCCTTGAAGCTGATGCGG
>JAIFMO010000210.1 GCA_020048435.1 Sulfuritalea sp.
GGTCATTCATGCGAATGTAGCCAGACGCCAACTCAGGCGTGATGCACTCCCGGTAAAACTCGTAGAAATTGCTGGTCAGAATAGGCTGACCGCTCTTGATGGCAAGACGCTCCTGCAGCACGCGATGACCGAAGAGCGAACCGCTGGTGCGAAATTGCAGATCATTGGGCAAGGAGAAGACGGTCTCAAATGCGCTGGTCAGCCAATCCCCAATCTTGCTGGTGGAGTGCGCAAAAGCCGCCAGCCCGATGGGTACGTTCGCCACCACCTGCGATGGTGCAGACCCCGTCCGATCAACAACGATGACGTTTGTTTTGGGGACCAGCAACATGCCGTTGAACACCGCCAGCATGATGACCCACTTCCAGAATTCCTCCATCCGTCCCTTACCAGCCAGGACTACCAATGCCAGCGAAAGGATTCCAACCAGCGCCAATGTGCGCAGCAATCCCCGGTAGTCACCGCTGCCCATGAGGGCTGCCACCGCATTGAAGGTAGCCGCCAGTTCCTCGATATTCCAGTAGGCATAGACTTCGAAGTTCATTGCAAACCCTGCCCTGGCCTATCGGTTGAAGGCCATCATCGACTGGAACACATTGGTGGGCAGGCCAGCCTTGAGGGACTGGTCGAGCCATTGGATACTGCGCTGCATCTGAGCGACCTGAACGCCCTTCTGATACTCGGCGACCAGCATCTCGCGGCCTTCCTGCTCGATTTCCGTCACCCGACTCAGAATTGACTTGGCGGCCTCGGCCACGTCGGCGTTTCCTTTGCCCATTTCATTCTGAACAGCCTCCCGTAGTGTCTTGGCGAGGTTGGTGAAATACGAATAGGCGACATCGACGGCAACCAATTGCGTGTGGTTCTCCACCACGAAGTCTCCCCCCGGCATGTTGGCAGCGAGGGACAGCATCTTCCAGACCGGCAAGCTGGACGCACTGATCAGGGAGACATCCATCGTTCCCTGGCCACCAGCATTGCGGGTCTCAACCTTCTCTTTCATGGCGACGATCTTGTCGCGAACGTACTTGGCAAACGACCCGGCTGTGATGCCATTTTCGGTATAGCTGGGGTTCTTGCATTCGGCGTACTCATCGCAGATCAATCCGGATAGCGATGCCGTGGCTGATGTTCCATCACCGACAAACTGCCGGAAAGTGAGCTTGGCGCCCGGCTTGTATATCCACTTCGCTTTCTGATCGGTGCTGGACCCCGATTCGTTTTCGCCGGGCGGCACGATGATGATGGTCCCGGTCATGCTCATCATCAGTTGGCGAGTATCGTTATCGATGCCATTGACCCGGAGCAATGCACGCCACACCACATTGCCGGGATCGAAGGTTTCCTTGTTTCGGGCATCGGCGCTGATCGCCGCGTCCCGTGTCTGCTTGGCCTTTGCCCGGTCTTTCCATGCATCCCATGACTCGAACACGTCGGAGAACAGGTTCAGGGAAGCGCCGACCACCTTCCCTTCTTTTTCCTGGGTTTTGTCAGTCAAGGTACTACCAATGGCAGCAACCATCCCCTCAGCGGCTTGGCAGGAGTTGATGTTGAGGTTGTTAATCTTGGAAATCTGATCCTGAAGGTACTGCATCAGGTCCGCCAGATCCGGAGATATCGATTTGACAGCCATCATGAAGGCGTAGCCGATCGCGTTATTGGCGATGTTTCGCAACAGGGCAGTGAGTTGCTCCTTGTTGATGAACGAGAATGATCCGGCGAACAGATCGATGCCACCGCATCCCGCCTTGAATCCCGGTGGAGAGATCGTCGCCAGTTGGTAATTCTTGACGGGGGTGCGCATGTACAGGCTACCCCCCGTATAGAGGTTCATGGTTTGCCCCTGATACGCCGAGGGACCGGTCACGTTGCCATAGGCGCCAATGTCGTTGAACCAGCTTTGCATGCTGGTTTGGACGTTGGCCTGCGCAGACAAGGAGACACTCATGGCCAGGAATGCGGTGAGCAGGCGTCGTTTGAGCATGGTCAGTCCTTCAGTACAAATCGCCAGGCTGGGTCTGGGTGAGGATGTAGATGCGCTCCACCATGTCCTGGACCGACAAGACGCCCGAGCCCAGCGGAATCAGACGTCGTTCCTTGATGTTCCCGAGGGCGACATAGGGAACCTGTTTGACATCGAGCACCCTGGCCATGCCGTTATCCATGGCAGGTTGAGGAAACTCGGGCAAGGTTCCTCCATCCAGGCTGACCGGAAAGATCGTGATGCCGTAGGTCTCCGACAGCAACTTGAGGGCCGGTGCCATGCGATGACAGTAAGGGCAGTCAGAGCGGAAGATGAAGAAGATTCCCCACTCCCTGGCAATTTCCTTGAGGGAGCTTCGTTCCTTCTGGGTTCGCTCGCCATCCCGGATCTGGATGGCCGCGTTATTGACCGGATTGCGTAACTGGTAGTTGATCTCCGGGTTGGCCCAGATGACGCGTCGCCAGACATCGGAAAACACGGAGGCACGATCCATCAGGGCTTCCTGAGCAGTAATGTAGGCCTTGAGGTTCTCCGGTGACGGTTGCATCAAGGCCAACGCACGTTTTGCTTCAAGCGACTTTCGCATCTGCTCAAGTTCCTCCAGCGCGGCCTCTTCCTTGCTCTTCTTCTTTACTTTTGGCTTTTCTGGATCCGTGGTGAGATCAGGATCGTCGTCGCAGTACCAGTGAAACTTGGCATCGTCGCAATTCCAGATCGAGGGATAGTCCATTTCAGCATGGCTCACATGTGCCCAGGTCAAACCCATCACCAAGCCCCCGAACAGGTATAGCCCCCTACGCTCGCGCATCCGTTCGGCCTACTGTTGCGCCAGCAACTGACGCACCCGCTCTGTGACATCAGCAATTCCTGTTTCTGCCCCCTCCGGCATGCGCACCAGCGCAGCGGAGTTCAGGACGCCACACCGACATTCGTTGGCGATGGTGCTCAAGGCATCGTCAACTCGCCTGCCATAGTCGGCCGCCACTTGGAAAATGGCCTTTTGCTCCTCTTCACTCATGCCGGGTTTGATACGGGATGCCAACAGCTTCTTCTGCTCTTCGAACAAGCTACCCACATCAACACGTACCAGACGAGGCGAGGGATGCGCATGAAGCCAGAAATACCCGATGGCGCAGGAAATGACGATGGACAGCATGCATGCGGCGAAAATGCGTTCCAGGTTCATGCGCCACTCCTGCGTTCGATGATGGTCTCGATCGCTTCGGCAACCGGCACGCCCCGATCAGTTAATGTTTTGATAGCCTGGTAGTCCTCGGCGCGCGTGGAATACAGCAGCATCGAGAACGGATCGAGAATCAGCCGCCCGACCCCGGAGCCCATCGGCCCATGGACAAAGACCTCCGAGTAATGACCGTGCTCGGTGCTGACCGATGACAGTTGTCGCTTCATCCACTCATCAACGTGAAGCTTGCCTTCGCGTCCCAGCCGGTCGATGCTTTCCGGCTTTTGCCTGAGCAGGAACAGCCAGTCGGCATTGGTGATGGCCGCCCGGGTGGCTTCATTCTTGTAATAGTCGTCGACCGACTGCGTGATCGTGCCAAAGGCCCCGCCATACTTGCGCGCACGCCGGTAGCCCGCCTCGATGAAGTTGGCGCTCGATCCACTGCCCATGAGGTCCCAGGCCTCATCGATGATGACCAGCTTGCGTTTGGAGCGATCGAGGTACATCTCCTGCGTGATGCGGTACATCATCAACTGCATCACCACGGCCTGCAAATCCTTCTTCGCTTTGAGCTCTTCCAGTTCCAAGACCACCAGGCTCTTGCGGAATTCAATGTTGGCTTCGCCCTCAAAGTAGCTCGCATAGATCCCGTACTTGGTATAAGGCTCCAAGGCTGTGGCCAGTCGGGATAGGTCACGTTCCATTTCCCCCTCGTCACTCAGTCGCCCAGTTCGTAGAAGCTCATAGATATCGGTGATCGTTGCGGCCTTTTCTTTCTGGTCCCAAACCCGCTTGATGGCCGCTGCCAACGCCGAATAAGCGTAGTTATCCAACGGCCCACGGGGACTGGCCATTTGTGCGACCAGGGGAAGCAACATTTCCATGTCGTTGTTGATATCCACGACCATAGAGAACGGATTCAGACAAATGGTGTTGGTACGCTCATCGGAGAACTCGATGAATTCGCCATCCAGCAGTTCGGACAAATTCCGGTAGGAGCGCCCCACATCGATGATCCAGACCTTGGTTCCGGTACCGAGGTAACGAAAGGCCATTTCGTTCACGAAAACCGATTTTCCGGATCCGGAGAGAGCCGCTACGGCAAAGTTGTAGTTACCCCCCGTGTTATCGAAAAGATCAAAGGTCATGATCTGGCCACGCCGTCCGAACAAGGTCATGACGGGGGTGATCGTTCCCTTCCACTCGGCGATCAGCGGCGAGGTCATGACAGCGTTATCGGCCGTCTTCGTTCCTGCCCGTCCAAACAACTGCAAATCCCTCTGCAGCGCCGGGCTCAACGTACAAGGCATGGCGGCCACAAATGCCTGGTGCTGGAGGTAGACATCCTTGGCCAGATCGAATCCTCTGGCCCGCCAGACGGCACGAACCGCATGTTCAGTACGGGCAACGTCCTCGATCCGCGACAAGAGCACGATCTGGTGGTACATCTGTACAACATTGCGGCCATTGTCGAATGCACGCAGCACCATGTCCCAGTCACGCTTGCGATCCTGAAGGTCTGGCTGGAAATGGGACATGTAGGATCCCGCCGCCTGGGTGGCCCGCGCTGCCTTGATCAAGGCTTTGCTCCTGGCCGATTCGTAATCCAGGAGGATGGCGCCCATCGTGATGAGAAAGGGACACGGAATCGCCAGCGCCATCTGGTAGTAATCGCCAATCAGCGATCCCATGTTGCCCAGTCGGTAATACTTCGGGTACTGGCGCACCGAAAAGCACTGCATCGCGGTTTCAGCGCCCCCCTCCTTCCGGTACTTGATGAAAGTGTCGGCTACAGCGGAGGCTATTTCGGGATTCGACAGTTGGCTGCGTAGCGATCGTGAACTGTCGTACTCGATATGACGATCTTCCGGTTGCCCCAGAACCCGCTCGTGATCGAAGAAGTCCGCCACATAGTTGAGCAGGCTTTCCACACCCCAGTCCCAGCCCGGCATGTGGGCTGACCGGAGGGTGGCATGGGTACTTTCCTTGATCCGAATCGCCTCTTCCACATCAGCCGGACTTTCAGGATCCAGGGGCATCGTGATGGCGATCACGCAGCGGTAGTCCCTCAGCAAGTACACGTGATGAGGGAAGAGTGACTTACCAGCCCCCTTCAGGTAATGATCGATACGGCGACGACCGAGTACGCGGTAAATATTCCGATTCCGGTTGGACTCCTCGTCGCCGGAGGCGATCTCATCCACCGGCAGCATGTTGGCCTGCTCTTTAAGGGAGGGCAGGATGTGCGGACTGGCGTAGAGCGATATCTGAATGCCAGTACCAGCGGGACAGGACATGAACAGGCTCGCCAGAACACGTTCCATTTCCTCGTTGGAACCTGTTTGTGGCACCGTCTCGATGCAAAATCCCATGGTGAGCCCATGGTTGTCGCCAAATGCCCCTTGGTCCAGCACATACAGGCCTTCGTCACCCATCCAACCCAAATAGGGGAGGATGCCGGTCAGCTTTGGCAACGTGGCGATCCGTTCCAGCAGGTTGCGCTGGACGGCATCCGCCGGTTCAAAGCGCTCGCCGTAAAAGACCGATTTGACCCCCTCAAGAAAGCTCACTCGCCCTCTCCGGAGAAAGCATCAGGAGCGGCTGGACCGATGGTCTGATTGCCAGGAAGCGTTACGCCACCGGAGGGGAGTGCTGGACGTTGTGTCTGGGGTAGCGGCTTTTGTCCTGGTTTTGCGGGTGAGCCTGGCTTGAGGAAGGTGGGACGATAGCGGTCGACAATCTGCCGCTGGCTATGCTCGATGGCCCAGCGACCTGAATTGGCGACGACGTAGAGATAGGACTGGTCATGCAAATCACCATCGGTATCTTCCCAGGGTGCGATCCAGACTCGCAAGACCTTTGACTGCACCCGCAAGGGATCTCCAGACGTCGAAGCCTGACCGGTAATTGCGTCCTCCTTGGGTTGGGACGGGGATGTCTGATCGCTCTTTCGTTCCTTACGCAGCGCCGGCAGGTTGTTGGCGACTGCATTGGCGTAAATTCCGGTGAGCGACGAACAGGTCACGCCATCGGGAGCCTTGCACGCGAATTTGCTCTCCCCTTCCAGACCCGTGAGCGATCCGGCGCATCCGTTTAATCCAAGAGCGACAATCGCTGCTAACCCCAAGACCGGCTTCATGATCAATTTCCCTTCAGTCGTGGAGCAACCGCTGCCTCGCTTGCAGCGGGCTGACCCGCCATACGTCGATTGATCTCGGCGGCCGGGGCGGCCCCCGGAATCAGGCCGCCATCCTGAAGAATAATCGTGGGCGTACCGTTGATCCCCAGGCTCGTGGCCAACTGATTGATGCGCGCGATCGGCGTGGCGCATTTCGGACTCTCGGCAAGCTTGCCGGTCGTCATCAGGGCTGCCCAAGCCTTGGCAGGATCGGCCGCACACCAGACGCGTTCAGCTTTTCCCTTGGCCTCGGGATGCAGTCCCTCCAGGGGGTACAGGAATGTGTAGATCGTTACGTCTTCCAGCTTGACCAACTCACCTTCCAGACCCTTGCAGTAGGGGCAGTCCGGATCAGAGAACACCGCCAGTTTGCGGCTGCCATCCCCGCGTACCGTCTTGATTGCATCCTGGAGGGGCAACTGCGCAAAGTCGATTCGATTGATGTCGCTCAGACGTTGCGCTGTCAGGTCCTTCTGTTCCCGCATGTCGAACAGGTGACCGAAAACGAAATACCGGCCGGAACCATCTGTGAACGCGACATTGCGGCCCATGGTCACTTCAAACAGACCTGCCACCTCGGACTGACGTACGGCCGTGATACGAGTCGATGGATAGAGTTCCTTGAGACGGGCTGCCATCTCGGTTTCGGTGGCACTGGGAGAAGCACTGGCAAGACCCGCCACAGCAACGAGCAAGGCGGCCAAGGGAAGGATGATTGATTTACGCATCTGCGCTTACTCCATAGGGTTCAGGGACTTTTTCATGATCTGGCGTCCGCGCTTCCAGATTTCCGAGTAGGTGTCTTCCTCGGCGCCACCGGCCATACCCAGCGACACACCTTTGGTCAGGACGACATCGACAACACGTCCAGCATCAACTTCGATGATCGGAAACATCTTCTCGGCGAGCGTGATGTAGTACTGGGAAAGTCGATCCAGCGCCTTGCCAACGCCGGATCCGATGCCGGCCTGAATCTGTTTTCCGGATTCGACGGTCCCAACGGTTCCCAAGGCACTCGTGCTGTAGCTCGTTGCGCTTTGTTGGAAGCCTTGCCCGATCCCCGAGATGATTCCGGTCATCAGCGCATTGGCCAGCACTTGCCCCTGCTTGCTGACCAACCGGCCGCGCAACCCGGCCTTGCCGTCCTCACCGACCACATAGCCCTTGATCGTGGCATCCACCACTTCACCGTTGATCAGGACACAGGACAGCGACTCGAGTCGCAAATAGGCGCGTTCGGAACTGATATCGCCATAGCCCGATCCGAGAATGAAGCACTCCTTCACCTTGGCGCGGAAGCGATTCGGGAGGAATGCGTTGTCCTGCACGCGCAGGAGGATGGGCCAGGGATTGTTCTGGGCTTGGCCTCCCGTCGGAGCATCGAGTCCGCCCATCAAGGCGACGCGCATGAATGATCCCGAGGGTATGTAGGTTTTGCCTTGCTTGCCCTCCTCTGTCCCTTGCGGCGTGACGGAGACGGCGTCACTGACATCAAACGTGGCAATGCCGGGCTCCTTTGGAACGACTGGCGTGGGCAGTGGCGGCAACGGAGGAGGTACCGCAGGAGTTTGGTGCCCAGTGGACAGAGCAGGTCCAGCAGACAATGTCCCGGGTACGGCTGCCTGAGCCTGTGCAGGTGGCATGGGCGGTAATGGCGGCAGCACACTCGTCGGCCGGGATGGCGCTTGCGACGTGGACTGTTTTTGCTCGACTTCAGCAAGCTTCAGCTTCAAACCCTGGATGACGTTGTCCATCTCCTTCATCTGCTGGGAGGATTGGGACATCCAGACATCGCGCGGATCGACCTGCGCCCCCGGCGTCACGATGTTCTTGGACTTGTCGAGCTTGGTCATTTGCGGAATGGCTGATGGTTGCTTGTCCCACAGGGCGATACTGCCAAACACCAGGCCCAGGAAACCCATGCCCAGTCCGCCGAGAAGCAGGTACTGTTTGGCCTTCGGCGACATCCCCTTCAGGTAAGAACCGATCCCGCCTGATCCGGCGGTCGAATCAGTCATCGGAGTTCTCCGAAATCACGAAAACATCGGTCGTCTGACCGGGCGCCAGCTGTGGATTTGCCACCGAAATCGCGAGCACCCTGCGGCGGTAGAGTTCGCGCTCGTCGATGACCATGGGACTGGAAGAGGTGTTGGTCAGTTGGTACCGTTCCCCCTTCAGCGGCCCATCAATCACCTTGGTCAGTACGAACAGGACCTCCGACCACAACGGCACGATCTCGTTGGTGACCCGTGTATCGGTCTCGGCGTCAATATCCGCCTGCAGGACCAGCAACAGCCGCTTGATCTGCTGATTTCGGCCGGCATCCTTGCCTACAGGGGGGGTAATGCTGCCAAGGCTTCGACTCCTGATGGTGATCGATTCGGATGGGCCATCCTTCAAGGCAAGGAGCAATTTCCAGGTACGTCCGGACTCGTCTGACACAAACAGACTGATGGTCGGTTTGTCGGTGCTGGGCTTGATATACGCCGTACCCGCTTCCTTGTCGGCCGTGATCGAGAACTCCCCTTCGGCTCCGAAGATTCGCCGAACACGATGGCCCTCGATGCGAATCATGGTCGGCTCGGCACGCGAGACGGCGGCACTGAGCGTGTCATCCTGTTTGCCGACCAGTACCTGCGCGGCATTGGCCGAAATGCTAGCGAGCAGGAGTAATGTCGAAAGGATTCTGCTCACTGGTTTCCTTGAACTCCGAGACATAGAGTTTTCCATTCATGTTTTTGAAGCCGATGACATAGGTCGCTTGGCGCTCGCCTGCCTTCTTGTCCGATGCCCAGGTGAAGAGCACCCCCGACAGGGCAACACGCAACGTCTTCTCGTCCGGTGTGATGTTGCGCACCGAGAATTGCGTTGCCGTGTTGTTCTTCTTGAGGAACTCCGCCCGCGCGCCCATCTCCATTTGCAAGCGTCCGAACTCGGATGGCGCCGCATACTTCAGGAAAAGTCCGTTTTGATAACTGGAGACGGCCGGCGTGATGTTCAGCGCGAGCCCGGCATACCAATACGCCATGTCTTCGAGATATTCCTTGGAGACGGCATCCCCCGAAACCCAATAGCTGCGCTTGATGTCGGGCGGTGTCAGGACAGTCTTCTCATTGCCAATGAGCTTCAGCACCACGATGGCGCCCACCAGGATTA
>JAIFMO010000066.1 GCA_020048435.1 Sulfuritalea sp.
GAGCGCTGGCGCCGACAGGGGCTGCGCGGTCACGGTGCCCAGGGTTTGCGCACGTTCATCAGCCGCTTGAACCCTTCGCTATCGGGCGGCTGGTCAAGGATGGCGACGAACTGAGCGTAGGTCTCGGCATCCACCCGCACCAGTGCCTGATCGAGCAAAGCTTCCTCGGCCGAGCGTAATGCGGCGTCAATCATGAATTCGGTGCGCGATTTGCCGCGCGACTTTGCCGCGCAATCAATGAGTGCACGTGCGTCGCCACGCATGCGCAAATTCACGGCATAGGTCGTTGCATCGGCGGTGTGGGGCTGGCGCATGGCTTTATCTCCTTCGCGCCTATTGTAGGCCATGAGATACACGTTGTGTATCTAATTGAGCGCCACGGGGGCCGAATAGAAGTTCACTTTTTCAGCAATCCCGGCCAGCCCATTTTTCGAGGCAGCCGCCGCCTCGCCGCCGCCAGTCCCGCCATCGCCGGCGCGCGCAAGATCGCCTACGACTTGGCGATCTGGCGCACCTTTCACCTGATCGAACCGGGCCGATTGAAAAGTCGGCGGTAGCGGAACGGCAATCGATCAGCGTAGCTTGACGGCGTTGATGTCGACCTTGGTGCCCTTCTTGACGCCGAGCCCCAATGTCTTGACGAAGGAAACAAAGTGCCCCCGCGTGGTGATGTTGTCGTCGTGCGTGGCGAAGCCAACGTTATAAACGCCGCCGGGCTTGAGCGCCTTGTCGTCGTCGTTGGCCAGACCCAGGGGACGCACCATGACCAGCGTCCACACGCCATCCTTCCAGTTGGCGAGGGCGTTGTTGTCGGCGGCCGAACCCTTGGCGTCGGCGCGACTGACCACGTAGTCGGGCACCATGTCGCCCTCCTTCCAGCCGGCGTTCGGGTCGAAAGGCACGGCATTCTGCTCGCGGATGAGGAAATGATCGCCCTTGCGCAGTTGGTCGGCGGTGATCGACTTGTAGCCGACCTTCTTCTCGTCCCACATGAACTTGGGCTGGTGCGTCGCCTTGTCGGCATTGCCGCCAAACATGTCCTTGCCGGCGTCGGCGAGACGCCATTCGAGCACATGGCCGTCGTCGGCCATGCCGACCGGGTGGCTGCGATGGGCACGCCACTGGATCAGATCGACAAAGGCGCCGTCCGCCTTGAGCCTGGCGATCTCCTCGACCGACTTGCCGGTCGCCCAGTCCGACGGGTTGTGGCGGGTCGCCGGCAGGTACTTGCGCACGTCGCCCTTCTTGATCGCCTTCAGCAACGGGTTCGCGGCGGCCTCGTCCTTGGTGGCCTGCTTCGGCATGTCGCGCTGGCCCTCGTGACAGGTCAGCCAGCAACCCTGCTGGGCGAAACCCGGCACCTTGCCGTCGTCGATCATGATCGACATGCGGTCTTCGTAGATGCCAGGCTGCTTGCCTTCCTGCACCACCTTGTCCAGCTTGGGATAGCCGTAGACTTTCCATTCCTTGCCATCGAAGCGCAGGTATTGATGCTCCGTGCCAGGATAGTTCTGCTGGGTCTTCCACTGGAAGCGCAGGTAGGCATTGTTGTCGTCGAACGCGGCCTGGACGTCGAGGTCGACATGGCCGATCTTGCCCTTCACCGGCATCGGCTCCAGCGGCCCGCCCGCCACGATCTTGTCGCCCATGTAGTCAATCATGAGCTTGCCGGCGTCGGGCCGGCCGTGACAAACCGTGCAGGCTTCGCCGTTCCTGACCTTGGTCGTCCTGGAATGGGCATCACTAAGCAGCCATTCGTAGGAAGACTGGCCAGGGTAGAACAGGCCCACCCGGGTCGTCGGAATCTTGCTCCAGTCGATGGTCGCCGGCTCCGCCGCCATGGCGGAAGCGGCAGCGAGAAGGAAAAAACCGAGAATCAAAGCGCGCTGTCTCATTTCACTCACCTCCATGGGGTTATTGTTTGCTACGACGATGACAATACCACGGCGCCGCATCCGCCCATGAAAGTTCCGCGACAGCCGAATTGCGCCGCGCTTGCCTGCCGGGCGCGCCCCCGTATATCCTTTGCGATAACAATCGCCCGGACGCGCACCGGTGGCAAGGGAGGAGGATAGGTTCTTGGAATTCTTTGAAGCCATGGGCAAGGCAGGGGGCCTCCGGCACGGCCGACAGTTCTTGTCGACGGTAGCTCTTGCCCTGCTGGGCGGGTCATGCCTGCTTTCTCCGGCGCTGGCTGCGCCGCCCGAGCCCTTCGTCATGGGCACCGAGGCCGAGGAAACGACGCTCGTAGGGAAATGGTATCGACGGATCTACGGCGAGGCGTTTGCCCGCATGGGGGTGCCGCTGACCATGGTGGTCTTGCCGACGGCGCGGGCGACGATCTTCGCCGACCAAGGGGAGATTCACGGCCAGCCCACCCGGCTCTTCGCCTATGCCGAGGCCCATCCCAATCAGCTGCGGGTGGACGAGGTGGTGCTCGAAGCGCGGCTTCTCCTCCACGCTTTCGGCCCGGAAACGTCCACCAATCACCCCAAGCGGGTCGAGGAACTGGCGGCGAGCAAGTCACTGGTGGAGTACCGCCGCGGCGTCGCCATTTGCGAAAAAATACTCAAGCCGCGGGTGCCCGCCGAACGGCTGTCCGACGTGACCAGCACCGAACAGGGGCTGAAAAAACTGAGGGCCGGCCGCACCGACCTCTACTGCGACTTCGACGCCTCGGTTAAAGCCGAGTTGCTGACTCCCACGTTCAAGGGAGAAACCGGCTTCCGCAAGGCACTCGATCTGGGCGCGGTCCTGCCGCTTTATCCCTACATTCACAAGAGTCGCGCCGAACTGGCGCCCCGGTTGGCCGCAACGCTGAAAAAGATGAAGGCCGAAGGTCTGATCGAACGCTACCAGCGCGAGGTGGAACGCGAACTGGGGGTCGCGCCCTAGGCGCGCCGCATGTCCAGCCGCATGTCACGTTCCATGTCTCGTCCCACGTCTCGCCTCGGCGAATTCCTCTTTGGCCGCGACAAGCGCATCGGCCGGCGGCTGATCGTGCTCATCATTGCCTTCAGTTCGCTGATCACTCTGCTGATTTCCGCCGCGCAGCTAGCACTCGAATATCGCAACCTGCGTGGCGATCTGGAGCGGACACTCGACGGCGTCAGCCTGCATGTGCCGAGCCTGGCGCGTAGCGTCTGGGATTTCGACGAGCAGAAAATCCAGCTCACCCTCGATGCCCTGGCGCAACTGCCGCACATCGCCCGGATCGGCGTCGCCACGATCGAGAATGGCAACAAGCGCTGGCAAGCCGGCCCGGGCGCGGGGCCGAATGTGGAAAACCGCAGCTATCCGTTGCACCATGAAGTCAATGGCAAGCAAAAAGTGATCGCCACGCTCACCGTCGTCGCCAGCATCGACGGCATCTATCGGCAGGTGGCGGGCCACGCGATTTCCATCGTGCTCGGCAACGCGCTCAAGACCTTCTTCGTCGCCCTTTTTATGGTGGCGCTGTTCCGCCGACTGGTCACGGGCCGGCTCGAAGCGCTGGCCGGCAAGCTGCAACAACGCCTGACCGGCGTGGCGGCGCCGGCGCAATCGTCCGACGCAGCCGCGCCGCCCGTCCTCCCCGCCCGCCTGCCCCCCGGTCTCGACGAACTCGACGCCGTGGACTGGATGCTGGAGCGCACCACGGCCGATCTCGCCGCCGCCGTCGCCGGCATGCGACAACTGAACGCGGAACTGGCGACGCAGGTAGAGAAAAAGGATGCCGCCCTGCGCCAGCGCCAAGCGGCCGAGGACACCATCAAGTTCATCGCCTTTCACGACAACCTGACCGACCTGCCCAATCAGCTGCTGGCCGAAGACCGTTTCAGTCAGGCCGTCGCCTACGCCGACCGCGAGCAGGCCAAGGTAGCGCTGCTGTTCCTCGATCTCGACAACTTCAAGACCATCAACGACTCGCTCGGCCACACCGTCGGCGACGGCCTCATCCGCGAAGTCGCCACGCGGGTGCGCGAATGCGTGCGCGAGACCGACTCCGTCTGCCGGCGCGGCGGCGACGAATTCCTCGTCATCCTGCCCGATCTGCCCGAGCCCGACGCCACCGCGCCCATCCTCGTCAAGCTGATGGAGCGCCTGACCAATCCCATGGAGATCGGCAGCCACGAACTGCATACCACCGCCTCGGTCGGCGTCGCCATCTACCCCGACGACGGCGCCGATTTCGACACCCTGATGAAAAAGGCCGAAACGGCCATGTACCGGGCCAAGGAGGCCGGCCGCAACACCTACCGTTTCTTCGACGCGCAGATGAACGTCGAAGCCGTCGAGCAACTGCGCCTGCGCAACGGCCTGCGCCGCGCGCTGGAACGCGACGAATTCGTGCTGCACTACCAGCCGCAGATCGACCTGACCAGCGACGCGCTGATCGGCGTCGAAGCGTTGATCCGCTGGAACCACCCCGAGCTGGGCATGATCCCGCCCGGCCGCTTCATTCCCATCGCCGAGGACAGCGGCCTCATCGTCCCCATCAGCGAATGGGTGCTGCGCGAGGCCAGCCGCCAGGCGGCGGCGTGGGCCAGGCAGGGTCTTGCCGGCCTGGTGGTGGCGGTCAATCTCTCCGGTGTCCATTTCAAGCGCGGCAACCTGGAACAATCGGTCATCCGCGCCCTCGAAGAATCCAGTCTCGGTGCTGGCCACGGTCAAGCGCCTGAAGCAGTTGGGCGTGAAGCTGTCCATCGACGATTTCGGCACCGGCTATTCCAGCCTGTCCTACCTCAAGCGCTTCGAGGTGGACAAACTCAAGATCGACCAGTCCTTCGTCCGCGACCTCGGCAGCGACCCGGAAGACGCCGCCATCGTCCGCGCCATCATCCAGATGGCGCACAGCCTCGGCCTGACCACCATCGCCGAGGGCGTCGAGAATGAAACCAACCTCGCCCTGCTACGCCAATTCGGCTGCGACGAAGCGCAGGGCTACCATTTCGCCCGGCCGATGCCGGCCGACGAGGTGCCAAACTTCCGCTGCCGCACGGCCTCCCGCCCGACAGCGGTCGCCACTCAAAAAGTCGGCGCTAGCGGTACGGCGGGGTAGGATAGTCCACCGAGGCAGCCCAATGCACATCCTTCTCGCCGACGACTCGAAAGCCAGCGCACTCCCGGTCGTAGCCCTGCTCGAACAGCAGGGCTACCGGGTCACCTTCGTGCAGGACGGCCGCGCCGCCGTCGCGGCTTTCCAGGCCGACCCGCCGAATCTGGTGCTGCTGGACGTGGTGATGCCTATCATGGATGGCATCGAGGCCCCCCGCCAGATCAAGGCGCTGGGCGGCACGCGGTGGGTGCCGGTGATGCTGATGACGGGGCTTTCCGCCAAGGAGGAAATCGTCGCCGGCTTCGACGCTGGCGCCGACGACTACCTGACCAAACCCATCGTCTTCGAGGTGCTGGCGGCGCGCCTACGCTCGATGCAACGCATCGCCGACATGCAGGACAGCCTGTTTGGCATTCTCGACAACGTCTTCGAGGCGATTCTCACCATCGACGAGCGCGGCGCCGTGCAAAGCTACAACCGGGCGGCGGAACGCATCTTTGGCTATACCGCCGTCGAGGTCATTGGCCACAACGTCAAAATGCTGATGCCGGCGCCCTATGCCGATGAGCACGACAGCTACCTGGCGCGCTACCTGCACGAGCACACGCCGCGCGTCATCGGCATCGGCCGCAAGGTGCGCGGCCGCCGCAAGAATGGCGAGACCTTCCCGATGCGACTGGCGGTCACCGAAGTGAAACGCAGCGCCAGTCGCCATTTCATCGGCCTGGTCAGCGATATTTCGGTGGAAGAAGAGGCACTCGAACGCATCGAGTTTCTTGCCCTGCACGACACGCTCACCCGCTTGCCCAACCGCGCCCAGTTCAACCAAAAGATCGACGCGCTGTGCGCCAACCCGGGAGAGGGAATGCACGCCGTGATGTTTCTCGACCTCGACGGCTTCAAGCCCATCAACGATACCCTCGGCCACGAAGCGGGTGACGAGGCGCTGATAATCGCCGGCGACCGGCTGCGCCACCATCTGGCAAGCGGGGATTTCGTCGCCCGCCTGGGCGGCGATGAATTCGTCGCCATCGCCCGCAACGTCGCCGATCCGGAGGCCGCGCTGGCCATCGGCAACCGGCTGCTCGACGCCCTGTCACAACCGATGACTCTGCTCGGCACGCCCAGCCGCATGGGTGCTTCCATCGGCATCGCGCTGTTGCCACAACACGGCACCAGCGCCACCGAAATACTCACCGCCGCCGACAACGCTATGTATGCCGCCAAACGCGGCGGCAAAGGGCGGGTCATGCTGGCCAGCAGCGGAACATGAGCCCTCGCGCCGCTGCGCGAAAACGGGTGAATTAGCCAGGCGCCGCGGCAGACGAATCCAGCGCGTACGGACACAGCTGGATTTCGATGGTGGCATGCACGATCTCCGCGTGGATCGAAAGCCGCTCGCGAACGCGATTCGGCGACAACGCCGCATCATGGGTCAGCACACTGATCGCACAGGCATAGGCGTCTTTGCCGACGCGCCAGACATGCAGGTCGGTAATGCGCGTATCGCCCTGGTCTTTATTCGGGCCTGTTTCGACCGCCGCGCGAATTTCCGCCACGACCGGGTGGTCCATTTCGCGATCCAGCAACACCTTGCCCGTCTCGGTGATCAGTTTCCTGGCCCAGGTCGCCACCAGAATCGCGCCGACGATGCCCATGACAGGATCGAGCCAGGACCAGCCATAAATCCAGCCGCCGATCAGCGCCACGATGGCGAGGACCGACGTGGCGGCGTCGGCGATCACGTGCAGGTAGGCGGATTGCAGATTCAGGTCATGGTGATGCCCATGGTTGTGTTCGTCGTGGTGATGATGGTCGTGCCCGTGATCATGATGATCATGCGCCCGGCCCAGAATTGTTGCGCAGACGATATTCACGACCAGCCCCAGCACCGCGACGACGATGGCCTCCCGATAATGAATGGACTGCGGTGCAAACAGGCGTTCGACCGAGCCGAAGACCATCAAGGCGGCCACGCCCAACAGGAAGATCGCGCTGGCGAAACCGCCCAGCACCTCGATCTTCCATGTCCCGAAGGCGAAGCGCGGATCGCTGGCATAGCGGCGCGCCGCCGCGTAGGCAAAGGCGGAAAGGCCGATCGCGACGGCGTGGGAACTCATGTGCCAGCCATCGGCCAGCAAGGCCATCGAGTTGAACCACCAGCCGGCGACGATTTCGATCCCCATCGTCGCGGCGGTGATCCACATCACCAGGCGCGTGCCACGCTCCGCCGCGGGGCTACCCGCATTGAAAGCGTGATCGTGAGTCCAGTCTGAGATATTGTCTGTGTGCATCGAGAGTTGCATTCAAGCAGCAAGACCCCGCCAGCGCAAGCCGGTATGATTGCAGTCATCCGAGAAGGATTCCCACCCGACACCCCCGATGCAAACCGCCACCATTCCCCTGAAAGCCCCGCTGCTGCGTGGCGCCAAGCGCCCGCGGGTGGCACTGATCGGTCGCGCCCGCACCGGCAAGAGCACCATTTTCCAGGTCGCCGCCGCCGTTGCCGTCAAACAGCAACAATTGGCCGGCACCACATCTGCCGCCTCGACCTACGACGAGTGCGTGGTCAATCTTGGCCTCGAACAAATCTCGCTGGTCGACCTGCCGCCGCTGGACACGCTGCACCAGTTGCAGGAGGTCGACCGCGTGGTGCTCAAGTACATCCTCTGGGGCGACCGCTGGCCCACCGTGCCCCGCCATGAGGCGGCGCAACCCACCGCCTTCGCCGAACCCGACGTACTGATCCAGGTGGTCGACGCCACCGCGCTTGAACGCGATCTCGAACTGACGCTGTCCTTGACCATGCTCGGCCGCCCGCTGGTGGTGGCGCTGAACCGCATGGACGAGGCGCGCGACAAGGGCCTCTTCATCAACGTCCGCGCCCTGGCTGAACGGCTCGGCGTGCCGGTGGTGCCCACGGTGGCGCACATGGGCAAAGGCGTTGCGGATCTGTTTGCGGCCGCGCTGGAGGCCGCGCGCGGCGAGGTCTGCCCGCTGCCGCAACCGCTATCGCCACACATCGCTACCGCGCTGGCGCCGATCGAGGCCATCGCCGCGCAACATCAGGTCTGCGAGGCATTCCGCGTACCGCGGACGCTGCTGGCGACGCAACTGGCCGAGAACGACGACTGGTTCATGCGCGAGATCGAGGCCCACTTCCCGGCGCTGGTGCCCGAGGTGCTGGCCGCCCGCGCGGCGGCCGCCGCAACGTTGCCCCGCGCGTTGCCCGACGAACTCCACGCCGACCGCCACCACCGCGCCGCACTGCTGTTCGAAGCCGTTACCAGCCTCACCGGCCCCATGGGCGGGGAAGCCGGTTGGCGCGGCTTCCTCGACGCGTTGTTCCTGCATCCGCGCTGGGGCCTGTTTGGCAGCCTGGCGATATTCGGCGCCGTGTTGTTCATCGTCTTCGAACTGGCCGGCGTGCTCGACAGCTACACCTCGGCGCAACTGGCCGCCTGGGTGCAAACCTGGCAACCCGTCTCCACCGTCGGCATCGTCGGCCGCGCCGTCGCCGAGGGCCTGGTCGGCCTGGTCGGCATCGTCGTGCCCTACATGCTGCCGCTGGTGGTGCTGCTGGTGCTGCTGGAGCAGTCGGGCATCATGCACCGCGTCGCCTTCGTGGTCGACCGCGGCTTCCACCGCATCGGCCTGCATGGCGCCGCCGCGCTGCCCTTTTTGATCGGACTCGGCTGCAACGTGCCGGCGATCTCGGCGGCGGCCAAGGGTGTTTCGGGCCGCGACCGCATCCTGGCCTCGCTGCTGGTCACCTTCGTGCCCTGTTCGGCGCGCTCGGCCATCATCCTCGCGCTGGGCGGCAAATACCTCGGGGCGCCGGCCGTGCTGGCGCTGTTCCTGCTGACACCGCTGGTCATCGCCCTGCTCGGCCGCCTGCTGGCCAAGCGTTACACCGGAACCGCGCCCGGCATGGTGCTCGATATCCCGCCCTACCGCTGGCCGTCCTGGCGGCCGCTGCTGCGCGACGCCTGGGATCGCACCAGCGACATCGTCACCATCGTCACCCCGTTGCTGGTAGCTGGCAGCGTGCTGCTGGCGCTGCTTTCGCACATCGGCGCCGACGATTACATCAACCTGCTGCTGACACCCATTACCGGTTGGTGGTTGGGGCTGCCGGTCGCCCTGGGCGTACCCATCCTCTTCGGTGTGCTGCGCAAAGAGCTTTCACTGCTGATGGTGGCGCAGGCGCTGGGCACCGAGGACATCGCCTCGCAACTCGACACCACGCAGATATTCACCTTCCTCGTTTTCCTCACTTTCTATGTCCCCTGCGTGTCCACCTTCGCCGTCATGCTGAAAACAGTGGGGCGGCGCGAGGCCTGGTTCTCGGTCGCGCTTTCGGTGGCGGTAGCGCTACTGCTGGCGGGTGCGGCACGGCTGCTGCTGGGATTGGCCCATGTCGCGCTTTGATTTCCCGCCGCTGACACCCGGTTTCCAGCGCTGGCTAGTCGCGGGCGTGATCGTCTTTAATATCATCGTTATCGCCATCGGCGTCCAGAGCCTGCTGTTCGGCCGCGAGCAAACCGTTGAACAGGTTCAGAGCACGACAACCAACCTGGCAACGCTACTCGAAGAAAACATCGCCGATTCCGCCCGGCGCATCGACCTGGCTTTGCTGAGCATCGTTGATACGCTGGAGCACCAGGCTTCGGAGAGCCCGCTCAAAGATGCGAACATCGAGCGCTTGCTCAAGACCTACCAGGAACGCCACCCGGAAGTCGATGCCTTCCGCCTGACCAATTCCAAAGGCGACGTTCTCTGGGGCAAGGGCGTCATCCGGACGACGCCGGCGAGCTATGCCGACCGTGAATTCTTCCCGTTGCACCAGGCCAATCCAGGGCAGCGCATGATCGTTAGCGACCCGATCCTCGGGCGGGTATCGAAAATCTGGGTCATCGCTTTTACCCGCTCTTATCGTCATCCCGATGGTTCCCTTGCCGGCGTCATTGCGGCTGCGGTGACAATAGACCACTTTACCCACCAGCTTTCCCTGCTCAAACTGGGCCCGCATGGCTCGGCCGTGATACGGCAGTTAAACCTCGGGCTGGTGACACGCTTTCCAGCAGTCGAAGGGCCGGCGGGGCAAACAGGCGACAAGAAGGTTTCCAGCGAGTTCAAGGCACTGCTTGACTCCGGGAAGGAAACCGGAATCTTCCATGTACTCAAGGCGCCGGATGGTTTTGAGCGCACCTATGCGTTCCATCGTGTCCGCCACATGCCGGTCATTCTGGCGGTCGGCATGGCTCCCCAAGACTATCTCGGAACCTGGAATGACGAGGTGCGCAAGACAGCCCTGCTGCTTGGCGCTTTCTTCCTGGTCAGCGTAATCTCCGCCTGGCTGATCCTGCGTTTCTGGAACCAGCACCACGCCGCGACGGGCGCGCTGCTGGCCAGCGAGTCGCGCTTTCGCATCATTTCCTCGATTACCAGCGATCTCATCTATTCCTGCCGACGCACCGCTGATGGATTGTTCCGTGTTGATTGGCTGGGAGGCAATGCCGAACCTGTATTCGGCTATGACAACCAGACCTTTATTTCCCGTGGCTGCTGGCGGCCCTACGTTGTCGAAGAAGATCTGGCGTTGTTCGACAGCAATATTACCGGCCTCCAGCCAGGCCAATCGAGCAATGTCGTGTTGCGCGTTACGCACCCTGACGGTTCGCTGCATTACCTCAACAGCGTCGCCCAGGTTCAGGTCGATCCGGGCGATCCGGGATGGCACCAACTCTATGGGGCCATTCAGGACATCACCGAGCGCAAGCGGGCCGACGCCGAGTTGAAGAAATACCAGAACCACCTCGAATCCCTGGTCGAGGAACGCACCGCCGCCCTTGAAACCGCCCGCAACGCCGCCGAAGCCGCCAGCCACGCCAAAAGCACTTTCCTCGCCAACATGAGCCACGAGCTGCGCACGCCAATGAACGCCATCATGGGCATGACCGATCTGGCCTTGCGCAAGGCGACCGACCCGAAACTGCGAGACCAGCTGAGCAAAGTCACCCAGGCCTCGCAGCATCTGCTGCACGTCATCAACGACATCCTCGACATCTCCAAGATCGAGGCCGAACGCCTGACGCTGGAACAGGTGACCTTCAAGCTCGGCGAGGTGCTGGAAAACCTCATGAGCCTGATTGGCCAGAAGGTCATCGACAAAGGGCTCAAGCTGCGCGTCGACCTCTCGCCCGAAGTCTCCCGCCTCACGCTGCTGGGCGATCCCCTGCGGCTCGGCCAGATTCTGCTCAACTTTGCTGGCAACGCCCTCAAGTTCACCGCAACCGGCGCGATTACCCTGCGGGCGCGACTGACCGAGGAAAGTCCGAGCGACGTGCTGCTGCGCTTCGAGGTAGCAGACACCGGTATCGGTATTAGTGCCGAAAACCAGAAACGGCTATTCACCGCCTTCGAGCAGGCCGATGGCTCGATGACCCGCAAGTACGGCGGGACGGGGCTGGGGCTGGCCATCAGCAAGCGACTGATCAACATGATGGGTGGCGATGTCGGCGTGGAGAGCCAACCCGGCAACGGCAGCACCTTCTGGTTCACCGTGCGGCTGGGCAAGGCCCCGACGATCAATGGTGCCGCACCGCTAGCACCGACTTTTTCGCAAGACAGCGCCGAAGCCCGGCTGAAGGCCCAATTCCCCGGCACGCGCATCCTGCTGGCGGAAGACGAGCCGATCAATCAGGAGGTCTCGCGCGGTTTACTGGAGGATGTCGGCCTTGCGGTCGATCTGGCCGAGGATGGCGCACAGGCCGTTGAACTGGCCAAACAAAACCGCTACGACCTGATCCTGATGGACATGCAGATGCCTCACATGAATGGCGTCGATGCGACGCGGGCCATCCGCGCGCTGCGGGGCTACGCCGAGACGCCCATCCTGGCCATGACCGCCAACGCCTTCGATGAGGATCGCCAGGTCTGCATCGACGCGGGCATGAACGACCATATCGGCAAGCCGGTCGATCCTGTCAAACTGTTCGAAGCCTTGCTGAAATGGCTGTCAACGACTCGCGCCTGAGCTATTGTTCACAACTTCACGCGTTGCGGCGTACCAGGACCTGATTTTCCATGTTGACTCCCTTCTCCATCTCACGATTGCCGCGCATCGAATTCGGCAGCGGCGCTTTCCGCAAGCTGCCGGATATTGCCGCCGCTTACGGTCAGCGTCTGCTGCTCGTCACCGGTGCAAAAAGCTTTATCGAATCGGCGCCGGCGGCGTGGTTTTTCGACGAGTTGCAGCGCCGCAGCTGTGGCTACGAAATTGTCAAGGTCGCCGTCGAGCCAGCACCGACTTTTATCGATGCCACCGTTGCCGCCTTGCGGGGCAAGCCTTTCGACGCCGTGATCGGCATCGGTGGCGGTAGCGCCCTTGATGCCGCCAAGGCCATCGCCGGCCTGTTGAAACCCGGCAACTCGGTGATGGATCATCTCGAAGGCGTCGGCCCCGAGCTACCCTATCGCGGCCCGGCCACGCCCTTCATCGCCGTGCCGACCACGGCCGGCACCGGCTCGGAGGCGACCAAGAACGCGGTGCTGTCCATCGCGGGCCAGTTCAAGAAGTCCTTCCGCGACGACCAACTCGTGGCCGAATGGGCCATCGTCGATCCCGACCTGATCGCCACCTGCCCGCCCGCGCTGATTGCCGCGGACGGCATGGACGCCTTCACGCAACTGCTGGAAAGTTTCGTATCGACGCGCAGCAACCCCATGACCGACGCGCTGGCGCGCAGCGGCATCATGGCGGTGAAAGACTCGCTGCTGTCGCTTTACGCCGGCCAATCGGCCGGGGCACGCGAAAAAATGGCTTACGCCTCGATGCTGTCCGGCATTTGTCTGGCGCAAACCGGCCTCGGCTCGGTGCATGGCCTGGCCGCGCCGCTGGGCGCCTTCTTCCCGATTCCGCATGGCGTCGCCTGCGGCACGCTGGTGGCGACCGCCACCGAGGTCAATATCGCGGCCATGAACGAACGCGAACCCACCAACCCCGCCCTGCCGAAATACGCCGAAATCGGCCGCCGCTTCGCCATGCAGAAGGGGCTCAATGGCACCGACGCCCGCGCCTTCCTGGTCGCCACCCTGCGGCAATGGGAAGCCGCACTGGCCCTGCCGCGCCTGTCCGCCTACCGTACCGCTAGCGCCGACTTTTTGCGCATCGTCGCCAATTCGCGTGGCAGCAGCATGAAGACCAATCCCATCGTGCTGACGGATACCGAGATCACCGGCATTCTCGCGGCGCGTCTCTGAAACATGCCCGTCACGCCCCTCCACATTGGCGCCGGCCTGCTGTTCAAGACCTACGCACCCACGCGGGTCAGTTGGGTGGTCTTTGTCATCGCCAATGTCCTGATCGATCTCGAACCCATCCTCTGGTTCCTGTTCACCGGCGATCCGGCCCATCGCCAGTTGCACAGTTATCTCGGGGCGACGGTGGTTGCCGTGGTCAGCGTCTGGCCCGGCCGGCTGGCTGGCGAACTATGGTTGCGCTGGTGGAACCGCCAGTTGAGTCCGGCCCAGGCGCGCTGGCTCGGCACCGATACACGCATCACGCTTGCCGCCGCCGGGTTCGGCGCGCTGCTCGGCAGCGGTTCGCACATCCTGCTTGACAGTTTCATGCACGCCGACATGCAGCCTTTTTGGCCTTGGGCGGCGGACAACGGCCTGCTGCAAAAAATCTCCATCGACGGGCTGCACCTGATCTGCCTGGTTGCCGCCGCCTGGGGCGGGCTGCGACTGGCGTTGCGGGGCTGGATAGTGTTACCGGCAACGCTGCTCGGCCGGGGCTTGCGCTCCGCCGGTTTATTAGTGGAAGCGACCGCCATTGGCCTGTTCCTGGCGCTCATGGCGAGTCAGGTCATCGTACAACTGACGGCCGTGCCCTGAACCCTCGCCGGACGGCGCTGCGTGCCGTCAATATATTTCCGGTGACTGTCCGGCTGCGTTGCTCAGCCATTTTTCCAA
>JAIFMO010000111.1 GCA_020048435.1 Sulfuritalea sp.
CCGGCGCACCGTAGCGTCTTTACCAGGGCAAGCGCTGGTGGGCTTGCGCCTGCTGCTGGTTGAAGATAACGCCATGAATCAGCAGGTCGCGCGGGAACTGCTGACCTATCAGGGAGCACAGGTCGAGGTGGCCGGCGACGGCCGGCAGGCGATCGAGCGCGTTGCCGCGGCGCAGCCGCCCTTCGACGCCGTGCTGATGGATATCCAGATGCCGGTGATGGATGGCTACGAGGCCACCCGCATCCTGCGGCAGGAAATGGGCCGGACGACGCTGCCGATCATCGCCATGACCGCCCATGCGCTGGATAGCGACCGGGAACAGTGCCTGGCCGCCGGCATGAACGACCATGTCGGCAAGCCGATCGACATCAATGAACTGGTGGCCACCTTGCGGCGCCATTGCCCGCTGACGCCGCACATGCCCGGCGCAGAACCGCCATCCGCACCCCGGCCTGCGTTGCCATCCGCGACCACGCCACCCCGGGTCGGACAGGACAGTCCCAACGTGCCAGGCGTACCAGACATGCCGAGCGGATTCGATCTGGCGGCGGCACTTCAGCGGCTGAATGACGACCACGCGTTTTATGCCGCGCTGGCGCGCAACCTCCGCGGCGACCAGGGCGACAGCGTCGAGCAAGCGCGCCACCAACTGGCTGCCGGCGACCGCACCGGTGCGGCGCGCACACTGCATACGCTGAAAGGTGTTGCCGCCACGCTGGGCGCGCAGGCATTGGCGCAACAGACGGCCGAGGTCGAGGCGAGCGTGAAGGGTGGAGCGCAGGCAGCGGACAGTGCGGCGCTGTTCGACCCGCTAGCCAAAGCACTGGCGGAAGCCATCACGGTCCTGGAGCACGTGGCGAATACCTTTGCGCCGCCAGCCGCGACGCCGGCCGCTGCCACCGACGCCAGCGCCGCCACCGAACCCGCCACCACCGCGAACGCCATTGTGCCGCTGCTGGCCGAACTGGAACCTTACCTGGCCGCCAGCAACATGCGCGCCCTCGACATCCTGACGGCATTGAAAAACGCCTGCGGCGGCGCCTTGCCCGCCGAGTACGCTGCGCTGGAGGCGACGCTCAATCGCCTTGACTTCGTCGCCGCGCTGGCGGAAAGTCGGCGCTGGCGGCTCGGCGCCTCTACGCTCTCCAGGAACACGCCGGATTTCAGCGCCTCAGCCGCGGCCTGTGACGAACCCGAAAACAAGCGCTGCTCATGAACCCATCGCCCAAGCCAGCCACCGACCTGCCCGCTACCTTCGGGCCGGAAACGCCGTCGCACCTTCTGGTAGTCGACGATCAGCCGATCAATATCCAGGCGCTTTACCAGATTTTTCATGCCGACCATGAAGTCTTCATGGCCACCAGCGGCGCTCAGGCGCTCGAAATCTGCGCGAACAATCCGCCCGACCTGATTTTGCTCGACGTGGTGATGCCGGAAATGGACGGCCTGGAGGTCTGCCGCCGGTTGAAAGCCGATCCGCTGACGGCGAACATTCCGGTGATTTTCGTCACAGGCCAAACCGACCCCGCCGACGAAACCCGTGGCTTCGAAACCGGTGCGGTCGACTTCATCACCAAACCGGTCAACCCGGCGGTGGTGCGCGCCCGTGTCAAGACGCATCTGACGCTCAAGGCGCAAACCGACCTGCTGCGCTCGTTGGTGTTCATCGACGGCCTGACCGGTGTCGCCAACCGCCGCCGTTTCGACGAGGCACTTGCCGCCGAATGGCGTCATTGCCGGCGCAACGGCGTCCCGCTCGCACTGCTGATGATCGATATTGATTTCTTCAAGCTCTACAACGATCACTATGGCCACCCGGCCGGCGATGCCTGTCTGCAAGCCGTGGGCACAACGCTCAAACAAGCTTTCGGTCGCTCTCACGATCTGGTGGCGCGCTACGGTGGCGAGGAGTTTGCCTGCCTGATGCCGGAATGCGTACACGCCGGTGCGCTGGCCAAAGCCGAGTCACTGCGACTGGCCATCGAACAACTGGCCATCCCCCATGCCGCCTCCCCGCTCGCGCCAGGTGTAACACTCAGTATCGGCGTTGCCGTCGTGGTTCCCGGCGATCAAAACCAGCCGCGTGATCTGGTCAGCCTGGCCGATCACGCGCTCTACAAGGCCAAGAAAGATGGCCGCAATCGCGTCTGCAATAGCGACTGAACATACCCTGTTGTCCGCCACGGAGCCAGATTGCCTACGGCTCGACCGCTGATAATTTAAGCGGTATTTGTCAGCCAACGCCGACAGACTTTTCCTGAATTTCCGGCTATCGTCGACGGATAGTGTTGCTCAAAATCATTGAGACTCAGGAGACCACATGCTGTTCGGATGTAGCAAGGAACTTGGCGCGCTGAAGCAGCGTATCGCCGACCTGGAGCAAGGAATGGCGCAACGTGAGATTGACCTGGCCCAGATGGCTGCACGTACCAGTGCCGCCGAAGAAGAAACGCAAAAATGTCGCGACGAAGCGGATAAGCTGCGTTGCCTGTTTGCCAATTTTCAGACCTTCGGCCAGTCGCTGACCAACGTACAAGGCAGCCTGAGCACGCTGGCCGAAGACACGAAGACCGAGAAGGATCGGGCCGTGGAAGCCCAGGGCGTTTCCATCGAAAGCCGGGTTGCGGTGGAGGGGATTGCCGTCAATCTCGCCGACCTTGCCCAAAATTCGCTGCGCACTGCGACTCAAGTGGGCGAACTTGATTCGCGCGCACAGGAAATCACGGGCATTGTGCAACTGATCAAGGAGATTGCCGATCAGACCAATTTGCTCGCACTCAACGCCGCCATCGAGGCCGCGCGTGCAGGCGAACAGGGACGCGGCTTTGCCGTGGTGGCGGACGAGGTACGCAAACTGGCTGAACGCACCACCAAGGCCACCAGCGATATTGCTGTTCTGGTCGATCAGATTCGTACCGACAGCGCGGCCAGTCACGACCAGATGGATCTGCTGGCGCAGCGGTCGGCCGCCTTCAGCAAGGACGGACAGGACGCAGCCCTGTCGATGCGGCACTTGCTCGATCTATCCGCCAGCATGGAGAAGGCGATCGCCGGTTCCTCCTTGCGCAGCTTTTGCGAGCTGGCCAAGGTCGATCACCTCATTTTCAAGTTCCGCATATATAAGGTGTTACTGGATCTATCGGAAGAAACCTCCAGCAACTTTGCCTCTCACACCGAGTGCCGCCTCGGCAAGTGGTATTACCAGGGCGAAGGCCACGCTTGTTTCTCGCGTTTGCCCGGCTACCGCGAGGTGGAAAGCCCGCACAAGTCGGTCCATGACCAAGCACTCGCCGCCCTGCGCGCACACGCCGAGGGCGACACCCAACGGATGCTGCATGCGGTTGCCGAAATGGAGTCAGCCAGCATGGGCGTGCTGGATTCCCTGGAACGGATGGCACGCAGCGTTGAGGAAAACGCCGATATTTTATGTAGCCACTAAGCAACGCCGGCCCATGGCTTAGAGGTCGCCATGGACTTCCTGCTCCAGTTCGTCCGCCGTTACCTGAATGGCAGGCACCTTGCGCCGGAACAGTTCATCGAGAAAGCATCGGCGGCTGATGCCGAGGATTTCCGCTGCCTTGGCGCGGGCTTATAAATCCGCCAACGGACTGGGTTGATGTATGGCAAAGCCCTGCGCAAAATCCACGCCGAGGCGCAGCACTTCTTTCTCGATGGCGAGGCTGGTGACATATTCGGCCACCGTTTGCAGGCCATGGGCGCGCGCCAGTTTCACCATGGCTTCAACCACGGCGCGGTCCATGGCGTCGCTGTCGAGATTTTTGACAAACTGGCCATCGATTTTCAGATAGTCGACATCGAACTTCTTCAGATAACCGAAGGATGACAGGCCGCTGCCGAAATCATCCAGCGACACGGATGCCCCCAGGCTGCGCACCTCATGGATGAAGGCGAGCGCATGATCCGGGTTGGCAATCGCCGCCGATTCGGTGATTTCAAAGCACAATTGCCGCGGCGAGACGGCATGCTCGGCGAGCTTCTCGCGCAAGTAGCGCAACAGATCGGGGTCGTTCAGCGTTCCTCCGGACAGATTGATGGCCAGGTGGTGGAAGGGCATGCCGCGACCGCTGGTGCGCCAGATGGCCATCTGACGCAAGGTGTGATCAAGTACCCAGCGATCGAGAAACGGCATGAGATTGAAACGTTCCGCCGCGGGAATGAACAGCCCGGGCGAGACCAGTGTGCCATCGGCATCGCGCATGCGCACCAGTACCTCGGCGCTCGGGCTGCAGGTGCTGCAGAGCGGGTGGATGCGCTGGTGATACAGCACGAACTGATCCGTCGCCAGCGCTTCGCTGATGCGCGGCAGAATTTCGAATTCGCTCAGGCGATGACGATACCAGTCGTCATCTTCACGATAGAACTCGGCGCGGTGGCGCCCACGTTCCTTGGCGGCATAGCAGGCACTGTCGGCCCCCATCAGTAGCGCGGTGACCGTATCGAGCGTCTCGCTGGCGCGGGCAATGCCGATGCTGGCACCAAGACCAAAGTTCTGTCCTTCCCAAATAAAATCGATGGCGCGAATGCCAGCGATGATGGTGCGCGCATGGCCAAGGGTCGTGGCATCATCACCGCCAACGATGAGCAAGGCGAACTCGTCGCCGCCCAGACGGGCCACAAAGCCGATCTCGCGCTGCTTCATCAAAAAGGCGGCGACCTGTTGCAACAGCATATCCCCGGCAAAATGCCCGCAACTGTCATTGACGGATTTGAACTGGTCCAGATCGATGTACAGCACGAATACCGGCGCCTTCTCGCGCTCGGCCAGCAGCTGCTCGAGCTGGATCTCGAAAGCATGGCGGTTATGCAGTCCGGTCAGCGAGTCGTGACGCGCCTGAAAGCGCAGTTCATGCACGCGGGTTTGCACCGCGCGCGCCATGTCCTGGAAGTTTTTCGCCAGCAGGGCGACTTCATCGTTCCCCTGCGTCTCGACTGGGTTGTCATACTCACCTGCCGCAATGCGACTGCTGGCCTCGGCCAGTTGCTCGATACGGCGCGACAGGCGATGCGCGGCGAAGCCGATCAGAACGCTGGTCAACAATACGGCCAGGGCGGCGATGATCAGCGATTGCTGCACCAGCGCGCGTTGTGCGTTTTTCAGAAAGTCGAGAGAAAGACCGTATTGCAACTTGCCCAGTGTCTGCCCCGTGACGTCGATGTCAAAACGTACATGATGCAAACGGGCAGCGGGATCGAGCGCAGAGGAGGGCTCCGGCAGGGCCGCATCGTGTGCCAGTCCGGAGATGGCGAGCAGACGACCCTGCTGATCGGTGGCGGCGATATAGACAATATCCTCCTTGACGCGCCAGCCATCGAAAATATCGCGCAGGCTGGCGTAGTCGCGGGTGGCCAGTGGTGCGACCACGGCGGTCTTGTAAGCGACCTCCATAGCCGCCATACGCACTTGCGTCTGTTCGAGCAGACTGTTCTGCAACAGCCGCAGGCTACTTTGCACGATCAGCGCAATCACCAGCAGCGCGATGGTCAGGCCGATCCCCAGGAGTTTGAAGCGTAGTGAGCGTATCGGCGTCATAGGCTCATGGCCATGTGTGGCAAAAAGTCGGCGCTGGCGGGACGGTAAGCTTCACGGTTTGAGTCGCATTAAGGCGCGTGTGAGATCGACGTAGGGCCGCAAGGCCTTGATGTCGTCGGCACGAATGGGTACGTATCCTTCGAATCCGGTATTCGCGAAATAGGCTTTTCCGGCAATCGTTGAGGGAAAGTCGTCCAGCGCCTTGGTCAGTGCGGCCCGCGTTTTGCTTTCGAGGCGCGGATGGGCCAGCGTCATCAGATGCGGGAGGCGGATGTCCGTGGGCAGGATCTTGATCTGTGCGCGCAGGTCTGCAGGCGTTTGCGGGATCATGGTGCTTGGGACGAAAGCGGCATCAACATCCCCCACGGCGACAGCGGCAAGCGCGGCGGCATGCGATGGGTACTCGACGATCCGGAAGTCGCGGCCATGTTCCAACCCCTGTTCTTGTAACCAGCGCAGGCTGCCGATCGAAACAATCGCCAGCCGGCTGGTAATGCCGACACGTTTGCCACGCAGTTCGCCGACCTTCGTCAGCGTTGAGCCACTTGCGACGACCAGTCGCGCCTCCAGTGTGGCGCTGTAGCGCCGTATGGGAAGATAGCCCTTGTCGATGCTCATGACGCCAAAATGCGGCGCGGTGAGCAGAATGTCGAAGCGGCCGTCGAGCGAGTCGTTGATATAGGTGAAGTAATCCGTCGAGGTAAGGATTTCGACCGGACGTCCGAGTTGCTGGCTCAGATGGTCGCGCAAGGGCGCATGCATCTTGATGAGGGCAAGTGGATTGTTGTAGGGCAATACACCCAGTTTCAGCGGCTCCGCGGCAATGATTGCCTGGCTGCACAGCAGGCAGGCCAGCCACAGGATGCGATACAGGATAGTGCGCATGAGCTGATTCCTTCTGGACATCGTGATTGGTTACCGATTGCCTTCTGCTTCCAAGGTGCTTACGCGGGAAAATTCCGCCAGCCGCCGTTCGAGTTCCGGCAAGTCTTCGCGGATCGGGTCGAATGCCCCGTTCTTGGCGGCACTCTCCATCCGTGCGGCAAGTTCTTGCACTGATTGTGCGCCGACATTGCTCGCCGCCCCCTTGATGCTGTGGGCGTGACGACGGGCATCCTCGCACTGCCGGCCTGCCAGTGCCTCCATGAGGCGCGTCAGATCGGTCCGTGCCTCATCAATGAATGTAGCGAGAATGTCATTCAGGAGTTCGACGTCGCCGCCCAGACGCGCCAGCGCTCCGGCGCGGTCGAAGACGGGAAGGGCAGGCGCCGTCTGTGCGCGGTGCGCGGGATCATCCCCAAGCCTGCCGACCTGCGGACCGGCTTCGTCAGGCATAGACGGCGCCGCCTGCTTCGCCAGCCAGCGCGCGAGGGTAGCGGTGAGCGCACTGCTGTCAATCGGTTTGGACAGGTAATCATCCATGCCCACCGCCAGCGCGCGTTCGCGGTCTTCCTGCATGGCCCCGGCTGTAAGCGCGATGATGGGGACGTGACGGTCAAGCACACGGGTATCGGCGGCGCGAATCGCCCGGGTGGCGTCGTAGCCATCCATTTCGGGCATCTGGCAATCCATCAGCACGAGGTCATAACGGATCATTTCGAGCGCCCGGAGGGCTTCCAGACCATTGCCCACCGCGTCGGCCCGATGCCCGAGCTTGGCCAGCATGTGCATCACCACCTTCTGGTTGGTCGCATTGTCCTCGACCACGAGAATGTGGCCGCGCACCTCCTGTTCGGCCAGGGTATGGCGCGTAATCAGTTGACCGCCGCCGGCGGACTGCGCTGTCTGTCCCAGCGCCATGGCAAGACAACGCTGCAGCTGATCATTCTTGATCGGTTTGGCCAGGTAAGCAGCGAAGCCATTGGCAGCGGCCTGGGCCGCGTCGCCGCGCTGCGTCACTGAGGTCAGCATGATCAAGGGCAATGTCGCCCATGCCGCATTGGCCTTGATGGCGCGACCCAGTTCCATGCCATCCATGTCCGGCATCTGCATATCGAGAATGGCGGCATCCACGCTGTGGCCGGCCGCCATTTCTGCTGCCAGCAGCGTCAGGGCCGACGCTCCACTATCGGCCAGCAGGGGCACACATTGCCAGCGCTGGAGCAGGATTTCAAGGAGGCGGCGATTGGTGGCGTTGTCGTCAACGGCGAGCAGGCGCCGTCCTGCCAGACTTGCCTGCGGCAGTGGCGGCGCCAGCGCACGCTGGATGGGGAGTTCGATGACGAACCAGAAGGTGGAGCCCGCACCCAGCGTGCTGATGATCCCGATTTCGCCGCCCATGAGTTCGACCAGTCGCTTGGAGATCGACAGCCCCAGTCCGGTGCCGCCAAATTTTCGTGTGGTGGAGGCATCCACTTGGGTAAAGGCGCTGAACAGGGCGCCGACCCTGTCGGCCGGAATACCGATGCCGGTATCGCGCACCTCGAAGCGTAGCCGCACCGCGTCTGCTGTCGCGCTTTCTTCGTACACCTGAATGACCACTTCGCCTGCGGCGGTGAACTTGATGGCATTGCCGGCCAGGTTGATGAGAATCTGCCGCAGACGCCCCGGATCGCCGCGCAAATGCGCGGGAATCCGCGGGTCAGCCAGGCTCGTCAGTTCGAGGTGCTTTTCGTGGGCACGGAAGGCGAGCAGTTCGGCCACCTCTTCCAGCGTGCCGCGCAGGTCGAAGTCGATGATTTCGAGACCCAGTTTGCCGGCCTCGATCTTCGAGAAATCGAGAATATCGTTGATGAGCGCGAGCAGGGCATCAGCGCTCTTCCTGACCGTGTCGGCGAATTCGCGCTGCTCTTCGTCCAGTTCGGTTTCGAGTAGCAGGCCGGTCATGCCGATGACACCGTTCATCGGCGTGCGGATTTCGTGCGACATGTTGGCGAGGAATTCCGATTTGGTACGACTGGCCGCTTCGGCGGCCGCGAGGGCATGGTGCAAGCGCTGGAGACCCTCCAAATGGAACACCTTGAGCAGATGAATAACCGCGGCGGCCACCAGCACGGCACAGAAGGCCCGCAGGAGCTGTACGGGAATCTGGAATGTAGCCAGAAAACCTTCCTGGCTGATGACCGAGGCCGGGAACCACTCAGCGCGGGGAACGACCATGCCACCCAAAATGCCATAGCCGATGAAGGCGGCAGCGGCGACGTAGCTGTCCAACTGCAAGCGGCGATGTTCCGCTGTCGGCATGTTGGGGACCAGGCAAGCGTGGTAGTAGAGGTAGAAGCCCATCCCCGCCAGGAAGGAACCACTAGCGCCGATCAGATAGCGTGACCAGATATTCAAGGCGAGTGTCGGCTTGTCTGCAAGCACGGTACCCACCAAGACCCCGAGCAGCAGGGGTAGATAGATCCAGGCTCCGAGCAGCCGGCTGGCGGGATGATCCAGGGCAGCCGGTTTCAGCGCAGTGCGCATCAGCCTGCGGCCAAACTCGAACAGAAACAGGTAGGAGAGCAGCAGCAGGACGGGACGCAATGTGGTCAGCCAGGGGGGATCACCGCGCACGACACGCCAAAGGTCGGTCCACTCCAACAAACCGTGAGTAAAGCCAAAGGCGGCAAGGAGCCAAAGGAGGCTCGACAGCTCCAATTGGCTTTCCTGCTCGTAGCGAATGACGATAGCCATTCCCATCACAAGGAAGGCCAGGCCATATATCAGGAAAACAACATCCATACCTTATCCCTCGCAGACCGATACTTTTATGCGCGCAATCCGGAGTGAGCGTTTCGATCCAGATCAAAGATTCACGTCACGGCTCCAGAAAATGGCGGACGATGCGATCCGCCTGCGGTGAGGTCAGCGGCTTCGGACAATATAACGCCCCCAGGTGTGTGGCTTCATGTGCCGTCGACTCGGACAGGTCGCTGGTCAGCAGGACATAGTGCGCTGCCGGACAGGCGTTGCGCAAGCGCCGCAAGAGTTGCAGGCCATCGATGCCCGGCATATTGAAATCCAGCGTTGCCGCATCGACGATATTTTTCGCCGCGATAGTCAGGGCTTCCTCGCCATTGGCCGCAGAAAGTACCCGGACGCCGGGCATCCGGTCGACCAACTCCGCCTCGATGACCGCACGCATCGCACGATCGTCATCGACCACCAGCAAGGTGAATTGGCGCGCGCAGCCCGGCTGGTGCTTCAACCCAGGACGCCAGTTGGCCAGCCAGCCTTCAAACTGATTAGCCGGCATCGGGCGGGCGATCAGAAACCCCTGTACGACTGGCGCACCAAAGTTGCGCAGGATATCGAGCTGCTCGAAGGTTTCCACGCCTTCGGCGACCACCTCCATGCCCAGACTGCGGCCGAGTGTCACGGTGCTTTGCAGGATCGCATCGGCCTTGATATCCCTGCCCGCCTGCTGAACGAAACTGAGGTCAAGCTTCAACTCGCCAAACGGCAGGGCCGCCACTTGGGAAAGGCTGGAGTAGCCGGTGCCGAAATCGTCGATGGACAGGATGAAGCCCATCAGCGACAACCGCGTCAATGTCTCCATGGCCGTCGCCTTGTCTGCCATCAAGCGGCTCTCGGTAACCTCGATGACGATCTGCTTGGTGGGCACGGCATACTTCTTCAGCAACTCTTGCAGTTTTTCCGGCAGATCCAGTTGAAACGCGCAGTCCATGGAAAGATTGACCGAGGCTTTGAAAATGCGGCCCGCGGCATGCCAGCGCTGCATATCGGCAAGCACTTGTTCCAGCATGCCGAAGAAAAGCGCGTCGGATAATCCCGCCGCCTCGACCACCGGAATGAAACGCCCCGGACTGACCAGGCCGCCATCGGGAAAACGCCACCGGGCCAAGGCTTCGACGCCGACGACGCGCAGCTGCGCGCTATCGACTTTCGGCTGATACCACGGATGGATTTCACGCCGTTCGATGGCCTGCAGCAAACGGGGCACGGACAGATCCAACTCGGGCTCGCAGGCGGCGCCCTGGTGCGATCTGGCGGCAGCGCCTTCCGGCCCAACCAACAAGGCCCTGAGCGCTTCCGGCTGAACCGGTTTATGGATGAAGCCCATCACGTTCAACCCGTGCGAACGGCCCAGCGTGCTGATGCTGTACAGAATGTCCTTGCTGACACCGCTGACCAGCACGACACGGATCGCGCAGCCGGTTTCGGCCAGTTGCCGCAGAAACTGGGGGCCATCCATGTTCGGCATGCAAACATCGGTCATCAGGGTGGTGATCGGCTCTCCCCGCTTGATCAACTCAAGGGCATCGACCCCGCTCATCGCCGTCAGGACACGGCGGACACCGAGATTGACCAGGTCGTCAGCGATGATTTCGAGTTCGAGGGGATCATCATCGACGAGAAGGATCACTTCATCATGCAGGGGCATTATTGGCTCACCTCACACTCACGCAACAAGGTTTCATGACTTTTTCTGGAGCTCGGCCATGAGTGTTTCGGTCGCTGCCGCCAGGCGCTCGGCCAGTGTTCCGGTCTCTGCCTTGCCGGCCCGCGCGGCGGCTTCGGTTTCCATCCCCAGCTCATACACGTGCGGTGCCTTCATGTTGCCGGCCATGCCCTTGAGCCCGTGGGCAATAAAGGCGACTGCCTCCAGCTCGTTGCGACTGGCAGCGTCGCGCAAGGCAGCCGCCTTACCCGCGGTGGACGTCAGCGTCGTCGCCACCAGCTTGTCGATGAAGGCCTGCCGGCCGTTGAAGCGCGCGCGCAGGGCTTGCCAGTTGACTACTGCGGGATCAGTCTTGTCGACGGGCGAAAAAGTCGGCGCTAGCGGTACGGCACCGCCCGCCGCAGTTACAGCGGCACCGAACGTTTTCCCGGGTGCAGTCTCGGCCGCGCCAATGGCCGCCCGGCGCTCTGGCGTCAACAGCCGCAGGATGGTCGCCACCAGCAGGTCGAGATCGATTGGCTTGCTCAGGTGTTCCCACATGCCCGCCGTCAGACAACGCGCCCGCTCTTCCGCCATGGCATGGGCCGTCAGGCCAATGACGGGTAGCTCCGGCGCAAAATCGGCAATGCGGCGTGCCAGCTCGTAGCCATCCATTTCCGGCATCTGCACGTCGGACAGCACGATGTCACAAACAGATGCCCCGGTTTCCTGCAGGCGCTTCATGGCTTCACGCCCATTGCTGGTGATCGAGACCAGGGCGCCCTCCAGGACGAGTAACTCTTCGATGACCAGCTGATTGACTTCGTTGTCTTCGGCCACGAGGATGTGCAGACCGCGCAAGCGCCCCCCCGCCATCGGCTGCCCGGCTGCAGGATCTTGCTGGGAAGATGCACAAAGTTGCAGAATCCGCCGCGCCCGTAGCGGACGTTCCAGCGTCTCGCTATCTTTCGCGATCCACGGCGGTACGTCTGTCGTCTGGCCTGGCGTTCCGACAATCAGCACACTGTGCCGCCCGGCGGTGGCCGCCAGCACCGCGGCCTGCACCTCGGCCTGTTGTAAAGCTTCGCCATCCAGCACGAAGCAATCGCCAACTGATCCCTCGCCCGTTACTGCAAAGTCATCTACCCGGCAACCGCGGGCAGTCAATTCCGCGCTCATGGCCGCTGCTTCGGCCTGCGGCAATCCGGCCAATACGATGTGCCGGCAGGTCGTGGGCGCCGGCCCCTCTGCCAACGCTTCCGCCGGAGCAGCCACCAACGGCAACCAGATGTCAAATGCCGTGCCGGCGCCCAGCCAGCTTTGCACCTTGATTTCCCCGCCCATCGCCGTGACCAGCCGCTTGCTGATGGTCAAGCCCAGACCCGTGCCACCAAAACGCCGCGTCGTCGAACTATCGGCCTGCTCGAAGGGCGTAAACAAGCGCCCGACGTGCTCCTCGCTCATGCCGATGCCGCTATCCTCGATGCGGAACAGGATGCCGGCCTGGCCCGTCGGCGCGGTCCCCGGCCGTACTTCCAGGCGCACCCGGCCGCGCTCGGTAAACTTGATGGCATTGTTGATCAGGTTGATCAGCACCTGGGTCAGGCGCACGCAGTCGCCGACAACCCGCGGCGGCAGGTCGGCCGCCTCCGCCACCTCAAAAGCCAGTCCCTTGCTGTATGCCCGATGGGCGTTGGCGTCGACGGCATCGTCGATCGCCTGCCCCAGTTCGAAGGGCACGGATTCAATAAGCAATTTTCCGGCTTCGATCTTCGAAAAATCGAGAATGTCATTGACCACGGCGAGCAGCAGGTGGCCCGAATTCATGATGCGGGTGAACAACTCCCCGATCTTGCGGTGCTTGCTGCTCCGCATACCAACCTGCGCCAGTCCCAACACACCGTTCAGCGGCGTGCGAATCTCGTGACTCATGTTCGCGATGAACTCGCTTTTCGCCTGCGCCAGACGTTCCGCGACCTGCCGGGCTTGTTCCAGCTCGGCCGTGCGGGACTTCACCCTATCCTCCAGTTGATCCTGGTATTCGGCAAGGGCGTGCTGCACGAAGCGTTCCTCGGTCACATCGAGTCCGGAGCTCACCAATCCGGTGGGACTGCCGCTTTCATCGTGCAATACCTGTCGCTGCCAGCTAATCAAGTGTTCCCGGCCATCGGCGCCCATCACGGGATATTCAGCGTATTGAATGGCCTGCGCCTGGTTCGACATCAAGTCCTGGTAAAAATGCCGCCATTGCTCACGAATCGATGGAACACAAACATCCCACCAATAGCGGCCAAGCAGCGCGTCTTCGCCGCGACCGAGGATTTCGCAGCCTTTACGGTTGATAAGCTGTATCCGCCCGCCACGGTCGAGGACGACGATGAAGGCATCGACGACCCAAAGGTACAGCATGGTGCGCTCGTGTTCCGCGTGCGCCAGCAGCTCCGCTTCACGTTCTCGGGTAATGTCGACGTGGTTGAGCATCAGCCCCTTGATCGAACCGAGCAGTGGCGTGACTTGCAGGAGGAACCAGCGCTGCTCGTTCGGAGAATGGCAAGGATATTCGACGGAAAAACTTGCCAGCTCGCCAGACATCACCAACTGCATACCCGCCAGCGCTTGAGCGGCAGACGCATCACGACGCTCGGCGGCCTGGCGACAGACCTCAAAGTAATTGAGGCCGACGCCTTCCCGCACCCAGTCCGCCCCATCATTCTCCGCGGCAAAATTTCGCCAGACCTGGTTGACCCGGATGATGTCGCCCGTTTCGTTCAGCACTGCGATGGAACTCCGCAGCGAGTCAGTCATCGCGCGGCTCAGGGCCACTTCCCGCTGTAATGCGGTCCTCGCGGCGGCCAGGTCCAACTGCGTCTTCACCCGCGCCCGCAGCAAGCGCACATTAATTGGCTTGGTGATGTAATCCACCGCGCCCAGTTCCAGTCCTTTCTGCTCGTCCCCGACTTCGTCCCTGCTGCTCAGGAAGATGACTGGAATGTCTCGTGTTGCCGCGGCGTGCTTGAGACGAGCGCAGACCTCATAACCATCCATTGCCGGCATAACGATGTCGAGCAGGATGAGGTTGGGCTGGTGCAGGGCGGCCAGTTCGAGTCCCTCCGGACCGCTGCTGGCACTTATTAAATGGTAGTCCGGGGTCAAGGCCGCCCTGAGAATCTCGATGTTGATTCGCGCATCGTCAACCGCCAGGATGATCGGCTGGCGCGCCTGTTCCAGGATCGTCAAGGCTTGACCTTCACGATACCCGACCTTCTTCGGCAAGCACATTGACGTGGGTTGATATGATTTTGAGCACCTCTGGCTGTTCGTAAAGACAATAAATAGGGTTGCCTACTTTAGCCGCTGATAATGTTTAAGTCTGTCAGCGGTAGCTGACATAAATCGCAAGGTCTCTCGGCCATAATTCGGCAAACCATGGCGTCTGGCGCAAGCATTTCCCCCGCGGTATTGATTCTCCTCATTGAGGCAAACTGCAGATGATGACCAACCTCGAGATATTCCCCTGGAACAAAAACTTCGAATGCGGCATCGAGATCATCGACCAACAGCACAAAAGGTTGGTCGAGCTCCTGAATTCGCTGGTCAGTCACATCGCGTTTCAGTCGGAAGCCCTGACGCTTGGCAAGATTTTTGAGTCAATCACGGAGTACGTTCAATTCCACTTCACCACCGAGGAAGAGATTTGGCGCGACCATTTTGAGGATGACGCCTGGGCAAAATGGCATCGCCAGTCTCACGAGGACTTTATTGGGGAAGTCACCCGCATTTCGCATGAAAAAAGCAACAAGTCCCACGACGAAACGCTGCTGGGCATCGTCAGGTTTCTCACGCATTGGCTCGCCTACCATATCCTCGATTCCGACAAGCGCATGGCCAAGGTGGTTTTAGCGCTGCCGCGCGGCATTTCGCTGGCGCTCGCGAAAGAGGCCGCCAATGAAGAAATGACCGGCGCAACCAAGGTGCTCATCGAAACGGTGATGAACATGTACGACCGGCTGGCTGATGGCACCGTGCAAATGTCACGGGAAATTCACCGACGCCAGAAAGCCGAGGAAGAATTGACGCTTGCCAAGCATGCTGTCGAAGCCGTCAGCCAGGCCAAGAGCGCGTTTCTTGCCAACATGTCTCACGAATTGCGCACGCCCCTGAATGCGATTCTTGGTTATTCCGATATTCTTCACCGCGACACCTCGATCACCAACAACCAAAAAGAGTTTCTGGCCATCATTCACCGCAGCAGTGAGCACCTTCTCTGTGTCGTTAATGACGTGCTGGAACTGGCCAAGATCGAAGCGGGCCACGTCCAGTTGGAGATGGCTCCTTTCGATATTACCGCTGTCATCGCCGATGTTTCCGCCATGCTGCAACTGCGTGCCCGCGACAAGGGCTTGCAGTTGAGCGTCACCCTGTCCGCCCAGTTCCCGCACTATGTCATCAGCGACGAGGACAAGTTCAAGCAAATTCTCATCAACCTGATTTCCAACGCGATCAAGGCCACCGAGCAGGGAACGGTCAGCCTGAACGCCAGCATTGATCGACACGACAGCGAAGTTCTCGTCATCGAAGTAGCCGACACTGGCAGCGGCATCGCGCCTGACGACCGGGACCGGATCTTCGAGCCCTTCGTCCAGATCGGGGCCGCGTCGCGGCAGCAGGGCACCGGTCTGGGTTTGTCGATTACGCGTCAATTTATCGAACGAATGGGGGGCGTCCTCGCCCTTAGCAGCACCCTGGGCCAAGGCAGCATTTTCCGTGTCGAACTGCCCTGCCAACGGGCATCCGCGGCGGACATCCCGCAACCCGGCAGAAACTACTGCGATGTGAGCGGCCTTGAGCCCGGCCAGCCGGACATCCGGGTTCTGGTTGTCGATGATCACCGCGAAAGCCAGCTGCTGCTGGCCCACTGGCTGGAAGCCACCGGTTTTCATGTCGCCCTCGCCGAGAATGGCGCCGAAGCGGTGGAACTGTTCAAGCACTGGCAACCGCATTTCATCTGGATGGACCGGCGCATGCCGGTCATGGATGGCGTGGAAGCCACCCGGCGCATTCGTGCGCTGCCCGAGGGCAAGGACATCAGGATCGCAGCAGTAACAGCCTCCATCCTGAAGGAGGAAGATAACGAACTCGTGATGGCCGGTTTCGATGCGATCGTACATAAGCCCTTCCGCCGGCAGAGCATCTTCGAGTGCATGGAGCGATTGCTCAAAGTGCGCTTTGTGCATGCCGCCGCAACTGAATCCACCGCGGCACGCCACGACCTCGGCACCGCGGCCGTGGCTGCGTTGCCCGCCGAACTGCGGCACGGCCTCGCCGAAGCCATTCTCAGGCTCGATCAAGAACGCATTCTGGAGGTGATTGGCGAGATCGTGCCGCTTGATGCCGAACTTGCCGAGGCGCTCAGGGAGCGGGTAAGGAACTATGCTTACCCCGCGATCCTGTCGCAGTTGCAAGCCTTGCCCGGGACTACCGGAGCGGCGCCGCAATGATCCCGACCGTGCTCCCCGCGCAGCCTGAAATCCTGATTGTCGATGACGATCCGGCTAGCCTGGACCTGCTTGCCCATTTATTCAAACAGGCCGGCCATCGCGTGCGCGCTGCGCCCTCGCCAGAACTGGCGCTCCAGTCGGCGTTCAACTTTCCGCCGGAACTGATCATCCTGGACGTGCGCATGCCCGGCATGGATGGTTTCGAAGTGGCCCGGCGGCTCAAGCAGGACCCGCGCACCACCCACATTCCCATCATCTTCATTAGTGGCCAGACGGATGTTGCCGATCGTGTCATGGGGTTCGAGGTAGGCGGCGTCGATTTCATCATCAAACCCTTCCAGCGCGACGAGGTACTGGCCAGAGTACAGACGCATCTTGCCTTGCGCCGAGCGCTGGAAGAGATCAGTGCTCAAAACAAAGTACTCGAAGCCCGCGTCCGGGAACGTACCGCCGATCTCATCAGAGAGCGCGATTTGGCAAAGTGCTATGTCGAAGATGCGCCTGTCGGGATCTTCATTGCCGATGCCATGGGCCGCTATCTTGACGTTAATCCCGCCGCGTGTGCGCTGACCGGATACTCCCGCGAGGAACTGCTGGGCATGACCATCGCCAATCTCGCCCCCGCGGGAGAGCGTCCCGCGCATCTCGATCTATTTGCCCAAATAGTGCAACAGGGAGGCGGGAGTGTCGAACTGAACCTGCGTCAAAAGCATGGGCAGGAGATCCTGGTCTCGCTGAAGACGGTCTTGCTCGGCGACAGGCGGGTGATGGGTTTCTGCGCCGACATTACCGAGCAGCGGCGGACCGCACTGCAGGCCGTCGCGCGCGCGCAGGAACTGGATCTGGCATTGAGGCAACTCCATGGTTTGTCGGCACATATGCACGACTCCATCGAGAAAGAACGCATGACGATTGCCAGCGACATCCACGACCAGATCGGAGCCTCGCTGACCGGCGCCAACCTGCTGCTGAACCAGTTGAATACGCTGGCGCCCGACTTGCCCCAGGCGGGACGGGAAGTTCTGACACAGGTCCAGGAGATCGTTTCCCAGACGTTGATTTCATCCCGTGGCGTCTATACCCGTTTGCGGCCACCCATGCTCAACGATCTGGGGCTGGTGGAAACCTGCCGCTGGTATCTGCACGACTGGTCGCAAAAAAGCGGCATCCAGGTCAAGCACAGCCTTTTTCGGCTCCCCGATGAGCCACCCGAATCGATCCGCCTGGATATTTTTCGCATCCTGCAGGAGTTGCTCACCAATGTGGCGCGGCATTCGGGCGCCACGCAAGTGAGTGGTTCCCTCACCCGGGGCAAGAATTATGTCCTCCTGAAAGTCAAGGATAACGGGCAAGGTTTCGATGCGGAGCGCATGCACGAAGGGTTTGGATTACGGGGTATTCGCGGCCGCTTGAACCGGCACAATGGCTCAATGCAGATCGACAGAGCCTCCCCGGGCATGGCGATAGCCGTGCAGATTCCACTCAACAACGGTGAGGTGAAGTAATGCCATGCACACTTCTCATTGCCGACGACCATTGGGTGGTACGGCAGGCACTGCGCACCGTGGTTGCCGGCCGGCCCGACCTGATCGTTGTTGGCGAGGCAGCCGACGGCTTTCAAGCCGTGGAACTCAGCGACAAACTGAAGCCAGATTTAATGCTGCTGGATATCTCGCTGCCCGGCATCAGCGGCATGCAGGTGCTGGAGCAGTTGAATACACGGGCGGTCTCGCCGGCAGTCATCGTGTTCACCATGCATCCCGCCGATCAGTATGCCCGTCATGTCCGCAGCCTCGGCGCCAAGGGGTTTCTCTCAAAAGATTCTGATGCAGGAACCATTCTGATCACACTGGACCGCATCATGAAAGGGGAGATCGTTTTTCCTTTACAGCCAAACCCGGAGAAAACACGGCGCAAGCAGGCACCACGCCGAACGGTCGATCTCCTCTCCAAACGTGAAGAAGAGGTATTACGCGGCCTGGTTCGCGGCGAGCGCAATGCGGCGATCGCCCAGCATCTAGGTATCAGCTCGAAAACAATCTCGACCTATCGCCGTCGCCTCTTCGAAAAGCTCAACGTGGAAAACAATGCAGAACTCGTAGCCTTCGCCACGCGCTCCGGGTTAATCTGACCTGGCGTAATTGCATGCCATGACCCAGTCTTCTAACGCCTATTGAAATGTTGGTAAATATTATTCAAACAGGTTCGTATTGAGTCGCCAGGAAATTATTCAAAATCATGGCACTCGATGTATTTCATCTTGGCCGTGATGTGCTTCTGCAATTTGGCGACGGCCCACTTCACCCCGCAATTCCAGTAAGCATGATGCTGATCGGGGTCGTATACCGCCGTGCGATTTGCTTCCAGTTGATTGGCGCACTCTTGAACAATCAACTCAACAAACTCCTGAAAGGCCTCTTCTTGACCATCATAAAAGGGGCGTAACTTGGCTTGCTCGGCAAGCTTTTGAATTGTCGTATTTTTCATTTGTTAACCGAAAAAGTATAGGAAATTGAGTAAGCATTATTAATATTGCCGATGCTGGAAGCCGTTCAGGTTTCCGCGAAGCCGAAGGGCTCCAGCGGACCGCAACCGGCGCGCACCAATTCGGGCGCTCCATCGACGAGATTGATTACCGTGGTCATTTGCGCACCGCAAGGGCCGGACTCGATGACCAGATCGACCAGTTTGGCCAGACGGTTGCGAATCTCGTCGGCGTCGCACAAGGGCTCCATTTCACCGGGCAGAATCAGCGTCGAAGACAGCAAGGGTTCGTCGAGTTCCTGCAACAACGCCAGCACCAATGGATGCGCGGGCACCCGCAGGCCGATGGTCTTGCGCTTGGGATGAAGCACGCGGCGCGGCAGTTCTTTGGTGCCCTCGAGAATAAAGGTGTAACTACCGGGCGTCGCGGCCTTGAGCGTGCGATATTGGATATTGTCGACCCGGGCATAGGTGGCGATTTCGGACAAATCACGGCACATCAGCGTGAATTGATGACGATCGTCGACACCCCGAATACGACGAATGCGGTCGAGCAGGGCCGCGTCGCCAATGTGGCCGGCCAGCGCATAGGCCGAATCGGTCGGAATCGCCAGCAAACCGCCGGCGCGCGCTATTTCCGCCGCCTGCTTGATCAGGCGCGGTTGCGGTTGTTCGGGATGGATGCTGAAAAATTGGGCCATACCGCCTCAAACCTGCCCGAAAAAGTGAGGATCGGACCAGACGGGGATCAGATCATCGGGCAAGGGCGGCAGCTTGCCCAGGTCAGCATAGCTCTCGCCGGGGCCATGAAAATCGGAAGCGCGCGAGGCGAGGAATCCAAACCGGCGGGCGACGCTGGCGATTTCGCTGGTCATCTCGGCGTTATGGGAGCCGGAAATCACTTCGATGCCACGACCGCCCAAGTCCTTGAACGCGCCATAGAGTTCGTTCATCTCCACCTTGGACAACCGGTAGCGACCAGGGTGGGCAATAACCGCCACGCCACCCGCGCCGGCAATCCAACCCATCGCATCTTCGATCGTGGCCCACGGGTGCGACACATAACCCGGCTTGCCCTTGGCCAGCCACCAGTCGAAAACAGACTTCACATCCTTGGCGTGCCCCAGTTCCACGATGTAGCGGGCGAAATGCGAGCGCGAGATCAGCGCGGGATTGCCGACGAATTTCAGTGCGCCCGCGTAAGCGCCGTGGATGCCAACCTTGTCGAGTTCCGCCGCCATGCGTAGCGCCCGCGAATCGCGCCCGCTGCGCACCTGGGCGAGGCCATCAACCAACGGTACATAGGCCGGATCGAACCCCAGCGCCACGATATGCACCGTCTGGTCATCGCCCCAGGACACCGAAATCTCGGTGCCGTCAAGAAACTTCATGCCCAGCAGTTCCGCCTCGGCACGCGCCTCGGCCAGACCGCCCAACTCGTCGTGATCCGTCAGCGCCAGCAGCGTGACGCCGTTGGCGTTGGCGCGCTGCACCACGGCGGCCGGAGCCAAGAGGCCGTCTGAGACAGTGGAATGACAGTGGAGATCGGCGTTCAAGCGAAGACAATCGAAAAAGAAAGGCGTGCATTCTACCGTGCCCCCACGTTCCCATTGCGTCGCGCATCTCTGGCCGGCATAATCCGTCCGATCGTCGGGAGAGAGCAAGCCATGCTTGCCGCCGAAGGCGCAAAGCCCAGGAAACGCTCAGGCAAAAGGGCCGACGACGCAGCAAAAATCTGAAGAGTGGCAAGCCTGTGTTACCCGGATAGGTAACGGGTTTGCCCGCCGAAGGGGGAAATCTCTCAGGCGCCAAGGACAGATGGGGCGAAGAACATGGGTTTATCCCCATGGCTCTTCGCCCTTTTTTCTTGTCGCGAAACAACGCGAAAAACTTCGGATAAGCCATTGAATCATGGGAAAACGCACACCTCTGTATGACCGCCACGTCGCCGCCGGCGCGAAAATCGTCGATTTCGCCGGCTGGGACATGCCTATCCATTACGGCTCGCAGGTCGACGAGCACCACATCGTGCGCACCGACGCCGGCATGTTTGACGTCTCGCACATGCGCGCCATCGACCTGCGTGGCTGCGACGCCCAGCCCTGGCTACGACGCCTGCTCGCCAACGATGTCGCCAAGCTGACCCTGCCCGGCAAGGCGCTCTATTCCTGCTTGCTTTCGGATGCCGGCACCGTCATCGACGACCTCATCGTCTATTTCTTCACGCCGACGTACTACCGTATCGTCGTCAATGCCGGCACGGCCGACAAGGACATCGCCTGGATGCGCAGCCAGGCCACCGGTTTCAACATCGACCTGAGTCCGCACCCGCAACTGGCGATGATCGCCGTGCAAGGGCCACAGGCGCGCGAACGATTCTGGACGGCCTTCCCGCAGGCGCGCGCTGAAACAGAACTGCTGCACGTCTTTCAGGCGGTCGAAAGGGCCTTCGGCAAAGGCGAGCACTGGCTGATCGCCCGTACCGGCTACACCGGTGAAGACGGCTTCGAGATCACCCTGCCGGCCGAAGATGCCTCGGCCGCCTGGGACGCGCTGTTGACCACGGGCGTCAAGCCCTGCGGCCTCGGCGCGCGCGACACCCTGCGGCTCGAAGCCGGCATGAACCTCTACGGCCAGGACATGGACGAGACGCAGAACCCGCTTGAATCCGGCCTGAGCTGGACGGTCGACATGAAGGACGCCCGCCGCGACTTCATTGGAAAGTCGGCGCTAGCGGTACGGCAGGACGCCGGGGCGCTACGCCAGTTCGTCGGCCTGGTGCTGCTCGATCGCGGGGTGCTGCGTTCGCACCAGAAAGTCATCACGCCGCAGGGCGACGGTGAAACCACCAGCGGTAGTTTCTCGCCCACCCTCAACCAGTCCATTGCCTTGGCCCGCGTTCCCGCTGGCGTCAAGCCCGGTGACGAAGTACAGGTCGAAATTCGCGACAAATTGCTGCGGGCGAAGGTGGTCAAGCCACCATTTGTGCGCAACGGAAAACCCCTCATCTAGGAGCTAAACATGAACGTCCCCGCCAACCTCAAATATGCCCAATCCCACGAATGGGCCAAACTCGAAGCGGATGGTTCAGTCACCATCGGCATCACCGACCATGCCCAGGAAGCGCTGGGCGACATCGTCTTCCTTGAACTGCCCGACCTTGGCAGCCAGGTCGAAGCCGGCAAGGAATGCGCCGTGGTGGAGTCGGTCAAGGCCGCCTCCGACATCTATGCGCCCATTTCCGGCGTAGTCGTCGCCCGCAACGACGCCCTGCTTGACGCACCCGAGGGCGTGAATCAGGACGCCTACGCCGCCTGGCTGTTCAAGCTCAAGCCGGCCGACGCCGCGCAACTCGACGCTCAACTTGGCGCGCTGCTTGACGCCGCCGCTTACACCAAGGTCGCCGAGGACGCATGATTTCCCTGACCCAACTCGAACAGCACGAGGAATTCGTCGGGCGCCACATGGGGCATGACGAAGACGAACTCGCGGCAATGCTGGCCACCATCGGCGCGACCAGCCTCGACGACCTGATCGCACAGACCGTCCCGGCGTCGATTCGCCTCGACGCGCCGCTCGCCCTGCCCGGCCCTCGGCGCGAGCACGAGGCGCTGGCGGCACTCAAGGCCATCGCGGCGAAAAACGTCATCGCCAAGTCGCTGATCGGCATGGGCTATCACGACACGCTCACCCCCGCCGTGATCGTGCGCAATGTGCTGGAAAATCCCGGTTGGTACACGGCCTACACGCCCTACCAGGCCGAAATCGCGCAAGGTCGCCTCGAAGCCCTGCTCAACTATCAGCAGATGGTGATCGACCTCACCGGCATGGAACTTTCCAACGCCTCGCTGCTCGACGAGGCCACGGCGGCGGCCGAGGCCATGACCATGGCGCGGCGTGTATCCAAGTCGACATCGAACGCATTCTTTGTCGATGAAACCTGCTTCCCGCAGACCATCGACGTGGTCAGGACGCGCGCCGGCTTCTTCGGCTTCGATCTGATTTTCGGCCCAGTCGAAGACGCTTCGAAGCACGCCGTTTTCGGCGCGCTGCTGCAATATCCGAACGATACCGGCGAGTGCCGCGACCTGACTGACATCATCGCCGCCCTAAAAGTCGGCGGTAGCGTTACGGCAGTCGCCACCGACCTGATGGCGCTGGTGCTGCTCAAGTCGCCCGGCAGCATGGGCGCCGACATTGCGCTGGGTTCGTCCCAGCGCTTCGGCGTACCGATGGGCTTCGGCGGCCCTCACGCCGCTTTTTTTGCCTGCAAGGACGAGCATAAGCGCTCCGTGCCAGGCCGCATCATCGGCGTCTCGGTCGATGCCCGTGGCAAAAGGGCCCTGCGCATGGCGCTGCAAACCCGCGAGCAGCACATCCGCCGCGAGAAGGCCAACTCCAACATCTGCACTTCGCAGGTGCTGCTGGCCAACATGGCCGGCATGTACGCGGTCTATCACGGCCCGGCGGGCCTGCGCACCATCGCCCGCCGCATTCACCGCTTGACCGGCATTCTTGCCGAGGGACTGCAAGCCGCCGGCGTGAAGGTGCTGACGCAACACTGGTTCGATACGCTCCACGTCGAAACCACGGCTACGGTGCCCGGCTACAACCTGCGCCAGGTGTCGGCTTCCGTGCGTGGCATCTCGCTCAACGAGAAAACCACGCGCGACGATGTCGCCACCCTCCTGAACGCCCTGCTTGGCAACAGCGCCGGTAAGCCCGCGGACATCGACGCACTCGATGCCCAGGCTGCAAGCAACGACCCGCTGGCCGCCCTCTACCGCACCGACGCCATCCTCGGTCACCCGGTATTCAACAGCCATCACACCGAACACGAGATGCTGCGCTATCTCAAGCGCCTGCAGAACAAGGACCTGGCGCTCGACCATTCGATGATCTCGCTCGGCAGTTGCACCATGAAACTCAATGCCACCAGCGAGATGATCCCGATCACCTGGCCAGAGTTCGCCGACATGCACCCCTTCGCCCCGCTCGACCAGGCGCAAGGCTGCCTCGAAATGATCCGCACGCTTGAAAGCGGACTGAAGGCCATCACCGGCTTCGACGCCATCTGCATGCAGCCCAACTCCGGCGCGCAGGGCGAATATGCCGGACTGGTTGCCATCCGCCGCTATCAGGCGGCGCAGGGTGAGCACCACCGCAACATCTGCCTGATCCCGAAATCCGCCCACGGCACCAACCCGGCGACGGCGCACATGTGCGGCCTTACCGTCGTCGTGGTCGATTGCGACAACAGTGGCAACGTGGATGTCCAAGATCTCAAGGCCAAGGCGGAGCAACACGTTGCGAATCTATCCTGCCTGATGATCACCTATCCCTCGACGCACGGCGTGTTCGAGGAAGCGGTGAAGGAAATCTGCGCCATCGTCCACGCCAATGGCGGCCAGGTCTACATGGACGGCGCCAACCTCAACGCTCAGGTCGGCTTGACCAACCCCGCCATCATCGGCGCCGATGTCTCGCACATGAATTTGCACAAGACCTTCGCCATTCCCCACGGCGGCGGCGGTCCCGGCATGGGACCCATTGGACTGAAATCCCATCTCGCGCCCTTCATGGCCAACCATTCGGTGCAGGCCATCGAGGGACCGCACAAGGGCCAGGGTGCCGTCAGCGCCGCCCCCTTCGGTTCGGCCGCCATCCTGCCGATCTCATGGATGTACATCGCCATGCTCGGCGGTAGTGGCCTGACATTGGCGACAAAGATCGCCATCCTCAACGCCAACTACGTCGCGGCGAAGCTGAAGGACCACTACCCGGTGCTTTACACGGGTAGCCACGGTCGCGTCGCCCACGAGTGCATTCTCGACGTGCGCGCCATCAAGTCAGCCACGGGCGGAATTGCGGGTGGAAATGCGGGCATAGCTGAAATCGACATCGCCAAGCGCCTGATGGACTACGGCTTCCACGCGCCAACGGTCAGTTTCCCGGTGGCCGGCACGCTGATGGTCGAGCCAACCGAATCGGAAGCGAAAGCCGAACTCGACCGCTTCATTGCCGCGATGATCTCGATCCGCGAGGAAATCCGCAAGATCGAGCGTGGCGAATGGCCGGCCGATGCCAACCCGTTGAAGCTCGCGCCCCACACCCAGGCCGATATTGTTGATGCCGAGTGGAACCGCCCCTACAGCCGCGAAACCGCCGTCTTCCCGTTACCGTGGGTGCGCGACAACAAGTTCTGGCCGTCGGTCAATCGCATCGACGACGTCTATGGCGACCGCAACTTGTTGATATCGCTGGGAGGATGAAAAATACTTCATCTCGCCGTAGCGAGAACATTCCCAGTTGCTTCCTAACTGGCGGACGTAGCGTGGTGAGTTCGGTGAGAGGCACGGCGCCACCACCACACAGACAATTGCTACCAGCCAGTAATTACGGGAGGCTAAATCAGAATTTTTTTGGCTCCACCCCCAACTCCTTCAACACCACCGCCAGTTCGAAGCCGCTCAGGCTACGGATGTTCTGCACAGCCTCCGCCGGGTTCCGTCCGCCCGCCTCCAAAGTTCCCTTGAGCTGCGCCAGATAGGCTGCTTCGTCGCTACCAGGCTTGGTGGTCTTGAGTTTGGCATCGACCCGTTTGGCAGCCTCCTTGCATCGCTCGCCGAGGTCGCCGAGCGCCGGGTCGTCGCCTTTCAGCGGGGGCAGGTTGCGGCCCTCCTTTTCGCGGTCGTTCTTCAGCAGCACGCCCAGCGCGGGCGTTGATGCAGCGGCTGTCCTGCCGCCCGCCCCAGACGCAGCCGACGCGGCGGGCGGCGGCAGCATTGTCGAGATCAACTCCGGCGCAACATCCGATACCGTGGCCAGCGCCACGCGGTTGCTGGAGCGTGACCCGGCAAGCTCCTGCTGGATTTCCGCTACGCGTTTCATGTCCCCCTTCTGGCGCGCAGCATTCTGTTGGGCGACCAATGTCTGCTCGTGTTTCCACGATGCCTCGGTGGCCTTCTGGAAGCTTTTCGCCATCGCCTTCTGCGTCTGGTTGAGAAAGCTCTGCGTCTGTTTGGCCTTGGCGGCTGGGCTGGCACCCAGTTGCACGACACCGGCCAGTTCCGGCGGTTGATGGTTGCGCAGGCCCGCCAGGGTCTTGCGCAAATCGCCGGGAGCATCCGCGCCGCTTATTTCCAGCGCCTTGTCTGCGCTCTTACCGATGACATGCATGTCCTTCGGCCCATTGGTGCCGAGATTGGCCTCGCCCGCCTTCTTGATGTTGTCGATCACCGCACCCTGAGTGTCGCCGCTGCTTCCCTCGCCCTTGGTGTATTTCTGCCCCGATTGCGTGGCGAACTTGTCGCTGCCGCGCGAAGCGCCGAAGGCCGTTTCGGCATCGAAGGCGCTGCTGCCTGTCTTGGCACCGGAGCCCGGTTTCCAGACAGTGACGTCGTTGGAAAGCACCCAGCGGTCACCGTATTCGACCGCCGACAGGCCCCTCTTCGTCAACGCCGAAACATAGTCCTTGCCGGCCTTGTAACTGGATGCCGTGACGTCCATGTCCGAGGCGGCGTTCTTCGGCATGCCGCCGGAGAGTTTTACATTCTCGGCACCCGCCAACTTCAGCGCCTCGGCGTGCAGCTGGTCTCGGTTTTCCTGAGCAGCATATTTTTCATGAATCTTCTGCGTTTCGGCCTTGAGTTGTTCGACAGCCTTCTTGTATTCCGGATGATTGGCGTCAACCGTGCCGTCCGGCTTGCGCGCCTTGGCCGCCGCCTTGTCCGCCGCCTCTACTGCCTGCTTGATCTCATGCTTCATCTGCTGGCGCTGTTCGACGGTGGCATACTGCTGCTTCAAGGCCGCCAGTTCCTCCGGCGATTTCGCGTTGGCCTTGGCATGCTCATAGCGCTGCTCGGCGGTGTGGATATCGACCTCCGGTACCGCGCCCTTGCGCAAGGTCAGCTTGGGCACATTGGGCTGCACCTGCGTCACTGCCTTTTGCAGCTTCGGCCCGGCCTTGGTCATGAAGGCATTCATGAAGGCCGCCGTGCCGCCGCCTTTCAGCGCACCCCATGCGCCGCCCTGCGAGCCGCCCTCGTAGGTCGCCATGGCGACATCGACGAAGGGGCTGTACATGCGCACGCCGGCCTCAGCCACCCCCTTGGCACCACCATCGACATAACCGCTGCCGAGCCCCCAGGCCACGGCCACCGGCCCTGCACCTGGTACGGCCATCGCGGTAATCGCCACCGCCATGTTCGCCGCACCACGCGCCACCGCAATCGGGCGCTGTAATTCCCAGTCCGCGAGTTCCTTTTCCTTCTCGCGGAAGGCCAAATTTTCCTCCTTGTCGGCGCGCACCCTGGCACGCACCTCGGCGTTGATCTTCGCCAGTTCCCCGGAGGCGTTGGGCGACTTCAGCGCCGCGCTGATGCGCTCATCCATGCCGCCGGAAAACTTGCCGCCGCCCATCATCAGCACCTTGTGAATGTCGTCGAGATGTTGCTTGTCGGCGGCAAAGCGGTCCAGTTCCTTGCGGCCGCTGCTCAATGACGCGGCAATGTCGCGCTCGGCGCTGGCATTGGCGGCAATCTCGGCGGCGCGCTTTTCGAGTTCATCGCGCCGCACCGGGTCCTTCTCCTTGCCCGCATCCGCCACCCAGCGTGCGGCATTCTGCTCGTACTGTTTCGCCAGCGCCTCGTGCTGGGTGATGGCCTCGCGGATCGCGGCGGCCTCGGCGTCGTCCTTCGCGGGGGCTGGCTTGCCTTGCGGCGGAGGTGACGCTCTGTCCTGATTGCCTTGGCTGGCCGTTGGGCCGATGTCCGGGCAGCCCACCGGGCCGCCGTTGGCGGGGGCTGTTGTGATTACCCGCTCGGCTTTGGGCGTCGTCGGATTGTTGCTCAGAATCAGTTCGGAATGGAAAGCCAAGCCATAATGACATTTACCCAGGATGCCGGTGCAGTCGGCAGGCGTCGGCAGATCGTAGTTGATCCACAAGTCCTTGGTCCCCGACAGCGGCAGGGTTTCCCAGCCTTTCTCCAGCGTCGCATTCTCAACGGCAACCCGTGTCGGCTCGGAGTCGAAGGCGCGCGTCTTCTCGTTGCGGCAACTGCGCTCGATACCGGTGCCACGAACGTACAGCACCTTCTTGCCGTCCGGCGTCAGTTTGCCACGCAGGTCAGTGCAGTACTGAAAGAATTGCAGGCCGGACGGCGATCCGCAGGGATCGCCGAAGTGTTTTGTCTGCGAGCGGTAGCTGAATTCGGTGTCATTCCATTTGAATTCTATACGCGGCGCCTGCCCCTCGGACCAGAACTGGTCGCCAATCGACTTGCCGATATTGACGTTGAGGAACTGCGTGGACTTGATCAGATCGAGCAGCTTACCGCCGCCGCCGAAGGCCTTCTTGTGCCGCGCCCGCGCCTGACACTTGGCAGCGAGCGGGTTCGGTGCGTCGCCCAGCGCCGCGATGCGCGCCGTCAGATCGTCGAGCCGCCGTTTCGCAGCAACGATGCGCTGCCCAAGCTGCTGGGCCACCGGGGCGGAGACATCAAAGAAGCTCTGGCTGGCGGTGGCGGAGGCAATCATCAGATCGGCCGTTGCATCGCGAAAACCGGGGAAGCTGCCGTCGAGTTCGGCCAGCGTCGCCAGATAGTCATCGAGCAACGGGTTGGCACGCTGAAACCAGTTGAGCGCATCGGCGTTCGGGTGATCGAAGAACGGGGCCCACTGACGGTCGATCCCTGCCTCCTGCTCCGCCGTCATCCGGCCGTAGAGCAGCTTGATGTTGCGCAGACCGTGACTGACGGCGGCACGATATTCCTCCGTTCGCGGCAGGGTGCTGCCCGGCTTGCCGGCGGCGGCGCCCCAAGGCGCGCCGGGTGTGGTCAGCTTGCCGGCTTCGCAGGCCTCTGCAACGCGTATGGGCGCAATCCGCGCCGCTGCCGCATTGCCGGCTTCGCGCCGCTGTTCCTTGGCCGCGCGTGCCGGGGCGGCAGTGGCTTCATCGCTGGTGGCATCGCTTTCGCCGCGGGGCGTTGTGGCGACGGACTGTGGCGTTTCGCCCGGCGCGGGCCTGCCGGTGGCGGGCGAGGTCGTCAGCTTGCTGCGTGCATCAATGTCCTGTGTGTCGCGCACCAGATCTTTACGCAGGATGTTGAAGGTGGAGGCCAATTCCTTGTTCGTCATGCTGCTCCCCGTGGCGGTCCAGGGAACCTTGACGGATTCGCGGCAGTAGATCGCGTTTTCTTCACGAGTCTGGTCGTCGTCGCGGCGCATCACCACCAGCACGCGGCAGTCCTCGTTCTTGTCGTTGCGCATGGCGACGGTGCGCACCACGCCGCGCGACTTCTCGGTGTTCCAGTGGAAGGTCGCGATGTCCGGTTTGGCGAGGGCAAAGGCATAGGCGGCCGAGGCCGAATAGGCGCGCAGCGCGCCGTCAGGTAGCCGCCAGACCGAGGGTACGTCGAGCTGCGGCGGAATGAAGTAACGCGCCGCTTCGCGCTTCTGAGTGGTATCGGGTCGATCGTGGGTGGCGCGTTCCCACTTGCCGCCGGTGCGGCAATAGACCCAGAGGGTTTCGTCGAAGCGTGTCGGCTTCAGACGCAGCCGCGAAATGCCAAGTTCCTGACAATCGCGACCTTGCGCGTCCTTGTAACGCTCCAGGCGCAGTACCGCACCGCGACTTTGCGCACTGTCCCAGACCACAGGGGTTCCAGCATCCGTCTCCAGAACGCTAGCGGTCGCTGCGTCGAGACTGCCAACAACCGGCACCTCCAATGCCAAGGTCGCGCCCGGCAGCAGGGTGAGCCAACCGAATACGGCATTCACTTTGCGGTTCCGGGTTTTTGCCATTCCTTTTTCCTTTCGGTGACGGACCTACGCGCTTCCAGAAGAAAACAAGCCGAATCCTCGCTTCACCAGCCACTTGCCTTCCGCCGCCCGCGGGCTGCCGTTCAATGCCATCTTGTTGTGTATTCCTTCGTTCCGTCGGGAAGGAAGATCAGATCCTTTTCCATCTCCAGCGGCGACAGCCTCGCCTGGAATCGCGTTACGAATTTCTCGGCAAGCGGGACGCCATCGAGCAACCCTTTCGGCTCCGCGTACGGGGCCAGCCACTCGAGGTTTTCCGCTTTCGTCGCCGCATAGAGAAGCGGGATGCGGCGCTCGTCGGGCCGGGTAGTCACCCGTTGCGCAGCGAAGACGAAAAGGTCGATCCAGGTACGTGCGCCCGCGGTAGCCGTCAGCGCGAGCGGATAGACCGCCTGCCTGGTCGGAAACACGAGCACCAACGGTACGAGCATGCCTTCCGGCCCGAGTACCTGGCCGCTGCTGGCGGATGGCGCGGCCTTCGCCGCGACAAAGACCCACCCTTTTCGAATGTAGTCGCCGAGGACGCGGCTATCCTCCTCGTCGTGGCGGAAGTTATGCTCATTCAGCCACTCCAGAAGTGAAGCTGAATCCCGCGCCTGGATGACCTTGATGTTCAAACCTGAAACGATCTCCTCACTCAGAACAGACACCTGCGGGCTGTCCGATTTGTCGGAAAACTGCGGAATCGCGGTAAACGCGATCATCACGACAAATGAATAGAGCAGTAGGCGCAGGTTGCCGCCGACTGTCCCAACCAGCCTGGGCCACCTGGTCGACAGCCCCTTGAAGCCGGCGACCAGCGCCCGCAGCGCCAACACCGGGATCGTCAGGATCATGACGGGAGGTATCGCGAGGATCAGCAGGACAAGGTTTCCAGCCGGAGTTCCGACGAGCCTCGGCCATCGAGCCGATCCGCCGAAGAACGCGATCAGAAGCCGCAGGATCAAGGTGGCGAGCAGCGCAAAGTACCAGCAGCTGACGCATACAAGTTCAAGCCGGGTCTCATGATCGGCCTTGGCGAAAACGGCGGTAGCCGCCTCCGGACTCATCGTTCCGACCTTGGGAACCGCTGGAACAGGCACGATCCAGCCGATCTCGCCTGGGGACGCATTGCCCTGGTAGCGGCTCTGCACGACCAGCAGTTCCCTGCTGCCGTCGAATGCGATCAGCGCCCGCTGGTAGGGAACCGCGAGGGGGGCATTCCGCGCAAAGAACTTGCCATCGGCCCATGCCGGCGACGCGCCGATCAGTACCAGCAGCAAGGCAACGACTCCCGCGACCTGCATCCGGAATTCCTGTCTGCTTCGACTAACCGCGCTCACGAGTAGCGATCCCTTTTCCCGAACACCGAAGGTTAGGAAATCCAATGGTCTTGCGGGAAGTATGGCTGATGCCGTGTGCCGCAGTCAATCGCCGATTTCGCACGGGAAAGCATCGGAATCCGTCAGAAAACTTTCCGCAGCGCCCCCCCACGGCAGTTCGACCAAGCGGCCGATGTTGGCGTAAAAAATGGCCATTTTTATCGGCACTCCCTCGTC
>JAIFMO010000234.1 GCA_020048435.1 Sulfuritalea sp.
GAGCCATGTGGTCGAGCGCGGGGCCAATCGCGTCGGCCGGTACGATGCATTCCGCCGCCGCCAGTATCCGGCGGGCCTCGGCCAGGGACAGGGTCGCCAAGGTCCGGGCAGCCGTCAAAGTCCGACCTTCAGTTCGGCCAGATACCTGGCAAAATCGGCGCCGACTTCATGGTGACGCATGCCCAGTTCTACGGTCGCTTGCAGGTAGCCGAGCTTGGAACCGCAATCGTAGCGCGTGCCAACATAGCGATAGGCCAGTACCTGCTGCTCGGTCAGCAGTGCCGAAATGCCGTCGGTCAATTGAATCTCGCCGCCCGAGCCCGGTTTCACCTGTTCAAGATGGTGGAAAATACGCGACGTCAGCACATAACGGCCGACCACCGCCAGCGTCGATGGCGCCTGCGCAGGTTCCGGTTTCTCGACGATGGCCGAAATCTGCTCGATACGCTCGGCCAGCGGATTGCTGGCAACGATACCGTAGCTGCGCGTGTCTTCGCGCAGTACCTCCTGTACACCCAGCACCGAGCAATGATAGTAGGCATAGACATCCACCATCTGCTTGAGCACCGGCGGATCCGAATCGAGCAGATCATCAGCGAGGATTACCGCGAAGGGATCCTCGCCGATCACCGGCTGTGCGCACAACACCGCGTGCCCCAGACCCAGCGCCTCCGCCTGGCGGATGTAGATGCAGTTGATATTCTTCGGCAGCAGGTTGCGGACGAACTCCAGTATCTCGGTCTTGCCGCGCCGCTCCAGTTCGCTTTCAAGTTCGTAGGCCTTGTCGAAATGATCCTCGATGGCGCGCTTGCTGCGGCCCGTGACAAAAATCATGTCGGTGATGCCCGCCGCCACCGCCTCCTCCACCGCGTACTGGATCAGTGGCTTATCGACGATGGGCATCATCTCCTTCGGGCTGGCCTTGGTGGCGGGCAGAAAGCGCGTACCGAGGCCCGCGACGGGAAATACGGCTTTTGTAACGTGTCTCATGATCGGATCAGCTCCAGAAATTGTGTCTCGTCGAGAATAGTAACGCCCAACTGCCGCGCCTTGTCGAGTTTCGAGCCGGCCTCGCTGCCCGCCACCACGAAATCTGTTTTCTTCGATACCGAACCGGCCACCTTGCCTCCGCGTTCTTCGATCAGTTCCTTTGCCGCTTCACGCGTCAGCGTCGGCAGGGTTCCGGTCAGCACGAAAGTCTTGCCCGAGAGTGGCGAGGCCACCGCCGCGGACGGCTCGCCCTCGGGCCAATGTACGCCGGCGGCGCGCAGTTGGGCGATAACCGCGACGTTGTGCGGCTCGGCGAAGAAGCGAACGATGGATGCAGCCACCACCGGCCCGACGTCGGGCACCTGTTGCAACCGCGATTCATCGGCCGCCATCAACGTATCGAGATTGCCAAACTGACGCGCCAGATCCTTGGCCGTCGCCTCGCCAACATTGCGGATGCCCAGCGCAAAAATAAAGCGAGCCAATGTCGTCGCCCGACGCTTGTCGATGGCCGCCAGCAGGTTCGTGGCCGATTTTTCCGCCATCCGGTCGAGATTGGCCAGGCATGCCGCATCGAGCACGAACACATCAGCCGGAGTCTTGACAATGTCCTGATCAACCAATTGCTCGACCAGTTTGTCGCCGAGGCCCTCGATATCCAGCGCGCGGCGCGAAGCGAAGTGCAGCAGGGACTGCTTGCGTTGCGCCGGGCAAAAAAGGCCGCCGGTACAGCGGGCGATAGCTTCGTCCGCGGGCTTTTCAATGACCGCGCCGCAAACCGGACACGTCGTGGGCAAGGCAAAAGGCGGCTGCAAAGCGTCGTCGCTGAACAGGTCGCGGCGCGGCCGGCGCTCGGCCACGACGGCGACAACCTCCGGAATGACATCGCCGGCGCGGCGCACGATCACGGTGTCGCCAACGCGCACGTCCTTGCGCCGCACCTCGTCCTCGTTGTGCAGCGTGGCGTTGGTGACAGTGACGCCGCCGACGAAAACGGGCGCCAGTCGCGCCACCGGCGTCAGCGCGCCGGTGCGGCCGACCTGCACTTCGATGGCCTCGACCGTGGTCAGCGCCTCCTGTGCCGGAAACTTGTGGGCGATGGCAAAGCGCGGCGCGCGCGAAACGAAGCCGAGCTTGCCTTGCCACGCCAGGCTATCCACCTTATAAACCACGCCGTCGATGTCGTAGGGCATGCGATCTCGCATCTCGCCGAGGCGCCGATAGTAGTCAAGTAGCCCGCGCGCACCGCTGACGATCTCCCGTTCGTTGGCAACCGGCACCCCCCAATCGGCCAGCAATTGCATCAGTTCGCCCTGAAAAGTCGGCGCTAGCGATACGGTAGTCGTATCAGCCACGCCATAGGCGAAGAAGCGTAACGACCGCGCAGCCGTTACCCGTGAATCCAGTTGCCGCAAACTACCGGCTGCAGCGTTGCGCGGGTTGACGAATTCCTTTTCGCCCGCCTGCCGCTGTCGCGCATTCAGGTTTTCGAAATCCTGGCGGAACATCAGCACTTCCCCCCGCACTTCGATCAATGCCGGTGGCCGACCGGTGAGCCGTAGCGGAATAGTTCGCACCGTGCGCAAATTTTGCGTCACATCCTCGCCGGTGCTGCCATCGCCACGCGTTGCGCCCTGCACAAACACACCATCCTCGTAACGCAAACTGATCGCCAGGCCGTCAAACTTCGGCTCGACGGCGTAGTCGATCTCGTGTTGATCCGCATTCAGCCCCTCAGTCAGCCCCGCATTCAGCCCAACGGCTTCGCGACAGCGGCGATCAAAGGCGACGACATCTTCTTCGGTAAAGGCATTATTGAGCGATAGCATCGGCACCGCATGCGCCACTTGGGCAAACTGCGGCAGCGGTTTGCCGCCGACGCGGGTCGTGGGCGAATCGGCAGTACAAAGCTCAGGGTGTCGCGTCTCGATGTCCTGCAATTCACGGAACAGCGCGTCGTAGGCCGCATCGGGAATCGTCGGCGCATCGAGGACGTAGTAGGCGTGGTTGTGGTGCTCAATCTCGCCGCGCAAGAAGGCCGCGCGTTCAGCCGGGCCCGGCATCAGGAAAACAGGCGGCGCGCGCGGGCGGAACCGGCAATGATCTGCTGCGCCGCCATGCGCGCCTGGATTTCCTCGATCCGGGCGCGAATGCCGGATATGGTGGCATCGGCCAACGGTGCGCGCTGGGCATCGACCAGCATGCCGCCCAGCACCTGCGAGAACTGCCGCGCGGTCGCCACCATGCGGTCAAAGATGCGGGCACCCTGCGGGACGTTGGGCACATCGAGCGTCAGCGTTACGCCGTGGGTCGTCAGTGAGCGCAGCGTATCGGCATCGAAAAGTTCCGCACCGAGATTGCCGAGGGTGTAGAGCGTGTTGCCGTCGTCGTCACGCGCATGGTAGCGGCCGTCGTCGTTCAGTTGCATTCCAGCCGCTTCGGCCAGGCCGCGCAGCTTGGTTCCGGCAAACACCGCGCCACCCGGATCGACGATATTGATGCTCAACTGCACATCCACCGAGGCGCAGAACTCGTCGAGCGCCTGGGCATGCGCCAGCAGCAGGGAAATATCGGGGACATCGGTCGCGGGCACGGCGCCACCCAGTTGCGCCGCCAGTGCGGCCACGCCCTCGGCAAACAGCGTCAGTTCGATCTCGCCCACGGGACCGCGGCGGTCAGCGAGTTGCAGCGCTGCCGCCACCGTCGTGTAACGTCCGGCATCGTGCGCTGACATGCGACGCCATTCGGCGCCCGGCCCGCCCGACCCCACCTGCGCAACCCAGTTGAGTGGCTTGCCAAGTTGCCCGGCCCACTCGACCTGCGCCGCCCACAGGCTGGGCGCGGGGAATGGCTGGGTAAAACCGATGCGCATGACGGCGTCCGCCACCGCGTCGGCCCAGGGCGAAACGACCATTTCATCGGGAAATTGCGTGGCAGGCGCACCCGCCTGATCGGCTGGCATCGCAACAGTCGCCCCCCGAGTAGCTTCGGCCGAATCCGCGGCATCGCCAAGCGGCGAAATACCTGGCTCGATGCGTTCGGCGGATTGGGGGGGGGCGGCCCATGTCGACGACAGATGTGGTTCTGCGCCAGTCGCATTCCTGTCGCCTCTAACGCTGGCGTCGGCCGCATCGGGGTAGCCCTCATCGCCCGGAGCGTCCGCGCCAAACAGCACATCGGCCTGCTCGCCAGACCGGACGATATCTTCAGCCGACCGCCGGTCTTTGCGCTCCTGCCACTTGTTGTAGGCCCACACCGAACCCACGCAGACAACACCAACACCCACCAAGGCCAGTTGTAATTCGTTCATGCTGCCTCCTTCCCGGTCATGCGCAGCGCCTCTTCGACGTCGACCTCCACGATGCGCGAAACGCCCTGTTCCTGCATGGTCACGCCGATCAACTGTTGCGCCATTTCCATTGCGATCTTGTTGTGCGAAATAAAGATGAACTGTGTTTGCGCCGACATGCGTTTGACCAACTCGCAAAAACGCTCGGTATTGCTATCGTCCAGTGGCGCATCGACCTCGTCCAGCATGCAGAAAGGCGCCGGGTTGAGCTGGAACAGCGCAAACACCAACGCCGTGGCGGTCAGCGCCTTCTCGCCGCCCGACAGCAGATGGATGGTCGAATTCTTCTTTCCCGGCGGTTGCGCCATGATCTGTATGCCGGCATCGAGAATCTCATCGCCGGTCAGTATCAGTTTCGCCTCGCCGCCGCCAAAGAGTATGGGGAACAGCGTACCGAAATGGCCATTAACCGCATCGTAGGTCTGCTGCAGTTGCTCGCGCGTCTCGCGGTCGATACGGCGGATGGCGTCTTCCAGTGTGTTGATCGCGGTGGCCAGGTCGGTCGATTGGGCGTCGAGAAAGCCCTTGCGCTCCTCGGCCACGACCAGTTCGTCCAGTGCCGCCAGGTTGACCGCCCCCAGCGCCTCGATCTCGGCGGCCAGCCGTGCGATGTCGCCCACCAGCACGCTTTCTTTCAGCCCCGGCGTCAATTCCGCCGCCAGGGCGGTTTCGTCAGTCTCGCCACTCACGCCGGCCTCGACCAGGCGCTGCTGGCACTGTTCTTCGTTGAGGTGCGCTTCCTGTTGCTTGAGTTTGATGGCGGTAATGCGGTCGCGCGCCGGTTGCAGGCCCTGCTCGAGTCGCAGACGCTGCTCGTCGAAAGTCCTTAATTCCGCCGCCGCCGTTTCCAGCGCGTTGCGCCGCTCGCCGAGCAGGCCTTCGCGGCCCTGGCGCGAGCCCAGCGCCGATTGCAACTGCTCTTGCAGCACCGCGTCGGAAATGCCCGCCAACTCGGCCCGGGCCGCCGCCAGTTCGCTGGCGACGCGCTGCGACTGGGTGCGCGCGACGTCGGCGGCCCGGGCGTTGTCTTCAAGTCGGGAGAGGCATTCGCGCTCTGAGAAGCCGGCTTCCTGCGCCTCGCGCGCCAACTGGTGCTCCAGCGCGCGCGCCTCGCGTAGGGCAATGTCCTTTTGTCGCTGCGCATCGAGGGCCGTTTCCAGCCGCGCGCGGACGTCGTCCAATTGCTCGCGGCAGCGCAGCGCCTCGGTCGCGGCACGTTCCTGACCAGCCCGTTCCGTTTCTTCGCCGCGGCCGATTTCACCAAGGTCGCGATCAATCTGGCCAGCGCGTTCCTCGAAGCGGGCCTGCGCCTGACTTAGCTTCAGCGCCTCGACGTGGGCCGCGTGCAGCCGCTGTTGGGCATCTTGCGCGGCACGGCGCGCTTCGGCCAGTTGCTGCTGGCCTTCGGTCAACTGGCGTTCCGCCTCGCCCTGCACTTCGCGCGCGGTTTCTTCCGCCAGTTCGCGCGCATCGATCAGCGCCACCAGTTCATCGATCTCGCGCTGCCGCTCGATGACACCGTGGATGCGCGCATCCGGCACATAGAGCGTGAGGCCGTGCGCCGTGCGCAGGTGGCCTTCGCGGCTGACCGTTGCCGATGGCGTGGCAACAGGGGTTGAGGCCGGTGGGTTGGCGTCGAGAGCATCCAATGCCGCGACCGCCAATTCCGCGGCATTTTCCGCGCAGGCAACGCCGGCCAGCCATTCGTCGAGTACCGCCGACCAGCGCGCATCGTCGCAGCGCACCTTGGCCCGGAGCGAACCGGCTGCCGCCGGACACGCCGCCGCACCATCAGGCAAGGCTAGCGAAAAAGTCTGCGGTGGCGGTACGGCAAGCGCACGCTGCGCCGTGGCTGCATCGGTAGCAAGCGCGGACAAGCGCTCGCGCAGCACCGCTTCGACCGCTGTTTCCCAGCCCTTCTCCACCTGGATGGCGCGCCATAACGGCTGCGCGTCGGCCAGCCCCTGCTGCTTGAGCCAGTCGCCGATCTCGCCGCTTTGCTGCACCTTGCTTTGCAACTGTTGCAACGCATCATGGCGGGCGCGCGTCTCGGTCAGCTGGCGATGGGCACCTTGCAAGCGTTCGCGCGCGCCGCGCAAGGCAGCGTCGAGTCCAGGCAGGTTCTGTTGCAGCCCGGCGAGACGATCCTGCTGGAGATTAAGCTCATCCTCGGCGCGCGCTTCGGCCTCTTGCGCCGCCGCCAGTTGCACGGGGTCGGGCTGCCCGAGTGCGACACGTTCCTGTTCCAGCCGGATACGGCGCTGCGCCAGGTTTTCCAGCGCCCGTAGCGCGTGGCCGCGGTCGGCCTCGGCCAGACGTACGCCCTGCTCGGCCTCGTTGAGCGCCTTGCGCGCCTCCGCCACCTGATGGCTAGCGGCGGCCACCGCATCTTCGGCCTCCGGCAGGCGCGCGGCGGCTTCTTCATGCCGCGCGGCGGAGGTCAGCGAGCGTTCGCGCGAATTTTCCAGCAGCGCCTTCCAGCGAAAGTCCTCTTCGTCGACGCGCCGCAGTTCGCCCGACCAGTGGCCATCCTCGACGTCAAGTTGCGCCAGTCGCGTTTCCAGCCGGGTGCGCGAGTCACGCACATGGTTGATTTCGGATTCGAGCCGCTTGACCTCGGCGTTGGCGGCATACATCTCGGCCTGCGAGGCGTGCAGGGCGTCCGACGCGGCGAAGTGGGCCTCGCGCGCATGTTCGACTTTGGCCTCGATCTCGCGCAGTTGCGCTGTTTCGGCCTCGACGCGGTTGATCGCCTCGTCGACCTGGCGCGCCAGCCGCTGGGCGTCGGCACGGGCGTCGTTGCGTTTCTTCAGCCACAGCAGGTTTTGCCGTTGGGCCAGTTGGTCATGCAGTGCGTGGTACTGCTTCGCCACCACCGCCTGCGCCGCCAGGCGACCGATCTGGCCGTCGAGTTCGTTCCGGATGTCGTCGACGCGGGCCAGATTCTCGCGGGCGTCTTCCAGCCGGTGTCCGGTTTCCTTGCGCCTTTCCTTGTACTTGGTGACGCCGGCCGCCTCTTCGAGAAAAAAGCGCAGTTCTTCCGGCTTGGACTCGACGATGCGCGAGATCATGCCCTGGCCGATGATGGCGTAGGCGCGCGGACCGAGGCCGGTGCCCAGGAAAAGATCAATAACGTCGCGACGGCGGACGTGCAGGTTGTTGATGTAGTAGTTTGAGTTGCCTTCGCGGTCGAGCACGCGCTTGACCGTTATTTCACTGTATTGCGACCATTGGCCGGCAGCACGGCCCTGATGATTGTCGAAAAAGAGCTCGACGCTGGCACGCGAGACTTCCTTGCGGTTGCCGGAACCTTTGAAGATCACATCCTGGATTGATTCGCCGCGCAGCTCGGATGCCTTTGACTCGCCCAGCACCCAGCGCACGGCGTCGATGATGTTCGACTTGCCGCAGCCATTGGGGCCGACCACGCCGGCAAGCTGGCTGGGAAAGAGGACGGTGGTGGGCTCGACGAAAGACTTGAAGCCGGCGAGCTTGAGCTTGGTAAATCGCACGCGCTGTCACGAAGATGAAGGGAAGCGGCGCATTATAATGCCTCCCCTTCGATTCCCCCTGCCGCCGTCCATGCCCAGCCAGCCAGCAAAAGCGCTCGAAACCTTCACCAATCCGGCGCCCCACCGCGACTACCAGATTCATATGGAAGTGCCCGAGTTTTCCTGCCTGTGTCCCAAGACCGGGCAACCGGATTTTGCCGTACTGACGCTGGATTACGTTCCCGACAAGCATTGTGTCGAACTAAAGAGCCTGAAACTCTACATCTGGAGCTTCCGTGACGAGGGGCATTTCCACGAAGACGTCACCAACCGCATCCTCGACGACCTGGTTAAGGCGACCAAGCCCCGTTTCATGCGCCTGACAGCCCGTTTCTATGTGCGTGGCGGCATTTTCACCAACGTCGTCGCCGAGCACCGCAAGAAAGACTGGCAGCCAACGCCGCGCGTGGACCTGGCGGAATTCCCTGGCCAGTCCAATACGCGGGGCTAAGCCGGTAAGCAAGCAGTCATTTTTCCGCGACATAATTGGATGCTTTCATACGGCGCGGGCTGTTTTCCGCGCCATATGACACCGAACCGCGCGACGACACAAAAAACATAACGATTGCAACTGGAGGAGTTCGGCATGGCCGACAAGCCTACGTTCTACGACGTCCTCATGCAGCGGGGTATTTCGCGCCGCGATTTTCTCGGTTTCTGCGCCATGACGGCCACCTACCTCGGCCTTGGCGCCGACGGTCCCGGCGTCATCGCCCACGCCATGCAGAGCAAGCCGCGCATTCCCGTGCTCTGGCTGCACGGACTGGAATGCACCTGCTGTTCCGAAAGTTTTCTGCGCTCGGGCCATCCGCTGGCTTCCGACATCGTCATGAGCATGATATCGCTCGACTACGACGACACCATCATGGCCGCAGCGGGCGACCAGGCCGAGGAAATCCTTCACGACATCATCCGCGACTATCGCGGCGCCTATATTCTCGCCGTCGAAGGTAACGTTCCACTCGCCAATGACGGGATGGCCTGCATCATCGGTGGTCGGTCGTTCAAGAAGCAATTTGAAGAAACGGCACGCCACGCCAAAGCGATCATTTCATGGGGAACCTGCGCCTCGTCAGGCTGCGTGCAATCGGCCAAGCCGAATCCGACGCGCGCCACGCCAATACACAAACTGATCGACCGCGTACCGGTGATCAACGTGCCCGGCTGTCCGCCCATCGCCGAGGTGATGACCGGTGTCATCAGCTACATACTCACTTACGACCGCCTGCCAGAATTGGACAACCAGTTGCGACCGAAGCTGTTCTATTCACAGCGCGTGCATGACAAGTGTTATCGCCGCGCCCACTTCGACGCCGGCCAGTTCGTCGAAAGCTGGGACGATGATGGCGCCCGTCAGGGCTGGTGCCTCTACAAAATGGGCTGTCGCGGTCCCACCACCTACAACTCCTGCGCCACGATCGGCTGGAACGAAAACACCAGCTTTCCGATCCGTTCCGGGCACGGCTGCATCGGTTGTTCGGAAGACGGTTTCTGGGATCGCGGGCCATTCTATGAGCGACTGCCCAACATGCAGCAATGGGGCGTCGAGTCTAACGCCGACAAGGTTGCCGCGGCGGGTGCGGC
>JAIFMO010000049.1 GCA_020048435.1 Sulfuritalea sp.
AGCATGCCGGTGGCCAGTTGGACGAAAGCCGTGTCGGCGGCATTGAGTGCAGCGCCGGCGCGTTCGTCGAAGGCGGCCAACTGGCAGCGGACAAAATAATCGTCTACCTTGGCGGCGACGGCGGCCAATGCGGCATGGGCCGCTGCGGTCGCTTCGCCCAGCGGTTTCGCCGCCGTTCCCGCGTTTTCCCAGTCGGCCAGCGCTTTCTCGGCAAAGCGCGCCTGCGCGGCGCTGGCTTCTTCGACGGTGATGATGTCGTTTCCGCTTTTGCCAAGATCGGCGGCGATGGCCCGTGCGGCTGCGGCGAGCGTAACCCCCGCATCATCGTCATCGCGAATCGCGGCCAGCGGCACGCCCGCCAGGTTGCGCGCGAGCGCCGCGGGGTCGTTGAGCCGTGCGCCGGCCCACTGCACGGCAGCAATCAGTTCGGCGGCGCGCACCTGGCCGTCGCCGTCGCCATCGATCAGTTGCAGGGTGCGGGCGTCGAATTCGATGCCCTTGACCGGGCAGGACAGCGCAACCCACAGTTTCTGATCGAGTTCGCCAATGGCCAGCAGGTCGGCGGCGACATCGAGCCGCACCTGGTCGAAACCGCCGGCGCGGAAGAATTTCCATTGGTGTGCCATGTCAGGCGCCATCCGCCACAAAGGGGTTGCTGCGGCGTTCCTCGCCGAAGGTGGACATGGGGCCATGGCCGGGAATGAACTCGACATCGTCGCCCAGCGGCCACAGCTTCGTGCGGATAGAACGGATCAGCGCGCCATGGTCACCACCCGGGAAATCGGTGCGGCCGATGGAACCGGCGAACAGCACGTCGCCGACGATGGCCAGCTTCGATGGCGCATGAAAAAACACGATGTGTCCTGGCGTGTGCCCCGGTGTGTGGAGCACGTCCAGCGTCAGCTTGCCCACCGTCACCGTCTCGCCATCGTCGAGCCAGCGATCGGGCGTAAAGGCCTCGCAGTAGTCGGGAAAGCCGAACATGCGGCTTTGCTGTGGCAGTTGATCAAGCCAGAAACCATCATCGCGCTGCGGCCCCTCGACCGGCACGCCAAGGCGCCGCGCCAGTTCCACCGTGCCACCGGCGTGGTCGATATGGCCGTGGGTAAGCAGAATTTTCTCGATGCTTACGCCCTGGCGCGCGGCGACGGCGAGGATGCTGTCGAGATCACCGCCGGGGTCGACCACGGCGGCTTTTTTCGTTTCCTCGCACCAGAGCAGCGTGGCGTTTTGGGCAAAGGCGGTGACGGTAATGAGGCGATAGTCCATGGGTGTCGTGGCGGCGGGTCGAGAAGGGGCAAGAGTTTATCCGACAGCGCGGCGGCCGGGCGTTTCCCGCTTACCCGGTTTAACATGGCGGCTGCCCCTTTTCCTTCTCTCTCACTGGACAGCCCCATGAAAATTCAGCTTGTGCGCCACGGTGAATCCGAGGCCAACGTCGCCCGTCTCATCAACGACGACCCCGCGCGTGATGTTGCGCTGACGGCAAAAGGCCGCGTCCAGGCACTGGCGCTGGGCGAGCGCCTGCGCGGCGCACCGTTCGTGCAGGCTTATGCCTCAGAATTCGCGCGGGCGCGGCAAACCGCCACGATACTGCTCGGCGACCGCTGCCTGCACCTCGAAATCGACGCGGGCCTCAACGAGCGCCGCTCCGGCATGGACGGCCGCCCGGCAGAGGACTTCAACGCATTGGTGCGACCCGACCCTGTGCGCATCAAGCCGCCTCGGGGAGAATCTTTCCTTGAACAAATGGAGCGTGTGCGCGCGTGCTTTGACCGACTGGCCGCCCGCCATGGCGACGCCGAGGTGCTGGCGATCTCGCACGAAAACCCGATTCTCGCCGCTTGCGCGCTGGCCGGCATGCCGGTGGAAGAAGCCGCGCGAGGCAGCATGGGCAACTGCGCTTACGTCGTCATCGAGTGGGTCGGCGGCAAGGGCCGCATCGTCGAGCAAACGTGATGTGGCGCGACATTGGCTAAGTGGTCGGCTGGCAGGCATAGACACCATAGTCGGCATTGCCGCAGTAATGCGCGGTAATCCTGAAAAGTTGCCGTCCATGCTGGCCTGCCACCAGATAAGTTGCGTCAAGCGAGCAGGCAAAGGTCGTGATCAGCCAGTACAGGGAATCGCCCGTAATCATGATGGCATCGCGCAGGTCGGCCAGCCCAACATCCTTGGTCTGTCCTTCGCCTCCCACGCCCACCGGTGATGGGATGCCCTTGAAAATCTCGATGCCTACCCGTCGCGCATTGCCCGCGCCGAAAAGGCGCCTGACGATGGCGATACGCCAATCGATCTGGTGGCCCTCGCGCAAGGCGATCAAGCCGCCCACGGCAAGCCAGCCACGAAAGCCCGGAACGGCGAGGCTATAACCTTGGTCGCTACTGTCACAGACACCCCAGGACTCAACGGCTTTGCTGTCGCCGGCGGCTTCCATCACCGCCAGGACATCCACCGGGGCGAGTTGTCCCTTTTCCTTCGTCAAGCCGACCATAACCTCGCGAACGCGCTCACTGATAATGCGCTCGGTGCCGTAGATATCCAATTGCCCACCCCCGCGCACATAGGTGGCGTAGGCAATGGCACGACGGATATTGTCAAAACCGCCGGTCACGCGCACATTGCCGTTACGCGCCTTGCGCTCGTTATTGCGCTTGATGCGTTTTTGCTCCCAGACGGCCAGCATGCGTAGCGCCAGCGACTTGAGCGTCTGCATGTCGGTATGAGGCGGTTGCGTGCCTGCCCAAACGGGCAAGGACGCATTGTCGGAGAGCTTGGCGCAAGCCGCGAGCACGCCGACTAGCGGGCCGGGGCCGATAAAAAGTACGGCCGCAGCCGCTTTGGTCGGTTCAATTGCCGCCACCCGGCCATCGGCAAAAACCGCGAAAGGCGTGGTGGCCCCCGCAGTGGTCTTGACGATGATGCGATTGCCGTGGAAGACGATAAACCGTTCCAGGTAATCGATCTGGTCAAGGGACAAGGTATCGAAAGCCGCGGTTTCCCACAGCAGGGCGATTGCAAGTTCCTGGGTAACCGAAGTTTCAGCCATGCCCGGATACGGTAACTTGCGCTCGTCCGCTAATTTTTGCTGCTGGGCCTCCAAATAAACCGCAATGATTTCCTTGCGCAGTTCGCCTGGATCGTCATGGGACATGCGGGCCAGACGGCAGGCGCGGCAAAAAAGGTTGGCGGCGCGAAGGAAAGCATCGAGCCTGTGTTTGTGAGTGGCGGGCAGTTTCCTGGCGACATGAACGTAGGCCCTGGCGAAACGTTCGCAGTAGGCTCGCAACAACCGGTGTCCCGTGCCAAGCCGGCGCTGGGCGGGCAGGTTTTTACTGATCTCGGCGAGGGCCGGCTCAAGACGAGTATCGGCCAGTCGAAGCAGTTCCAGATCGAGTTGATCATTGTCGATCTGCTCGCTCACCCAGTCCGACACCTGTTGCAGCAAGGCGGTGGCGCTGCCCGTAATTGCCTCAAGGTTCTGGCGGGACGCATCCAGAATATCCTTGTCGCCACGTTTGCCGAGCCACTTGAAGATCAACTAAGTTCCTCGAAGGGTTTATCTATCTTGAGTCTGATGCGGGTACGACATCTGGAAACATGAAATCGCTGGAGAAGCCCGCAGTGTAAAGGGTTTGGTGCGCCCGACACGATTCGAACGTGCGACTTCCACCTTCGGAGGGTGGCACTCTATCCATCTGAGCTACGGGCGCGCGGAAGGTAAACGATTCCGGGCCGCCATTGTACACGCCCACCGTGGTGACCGGGAGTTAGTCTATAATCGCGCGCTTCTATTCGATGCGTTCCGTTCTGTTTGAGGTGACTCCCATGCCGATGAATTCTCGTACGCTCGCCCTGGCGGGTGCTTTGCTCATTGCCGCTCCGCTCACAATGGCGATGGGCGGCCGTCCCAAGACCGATGATGAGGCGATCAATGCCCGTATACAACCGGTGGCCAAGGTTGAGCTCGTGGCGGCGGCCGCGAGTGGCGCCAAGGCCGGCGGTCGTTCGGGCGAGGAGCTTTACAAGGGTATCTGCGGTGCCTGCCACGACAGCGGGGCGGCTGGCGCGCCGAAGATGGGCGACAAGGCCGCTTGGGCGCCGCGTATCGGCGTTGGCCTCGATGTGCTGGTGAAAACCGCCAAGGCCGGCAAGAACGCGATGCCGCCCAAGGGTGGCTCGGATGCCACCGACGAAGAACTGGCTCGGGCCATCGTCTTCATGACGAACAAGTCGGGCGCGAACTTCAAGGAGCCGGCCGCCGGCGCCAAGCCCGCCGCCAGCGAGAAAAATGTGGAAGAAATCGCCAAGGCGACCTGTTTCAAGTGTCACGAAACGGGCGACAAGGGCGCGCCAAAACTGAGCGACAAGGGTGCATGGCGCCAGCGTGCTTCCAAGGGCCTCGACGCGGTAACCAAGACAGTTATTCGCGGCCACGGCAACATGCCGGCGCGTGGTGGCTTGGCCGACCTGACCGACGCCGAACTCAAGGGCGTGATCACTTATGTACTGAAGACAGTCGGCGCCGAAGCCCAATAAGCAACGAATTCAGCAACGAATTCAGCAACTAAGCGACGTCTATCGACGGGCGTGCGGGGCGGTCTCCTGAATGGGGCCGCCCCGTTTCATTTGTGGCCTGCCAACAGGGCGCGGAACTGCGACAGTTTGGCACGCCCCTCGTCCTTGCTGACCACGGGCTCCTGGCCGCGACCGCCGTGCTGAACGTCCTCGCCCATCTCGGCGATGAAGCGCGAGGGCTCGCGGGTAAGAATCTCGCGACCTTGTTTGCGCCGTTCGCACCAGGTGACGTTGAGGCTGCGCTGGGCGCGGGTGATGCCGACGTACATCAGGCGCCGCTCTTCCTCCACCTTGCCGAGTTCGACCGATTCGCGGTGTGGCAGCACCCCTTCCTCGATGCCGACCAGGAAGACGTGAGGGAATTCCAGCCCCTTGGCGGCATGCAGTGTGGCGAGCTGCACCGCATCCTGTTCCCCTTCGTTCTTGTCGAGCATGGAGATCAGCGCGATGGTTTGCGATAACTCGATCAGGTTCTTGTTAACCTCGCCGCCCTTGGCCGTCAGCCACTGCACGAAGTCGCGCACGTTGCCCCACTTGGTTTCGGCTTCGCGCGGCTCCAGCGTTTCGAGCAACCAGGCCTCGTAGCCAATGGCGCGCAGCATGTCTTCGAGCACCTGTCCCGCCGGCTCCTTCAGCGCCCGTCCTTCCATGCGATTGATGAACTGGCAGAACTCGCGCACGGCGGCGAGTTGCGCCGGCTTGACTTCGTGTTCGACACCGGGGGCGAAAGCAGCGGCGAAGAGGCTCTGGTGGCGACGGCCGGCGGCCAGCCCCAGCGCTTCCAGCGTGGTGCCCCCGATGCCGCGCTTGGGCGTGGTCACGGCGCGGATGAAGGCCGGATCGTCGTCTTGGTTGGCCAGCAGGCGCAGATAGGAGGTGAGATCCTTGATCTCGCTGCGATCGAAGAAGGACTGGCCGCCGGAGAGCACATAGGGAATCTTGTGGGCGCGCAGCTGCTGCTCAAAGGCCTTGGCCTGGTAGTTGCCCCGATAGAGGATGGCGTAGTCGGCGAAATTCGTCCGCTTCTCGAATTTGTGGGCGACCAGGCGCGAAATCACCCACTCGGCCTCGTGCTCGCCGTCGCGGCAGGCGGTGACGCGGATGGCGTCGCCATGGCCATGCTCCGACCACAACTTTTTCTCGAACAGTTTTGGGTTGTGAGAGATCACGGCGTTGGCGGCCTTGAGCACACGCTGCACCGAGCGGTAGTTCTGCTCCAGCTTGATGAGCTTGAGGGTGGGATAGTCGTCGCGCAGCAGGCGCAGGTTTTCGACATCGGCGCCACGCCAGGCATAGATCGATTGATCATCGTCGCCCACCGCCGTGAAGGCCGCGCGCGGCCCGGTCAGCAGTTGCAGCAGACGATACTGGCAACGGTTGGTGTCCTGATACTCATCGACCAGCAGGTGCCAGAGGCGGCTGCGCCAGCGGCCGGCGATGCCGTCGTCCTGCTGGAACAACTCGACCGGCAGGCGGATCAGATCGTCGAAATCGACCGCCTGGTAGGCGCGCAGCGTGCGGTCGTATTCCTTATAGACCTGGGCGGCGCCGGCTTCGAGGTCGTCGGTCGCGATCCTGGCGGCCTCTTCCGGGCCGACCAGCGCGTTCTTCCACAGCGAGATGCGATTCTGGATCATGCGCCCCCGCGCCTTGTCAGCGTTCTTCAGCATCTCCTGGAAGAGTTGCGCGGTGTCGGAGGCGTCGAGGATGGAAAACGAGGGTTTCAGGTGCAGGTGGCGCGCCTCCTGCCGCAGAATCTTCGCCCCCAGCGCGTGGAAGGTGCTGACGGTCAGGCCTTCGGTGGAGCGGCTCCGGATCAGCTTGCCAACGCGCTCGGCCATCTCCTTCGACGCCTTGTTGGTGAAGGTGATGGCGGCAATGTGCCTGGGCGCGACATTGCATTCCTCGATGAGGAAGGCGATCTTCTGCGTGATGACGCGCGTCTTGCCGCTGCCGGCGCCGGCCAGCACCAGCAACGGGCCGTCGAGATAATGCACCGCCTCGCGCTGGGGCGCGTTGAGCTGGTGCGACACGGGTACTTAGCGGAGCTTGCCCCGCACCGGATTCACCTTCTCGGGCGCCTTGACAGCGACCTCGCCGCCCTTGCCCGACAAGTTGCCGCATTCGCAGGCGGCGACGATGTGCGGCACCGAACTCACCACCTGCGTACACTCGGTGCATTCGTAATAGATGTCGCCGCCGGTCGGGAGGCTGCCATCCGGATTGCGGGGGATGGCGTCGAAGCGGTAAATCTTGCGCAGGTCGATTTTCATGAGGTGCTTTCCGGTGTGTTTGCCTAAAGGGCGCCGAATACCTTGCGGGCAAGGCTGCCGGCGGCGCTGACGGGATCTTTGCGGATGGCCTTTTCTTCCTCGGCGATCATCAGGTAGAGACCGTCGAGCGTCTTCTGGGTAACGTAGCCGTCGAGGTGGGCATCCTCGTCCTTCAGCAGGCCAAACTTCGCCGCCTTGCCAGCAAGCTGATCGTATTTATCGGCCAGCTTCACTTTCTGCATGGCTTTCTTGACGATCGGGCGGAATTTCTCGGTCAGCGGTCCCGCCGTGGTGCGGCGAAAATACTGGGTGGCGGCATCGTCGCCGCCGGCAAGAATATCCTTGGCATCCTTCAGCGACATCTGCTTGACCGAATTCACCAGTAATGCCTTGGCTTCAGGCACCGCCGCCTCGGCGGCGCGGTTCATGGTCGTGACCAACTCGTCAGCCTGCTTGCCCAGACCGAAGCCGCGCATCAGGCTCTCGATCTGTTGCAGGCTTTCCGGTAGCGGAATCTTCACTTGCGGATTGCCGAGAAAACCATCGGTGCGACCCAGCGCGGCAACGGCCTTGCCGGCGCCTTGGGTCAGCGCCTCCTTGAGGCCGGCGGCGGCGTCCTTGTTGGTGAGCGCGTCGAGCGATAGCGCATGGGCCGCGCCGGCAAGCAGCATGAAAGTTGCAGCGAAAATTGCGGCGGGGAAGCGCATGATTGGGGATTCCGGGGGAGAGACAGGTGGCAGGGCTCAGCAATGTCGGCGCAATGTCGGCGCCGATCGGCCGATTTTCGCATAAAAGTGCACTTCGGCGCGGGGTGGGCGTGTGTCAGCTGTTGCCGGCGGGCCGCTATGAGTGGCGCATTCCCGTTTCGTTGGCTATTCTGGCGTCAATCTTTCCATTTGGAGCAATGCATGGGTGAATCCGATCCGCAACGCCGCTTTGGTGGCATCGAACGTCTCCACGGTCGCGGCACACTGGCGCGACTGGCGGCGGCGCATGTTTGTGTGATCGGCATCGGCGGCGTCGGTTCCTGGGCGGTCGAGGCGCTGGTGCGCTCGGGCGTGGGCGGGCTGACGCTGATCGATCTCGACCAGGTGGCCGAGTCGAACATCAACCGGCAGATACAGGCGCTGTCCGACACACTGGGGCAGGCCAAGGTACAGGCAATGGCCGCGCGCATTGCCGCGATCAACCCGGCCTGCGTGGTGCGGGTGATCGAGGAATTCGTCACGCCGGAAAATGTGGCCGCCATCGTTCCGGCCTGTGACGTGGTGATCGATGCAATCGACCAGGTGCGGGCCAAGGCGGCGTTGATCGATTATTGCCGGCAGGGCAAGATCGCCCTCGTCACTACCGGCGGCGCGGGTGGGCGCGTCGATCCGACGCGTGTGCGCATCGACGACCTGTCGCGCACCACACAGGATGCGCTGGCGTCGAAAGTGCGCGCGCGACTGCGCAAGGAGTACGACTTTCCGCGCGATCCGAAAAAGAAGTTCGGCGTGGCCTGCGTGTTTTCCGACGAGCAACTTTGCCGTACCGCTACCGCCGACTTTTGCGATGCTGGCGAACATGGATCAGGAGTGCATGGGCTCAATTGTGCCGGCTATGGTTCGTCGGTATGCGTAACCGCTGCTTTCGGCTTCGCGGCGGCGGCCCAAGCGCTGACCCTGGCCCTGGCGCCGGGCACGCTCGATATACTCCCGAAATGAACACTCCCGTCATCCTGATCACCGGCGCCGCCCGCCGGGTCGGCGCGGAAATCGCACGCACGCTGCATGCTGCTGGTGCGCGCGTCGCCATCCACTATCGCGGCTCGGCCAAAGCGGCCGGGGAACTTGTCGCCGAGCTCAATGGCGTGCGGGCCGATTCGGCCGCCGCCTTCGCCGCCGACTTGCTCGATGTCGCCGCGCTGCCGGGGCTGGTCGAAGCCGTCATCGTCCGCTTTGGTCGCCTCGACGGGCTGGTGAATAACGCTTCGTCTTTCTTTCCGACAAAAGTCGGCGCTATCGACACGGCAGCCTGGGATGATCTGATGGGCTCCAACCTCAAGGCGCCGCTCTTCCTGGCGCAGGCCGCCGCGCTGCACCTGATGCGGGTCGGCGGTTGCATTGTGAATATCACCGACATCCATGCCGAGCGCCCGCTCAAGGGTTTCCCGGTCTATTGCGCGGCGAAGGCCGGCTTGCTCAATCTCACCCGTTCGCTTGCCGTCGAACTGGCGCCGGCGGTGCGCGTCAATGCCGTGGCGCCGGGACCGATTGCGTGGCCCGAGGATGACGCTGGCGAGATCAGCTTTCCGCCCGCCGAGCGTGCCGCCATCGTCGAGCACACGCTGCTGAAACGTATTGGCTCGCCCGCTGATATTGCCCGCACGGTGAAATTTCTCGTCTTCGACGCGCCCTACATCACCGGCCAGGTCATCAATGTCGACGGCGGCAGGACGGCACACCTGTGACGCCCTGCAAATTTTTCGTCCATTCATGACTACGGCCCGGCAGCACGCCAAGGCCGCCTTCGAATCCAACAAGCTGGCCAAGCGACTCCGCCGCGAAGTCGGCCAGGCCATCGCCGACTACAACATGATTGAGGAGTCCTGCGCGAAAAGGCGCCGATTTCCTTCGACATCGTTGCCGTCAATCTCGATCAGAAACAGCCAGGATTCCCGGCGGACGTGCTGCCCGACTACCTCCAGGGTCTCGGCATTCCCTTCCACATCGAAGAAGCCGACACCTATTCCATCGTCAAACGCGTGATCCCGGCGGGCAAGACGACCTGTTCGCTTTGTTCGCGGCTGCGGCGCGGCGTGCTGTATCGCGTCGCCAGCGAACTGGGCGCGACAAAAATCGCGCTCGGCCATCATCGCGACGACATCCTCGCCACGTTTTTCCTCAATATGTTCTTTGCCGCCAAGCTCAAGACCATGCCGCCCAAGCTGGTGTCGGACGATGGCTGCCATGTGGTAATCCGGCCGCTGGCCTATTGCCGCGAACAGGATCTTGACGCTTGGGCAAGGCTGCGCGAATTCCCCGTCATCCCCTGCAACCTTTGCGGTTCGCAGCCCAATCTCCAGCGCCAGCAGGTCAGGCAGATGCTAATGGAATGGGAAAGGCGGTTCCCTGGCCGAGTAGAAACCATGTTTCGCAGCCTGGCCAACGTGGTTCCCTCGCATTTGATGGACGCGCGTCTGCATGATTTTCGCAATCTGGTGGCGACCGGCCAGACCGACCCCGATGGCGACACCGCTTTCGACGGCGATGTATTCGTCAATCCAGTCGCCGTCGTGACCTTGCCACTGGCTACGGGTTAGAATTGCCGCTCCCGGCTCCATCGAACTTCCCCCATCGACTTCTGTGCCCGCCATGACCCCCGGCAAGAAAGTTTCCTCCTTCCATCCGCCCCACCGCATCCTGATGGGCCCCGGGCCGTCCGACATCCATCCGCGCGTTCTCAGCGCACTGGGGCAACCGGTGATCGGCCATCTCGACCCGGCTTTTGTCGACATGATGGAGCAGTTGAAGGATCTGCTGCGCTATACCTTCCAGACTAAAAACGCACTGACCTTTCCCGTCTCCGGCCCCGGTTCGGTCGGCATGGAAACCTGTTTCGTCAATCTGGTCGAGCCCGGCGACAAGGTGATCGTCTGTCGTAACGGTGTCTTTGGCGGCCGCATGGTAGAGAACGTCGAGCGTTGCGGTGGCATCCCGGTCGTGGTCGAGGATGCCTGGGGCGAGCCGGTCGATCCGAACAAGCTGGAAGATGCCCTGCGCTCCAACCCGGATGCCAAAGTGGTCGCCTTCGTCCATGCCGAAACCTCCACCGGCGTGCAATCGGATGCACGCAAGCTGGTCGGGCTGGCGCGCCAGCGCGGCGCCCTGACCATCGTGGATGCGGTGACGTCGCTCGGTGGCACCCCGATGCGCGTCGATACCTGGGGCATCGACGCCATCTATTCCGGTAGCCAGAAGTGCCTGTCGTGTACGCCGGGGCTGTCGCCAGTGTCCTTTTCCGAGCGCGCCGTCGAGCGGGTCAAGGCACGCAAGAAAAAGGGCCAGAGCTGGTTCATGGATCTCAATCTGGTGCTTGAGTACTGGAACGCGCCGGGAGGCAAGCGTGCCTACCATCACACCGCGCCGGTCAATGCGTTGTACGCGCTGCACGAGTCGCTGGTTCTGCTGCGCGACGAGGGCATCGAGAATGCCTGGGCGCGCCACCGCCGTCATCACCTGGCGCTTAAGGCCGGCCTCGAAGCCATGGGCCTCAAGTTCCTGGTGCGCGAAGATGCGCGACTGCCGCAGCTCAACGCAGCCCTCGTTCCGGCCGGCATCGACGAGGCCGTGGTGCGCCGGCAGCTGCTGGAAGAATTCAACCTCGAAATAGGCGCCGGCCTTGGCCCGCTGGCAGGCAAGATCTGGCGCTTCGGCCTCATGGGCTATTCCTGCAAGATTGAAAACGTAATGATGTGCCTCTCGGCCCTGGGCTCGGTGCTGGCCGATGCCGGCCATACCTGCACACTCGGCCAGGGTGAAGCGGCGGCGCACGATGTCTATGCCACGCTGCACGCCGAGGTGGCCGCAGCTCACAAGAAATGAACGCACCCGCCCGCAATCTCACCGTCCTCTTCGCCGATGTAGCTGGCAGCACCCGGCTCTACGAGCGGCTGGGCGACACTGAGGCGCTACACGCCATCGAACGTTGCCTCAAACGCATCGACCGGGTGGTGGCAAGCTACAAGGGCCGCGTCGTCAAGACCATCGGCGACGAAATCATGGCCGTGTTCGAATCGGTCGAAGATGCCATGCAGGCGGCCTGCGACATGCAGACGCGCATCAGCGATCTCCCGCCGGTGTCGGGCGTCAAGCTGGCGATCCGCATCGGCTTCCACCACGGCCCGGCCATCGAAGAAAACAACGACGTTTTTGGCGATACGGTCAATGTCGCTGCGCGCATGACCGGGCTGGCCAAGGGTGGCCAGATCATCACCACCGGCGAAGCCATCGCCGCCTTGCCCCCGCTGCTGCGACAGTCTTCGCGCGAGATCGACGCCATTGCTATCAAGGGCAAGAGCGACGCCATCCGCGTCTGCGAAGTCCTCTGGCAGGAAAGCGATGACCTGACGATGAAGTCGGCCAGCATCGTGCCAGCCGCGCCAGCGGTCGTGCGTCTGCGTCTGCGCCACGGCGAAACCGAGGTGACGCTCGATACCGCGCGGCCGTCGGCCGTACTCGGTCGTGATCCCATGGGTGACATTGTCATACGCGACCCGCGCGCCTCGCGTCGCCACGGCCACATCGAATTGCGCCGCGACAAGTTCGTGCTGGTCGATCAGAGCACCAACGGCACTTACGTCACCTTTCAGGGCGAGGCCGAATTTACCCTCAAGCGCGAAGAAACCCTCCTGCGCAACCGCGGCCGCATCTCCTTCGGTCACGCCTGGGCCGAGGATAAGGCCGAAGTCGTCGAATTCGAGATCATCGGTACCTGAGCACCTGCGCAGCCGTACCGCTAGCGCCGACTTTTCGTGCCATGGGAGTTGGGTTTGCGGCGCACGAATGAGAAACGGGGCGCCCTGAGTAGGTTCGCCCCGTTATTTTGTACGGCAACTCAATTCGGGTTCAGGCCGAAAATGACGACCCGCAGCCACAGGTGCTCGTTGCGTTGGGGTTCTTGATCACGAACTGCGAGCCTTCAAGACCCTCGGTAAAGTCAATTTCCGCGCCGACCAAATACTGATAGCTCATGGAGTCGATCAGCAAGGTAACGCCATTCTTTTCCATGCTGGTATCGTCTTCGTTAGCCAGTTCATCGAAAGTGAAGCCGTATTGGAAGCCCGAGCAGCCTCCACCCGTGACAAAAACACGCAGCTTGAGGTCGGGGTTGCCCTCTTCCTGAATCAATTCCTTGACCTTGTTGACAGCGCTATCCGTGAAATTCAGCGGCGCGGGCATGTCGTTCGGTGCATTCATGGTTATTTCTCCTTGGGATGTTGGGCAAGTTTGAGTATATGGCTTCGCCGCTTGGCACCAAATGAGGACGGCGCCACACAATTCAACTCCTGTCTTCAGGCAGCCGAAGACGCCAATTTCAACTCGACAGCTTTGGCCGGAGTCCCTTGGTGAATCAAGCGACCCTGAATCACTGCGCCCAGATGCATTTCTATCGCGTTGTACTCAACATCGCCGGTAACGCGTGCTTTGGTCTGTAACTCCAGGAATTCGCCAGAATGGACGGGGCCGATAACCGTGCCATTAATAATGACGTGGGATACATTGATTTCGCCTTCGATCCGCGCGTGCTCGCTCACAACCAGGGTGCTGGCCTGATCGCCAGTGGCGCGGACATTGCCTTTGACCTGGCCATCAATGCGCAAACCGCCGGAGAAATTGACGTCGCCCTCAATCGACGTACCGGCGCCTATCAAACTGTCGATGCGATTCTGGGGCTTGGGGGATTTTCTTGAGAACATGGCAACTCCATCAAAGTTCGATCTTTTGGGTAGCCTTCAGATTTCCACCTTGCATCAGGCGTGCCTCGGCGGATTTGATCACCGAGCCTGCGGGCACCGCGAAACTACCCTCCAGTTTACGTACATGCTTGACGTTCACCTGATACTGGCTGGACGAAGCTTCATTTTGGGCAGGGATCTGCATCTTAACATCCTTGCCTCCCTGTTGCATGACCAGGATGAATTTTAGTATCCCATTGAATTCATGAGATCTTTGGTCGCCACTCAAGGCAACCAGCAAGTGATAGTGGTATTCATTGGGATTCGTTGCCGGCTCCACGCGCAATCGGCTCAGAACGAGTCCGCCCATCTTTCCTTCACCCAAGGCCAGATTTTCGAAGGCGGCAATGTCTTCCTTCAACCTAGCGTTGTCACGCTCAAGCCGCCTGACTTGCTCGGTAAGTTGTTCCTGGGTCGTTTGCTCGATGCGCAGTTTGGCCTCGCTGGCATTTGCCTCGCTGCGCAAGCCATCCAGTTCGACCTGCAAGGATTGTGATCGCTCACGCAATTCCGCCAGTTCCTGGGCGGAAGCGCTGCTGTCGAATCCGGCAAAACGGCGGCCGGCGTCATACATCCACCCGGCAAGCGCCAACGAACATCCCGCAAAGGCGATGATGGCCAGTCCCCGCCAGTACCAAGGGATATGCGTTCTCACGGCGACTCTCGATGCCGAGATGCCGTAGCGCCCGCGCAATCGCCTCAGCATCAGGGCAACACGGGAACCTGAGTCAGCCCAAGCCATTCATCCAGTCCGCACATGAGGTTCATATTCTGCACCGCCTGCCCCGCGGCACCCTTGACAAGGTTGTCAATGACAGACAGTACCACCAGGGTATCACCCCCCTGTGGCCGATGGACTGCGATCCGACAGATGTTGGATGCCCGCACCGAGCGGGTATCAGGATGCGACCGGGGCGGCATCACATCGACGAAGGGTTCTTCAGCGTAGCGACGCTCGAATAGTGCCTGAAAATCTTCTTCCCGCGTGATTTGGGCGTAGAGCGTCGCATGGATGCCGCGGATCATCGGCGTAAGGTGGGGCACGAAGGTCAGACCCACCTGTTTTCCCCCGGCGGCGAAGCCAAGACCCTGCCTGACTTCGGGCAAATGACGATGCCCGGCGACCCCGTAGGCCTTGAAATTATCCGACGATTCCGCAAACAATAAATGCGTTTCGGCTTTGCGACCGCCGCCCGACACGCCCGACTTGACGTCGGCAACGAGGTGCTCGATATCGACGCAGCCAGACTCGATCAGCGGCAGGAAACCCAGTTGGGTGGCCGTGGGATAGCAACCGGGGTTGGCAACGAGGCGCGCGGTGCGGATAGCCTCCCGATTGACCTCCGGCAGCCCATAGACAGCTTCGGCCACCAACTCGGGTGAGGCATGGCTCATGCCATACCACTTTTCCCATTCGGCAATGTCCTTGATGCGAAAATCGGCGGCGAGATCGACGATACGCACGCCGGCATCAAGTAGCGCGCGGGCCTGCTGCATGGCGATGCCATTCGGCGTGGCGAAGAAAACAACATCGCAATCACCCAGCGCGGCATCCTTGGGGTCGCTAAACGCAAGCGAAATACGACCGCGCAAACTGGGAAACATGTCGGCGACGGCCGAACCGGCCTCGCCCCGCGACGTGATGGCGGTGAGATTTACCTGCGGGTGCTGCGCCAGCAAGCGCAACAATTCCACGCCCGTATAACCCGTACCGCCAACGATACCAACCTTGATCATATCGACCTCCATCGGAGAAATCGCCCGGATGCAGGGCACGCAAACTCGGAAAAGGCGAAAAAGCCGCCCGCGATATTTCCGGGGCGGCTTTCGCTGGTACGCGTTGAGAACGCGTGAATCAGCGCTTCGAGAACTGCTTGCGGCGGCGCGCCTTGTGGAAACCGACCTTCTTGCGCTCAACTTCGCGAGCATCGCGTGTAACGAAGCCGGCATGCGAAAGCGCCGGCTTGAGCGTGGCATCATATTCGATCAGGGCGCGGGTAATGCCATGACGCACGGCACCGGCCTGACCGGATTCGCCGCCACCGATCACATTGACCATGATGTCGAACGTGGCCATGTGCTGGGTGAGCTCAAGTGGCTGACGCACAACCATGCGACCTGTTTCACGCGAGAAAAAGTCATCAACCGGCTTGTCATTCACGACAAACTTGCCCGAGCCGGATTTCATGAAAACACGTGCCACCGCGGTTTTGCGGCGACCGGTTCCGTAATAGTAGTTTGCGGCCATCTGCTTCCTTGTCAAATATCCGGTGGCTTAGATTTCCAGAGCCTTCGGCTGCTGGGCGGTGTGCGGGTGCGCGGTACCGGCATAGCACTTCATCTTTTTGAGCATCGCGTAGCCCAGCGGTCCCTTGGGGAGCATGCCCTTGACCGCTTTTTCCAGAATACGCCCGGGAAACCGCAGCTGTAACTTCTTGAAATTGGTCTCGTAGAGACCGCCCGGATAACCGGAATGGCGATAGTACTTCTTGTCCTCCGCCTTGTTGCCGGTAACGCGCAACTTGTCGACATTAACGACGACGATGTAGTCGCCGGTGTCAACGTGCGGGGTGTATTCGGTCTTGTGCTTGCCACGCAGGCGGCGGGCTAACTCTGCCGCTACGCGGCCAAGCACCTTGTCCGTCGCATCCACGACGAACCAGTCGCGCTTGACTTCGTGCGGCTTGGCGGAAAAGGTTTTCATCGGTATACCTCTATGTACCCGGCTACCGGGTAACTATTGTTCTCGGAAAGCCCTCGATTGTAAGCGAGCAAAAGAGTGGCTGTCAAAGAAGATTTTCAAACGCCAGCCCGGAAGGCAAAAAAAAGCGCAACCCCGGTGGGGGTTGCGCTGAATCCACACCAAAGGAGGAGGGTGGAGGAGACAACAACGGAGGCGGCAGGCACGCTGCAAGAAAACAGATGGCCCGTCAACCTCGATGGAGTGACTATACTCAAACTATTGGTGCAGTGCAAGAATCTATTAAAGGAAAAAAATATTGGTAACTAATTGGTTTATTGACGTCATTTAGTTAACGGTTCGTATTTCATGCAACAAAATGCTGCGATGCCGCAATTTTATCTCCAATGTAAAATCCTTGGTCATTACAATCATGACCATTCAAACCGGTGGGAGATGAAAAATGGATTGCACGGTACGTTGGCATGATGGAATGAGTTTTATCGCCAAAACAGGCAGCGGGCACATGGTTCCGATGGATGGTTCGCCGGCAGCCGGCGGCCATAATCTGGCGCCGCGCCCCATGGAACTGCTGCTGGCCGGTGCGGGCGGCTGTACCTCTTTTGACGTAATCATGATTCTCAAGAAGGGACGCCAGGAAGTTACGGGCTGCGAAGTCAGAATTTCGGCCGACCGCGCGGAAAGCGACCCCAAGGTCTTTACGCGGATCAACATGCACTTCGTTGTCAGTGGCCGCGATCTCAAGCCGGAATCAGTCGAGCGGGCCATCAAGTTGTCGGCCGAGAAATACTGCTCTGCCTCCATCATGCTCGGCAAGACAGCCGAGATGACGCACAGTTGGGAAATCGTCGGGGTGAATGCCCCCGCTGCCCCGGCTTAAACCCAGTAGGTGGCTGTCGTCATGGCCTTGGCTGACAGCCGCATCGCCGCCTTGACCGGTGCCGGCAGTGCGTGCGCACCGAGATTCACCGCTGTTTCAGCATGTTGAATCTCGTCGGCTTTCATTTGATCGAGCACCGCCCAGGAGCGACGATCATTTTCCGGTAGTGTCGCCAGGTGGCTATCAAGATGCGCCTCGACCTGCCGCTCGGTTTCAGCCAGAAAACCAAGGCTCCAGGCGTCGCCCAATTTGCCGGCGACGATACCGATTGCCAAAGAACCGGCATAACAGAGCGGGTTCAGCAGACTTTTGCGACCGCCAAGTTCGGCGAGGCGGCGCTCGGTCCAGTTGAGATGCTCGGTTTCCTCCCATGCCGCCTGCCGCAGGCTTGTCCTGATCGCGGGGTCATGCGAGGTTAACGCCTGTCCTTGGTACAAGGCTTGGGCACACACCTCGCCGCAGTGATCGATGCGCATCAAGGCGGCAGCATGACGACGCTCGGTATCGGTCAGTTCCGCCTCGGGCAGATCGCTTCCTGGCATGGGGCGGTGCGTTGGCGCCGAGGCGAAGACGGTACGAAGCGCCTTGTCGAACTCAACAATCAGATCATCGATCATGTATTCCTGTTTCCGGCATCAGGGGGGGGCATCAAGGGGCATCGGGATGTTTGCCGCGACGCAGCGCATCGCGACCTTCGTCGGCATTGAGTATGACTATGCCATTGGGGCAAAAATAATCCCGCGACAAGGCCGTATGATGCCTGTTCATGGGTTTGTTTTCTATCGGCCGCCATGCTGTGACGCGAGATTCGCTCCATGCCCGGTCGGCTCGCCCGCTCGCATAGAGCCTGGATTCGCGCGTGCTGCAACGGATACCCTCGAAGCTGACATTGGTTGCACCGCCCGCCGTCAGCACGACCAGCGCATACCTGACCACGCCGTCACCGCCGACAGCCAGTGTCCTGGCATCGATGAAAAAACGATTGGCGGTTGCGGCGCTGACATAAAACTCGATGAGGTCGGCATCCTGTGGAAAAGCCGGTAGTGTCACCGC
>JAIFMO010000067.1 GCA_020048435.1 Sulfuritalea sp.
ATTGTCGCGCCGACTCGGTTGGCTTGCCGCTGGCGATGTCGAACGTGTCGTTACGCTGCTTGATCGCGCCGGCTTGCCGACCCGCGGCGCGACACTAGGCGCGGAGCGCTATGTCGACCTCATGGGTCATGACAAAAAAGTGATAGCCGGCCGCCTGCGTCTGGTGCTGCTCAAGCGTCTGGGCGAGGCGGTGACCTTTGCCGATGCGACGCCGGGAGATATTCGCGCGGCAATAGACGCCTGTTGTGCCTGAAAACGCCATGGTTCAAGCAATCCAGGCCACGTCAGCAATGATAAACGCGGCAGTCCATCCGGCCACTCATGCGTCCTTCGCCGTAACCGACGAAAATTCACGCGGTCGCCGGCATGCCGAACCACGTCCATCGACGCGCAGCGAATTTCAGCGCGACCGTGACCGTATCATCCACTCGGCCGCCTTCCGTCGCCTCGAATACAAAACCCAGGTTTTCGTCAATCACGAAGGCGATCTTTTCCGTACCCGCCTGACCCATTCGATCGAGGTCGCCCAGATTGCACGCTCGGTGGCGCGGGCCTTGCGACTCAATGAAGATTTAACCGAAGCCATCGCTTTGTCGCACGATCTCGGCCACACCCCCTTTGGTCATGCGGGTCAAGAAGCGCTCGACGCCTGCATGAAAGATTACGGTGGCTTCGAGCATAACTTGCAAAGCCTGCGCACCGTCGATCTTCTCGAAGAACGCTACGGCGCTTTCGACGGACTTAATCTCATGTACGAGACGCGCGAAGGCATACTCAAGCACTGTCCGCCTGCCAAGGCCAGACAGCTTGGCGAACTGGGCCGGCGATTTCTCGAAAACCGTCAACCCTCGCTGGAAGCGCAGCTGACGAACCTTGCCGATGAAATCGCTTACAACAATCATGATGTAGATGATGGTCTGCGATCCGGTTTGATCGACGAAACGCAACTCGCCTCTATCAGCCTCCATGCCCGCCATGCCGAGGCAGCTCGCGCCGAGTTTCCTGGCATCGGCGGTCGCCGTCTGATCCATGAGACCGTGCGGCGCATGATCGGCGCACTGGTCGACGATCTGCTCAAAGAGTCCGCTCGGCGTATACGCGAAGCGGGCGTGACAACGCTCGACGATGTCAGGAATGCGCCGCCCCTGTTAGGCTTTAGCACTGCGATGCAGACCGAAAACCGCGAATTGAAAACTTTCCTGCGCGACAAGCTCTACCGCCATTACAAAGTGTTGCGCATGACCAACAAGGCACAGCGCATCATTGGCGAGCTCTTCGGCACATTCATGGCGGACATACGTCTGCTGCCGCCGCAATATCAGCAAATGGCGACGGCCGATGGCCGAAACCCGCTGATCGAAAATACCCAGGCCCGCACCGTGGCCGACTACATCGCCGGCATGACCGACCGCTACGCCATGAAAGAGCATCACCGTCTGTTCGGGATCGGCGAGATTGACTGACTTGGCGTCAACGCCGACGGCCAAACGCGCCAGGTGCGTCAGCCTGACTAAAATCGCCAATCACGCCAATCCAGGTTGTTGAGTCAAAGCGCGATTTTCGATATATTAAACAGTTCGACCAAAAGATTAGCGCAGCCGGGGAGGTGAATATGCCCCCGGCTTTTTTTGACGGCAATTGCCAGCCTGCAAACAGGAATCTCGCGATGGATCAACCCAGCCAGCCCCCGCGTCAGGGACTCTACGACCCCGCCAACGAACACGATGCCTGTGGCGTCGGTTTTGTCGCCCATATCAAAAACCGGAAGAGTCACGCCATTGTCGAGCAGGGACTCAAGATTCTTGAGAATCTGACGCACCGCGGCGCCACCGGTTACGACCCGCTGCTTGGCGATGGCGCCGGCATCCTGATCCAGATGCCCGATGATTTCCTGCGCGAAGAAACCGGCCGTATCGGCATCCACCTGCCCGCCGCGGGCGCTTATTGCTGCGGCAACATCTTCTTGCCGCAATCGGCCAACGGTCGCGCTGCCTGCGAATCGGTCATTGCCCGCATCGTGCATGAAGAAGGACAGCTTTTCCTCGGCTGGCGCGATGTGCCACGTAACAACCAAAACCTGGCCCTGGCGGCCAGAAACATGGAACCCATCATCCGCCAGGTCTTCATTGGCAAAGGTGTCGACACCGGCGGCAAGGAAATCGATCAGGATGCCTTCGAGCGCAAGCTCTTCGTCATCAGAAAACGCGTCGAACACCAGGTGCGCCGTCTGCAACTCGCCGACGGCCGCCAGTTCTACATCCCGACGTTGTCGTCGCGAACCCTCAATTACAAAGGTCTGCTGCTCGCTCATCAGGTTGGCGAGTACTACCTCGACCTGCGCGATGCGCGTGTCGTTTCCGCGCTGGCGCTGGTGCATCAGCGCTTCTCGACCAACACTTTTCCCACCTGGGACCTGGCGCATCCCTTCCGCATGATCGCCCACAACGGCGAGATCAACACCCTCCGCGGCAACATCAACTGGATGGCGGCGCGGCAGCAGTCGATGAAGTCGAAATTACTTGGCGACGACCTCGATCATATGTGGCCGCTGATCGTCGAAGGCCAGTCCGATTCGGCCAGTTTCGACAATGCGCTGGAATTGCTGGTGATGGGCGGTTACTCGATGGCGCATGCCATGATGATGCTGATTCCGGAGGCTTGGAACGGCAATCCGCTGATGGACGAGGATCGCCGCGCCTTCTACGAATTTCACGCGCCGGTGATGGAGCCGTGGGACGGCCCCGCCGCCGTGGCCTTTACCGATGGTCGCCAGATTGGCGCAACCCTTGACCGTAATGGCCTGCGTCCAGCCCGTTATCTCGTCACCGAAGACGACATCGTGATGATGGCCTCCGAGATGGGCGTGCTGACATTCCCCGAGGAAAAAATCGTCAAGAAATGGCGCCTGCAGCCTGGCAAGATGCTGCTGATCGACCTCGAAAAAGGTCGCATCATCGACGACGCCGAGTTGAAGAACACCATGGCGGCCGCGGAACCCTACGGCAAGTGGGTCGAGGATTCCCGTATTTTTCTGGCGGAACTGCCCGAGTCCCGATCATTGCCGACGATCAAGCCGGTGTTGCTCGACGCCCAACAGGCCTTTGGCTATTCGCAGGAAGACATCAAGTTCATCCTGGAACCGATGATCAGGAATGGCGAGGAAGCCACCGGTTCGATGGGCGCCGACGTGGCGTTGCCGGTGCTCTCAAGCAAGAACAAGTCGCTCTACCTCTACTTCAAGCAGCTATTCGCCCAGGTGACGAACCCGCCGATCGACCCGATCCGCGAAGAAATCGTCATGTCGCTGATCAGCTTCATCGGCCCCCGGCCTAATTTGATGGGCATCGCCGACAACGAGGAAACGCTGACGCCGCGCCTTGAAGTCATGCAACCGGTGCTGGCGGATGAAGACATTGCGCGCCTTTGCGCCATCGACAAGCTTACCGGCGGCCGCTTCAAGTCGCTGACCCTCGACATCACCTATCCGGTCGCCGAGGGCGCCGCCGGTTGTGAAGTCGCCGTAACGCGACTGTGCGCCGCCGCCGAAAAATCGGTGGTCGATGGCTACAACGTCGTCATCTTGTCGGACCGCGCCGTGGCGGCCGAGCGGGTTGCCGTGCCAGCCCTGCTGGCCTGCGCCGCCGTGCATCACCATCTGGTCAGAAAGGGCCTGCGCACCAGCACTGGCATCGTGGTCGATTCGGGCTCGGTGCGCGAGGTTCACCACTTCGCGCTGCTCGCCGGCTATGGCGCCGAGGCCGTCTGCCCCTGGCTCGCCTTTGCCACGATCAAGGACATGGCGGGCAAGGGGGAGGACAAGAAGACCGCGGTCAAGAACTACATCAAGGCAGTTGGCAAGGGCCTCAACAAGGTGATGTCGAAGATGGGCATCTCCACCTACCAATCCTACTGCGGCGCACAGATTTTCGAAGCCATCGGCCTCAACGCCACTTTTGTCGGGCGCTACTTTACCGGCACGGCGACGCAGGTCGAGGGCATTGGCCTGGCCGAGGTGGCCGAAGAGGCGGTGCGTACCCACCTGGCGGCCTTCTCGAACGACCCGGTACTGGCCAGCATGCTCGATGTCGGCGGTGAGTATGCCTTCCGCGTGCGCGGCGAAGACCACATGTGGACGCCCGACGCCATCGCCAAATTGCAGCACTCGACGCGCTCCAACAAATTCGAGACCTACCAGGAATACGCGAAAATCATTAACGATCAGAGCCGGCGCCACATGACGCTGCGCGGCCTGTTCGAGATCAAGGCGGCCGCACCGCCAGTGCCGCTGGACGAAGTGGAGTCGGCCGCCGACATCGTCAGGCGCTTCGCCACCGGCGCCATGTCGCTCGGCTCGATTTCGACCGAGGCGCACAGCACGCTGGCCATCGCCATGAACCGCATCGGCGGCAAGTCGAATACCGGCGAGGGTGGCGAAGACCCGCGCCGCTTCCAGAAAGTCGGCGCGGGCGCCACGGTGGCCAGCGTGATCGGCGCCAGCCGCATCGAACGCGACATTCCCCTCAACGAGGGCGATTCCCTGCGCTCGGCGATCAAGCAGGTGGCATCGGGACGTTTCGGCGTCACCACCGAATACCTGGCCAACGCCGACCAGATCCAGATCAAGATGGCCCAGGGCGCCAAGCCCGGCGAAGGCGGCCAGTTGCCCGGCCACAAGGTGTCCGAATACATCGGCTTCCTGCGCCACTCGGTGCCGGGCGTTGGCCTGATTTCGCCGCCGCCGCACCACGACATCTACTCCATCGAAGACCTGGCGCAACTGATTCACGACCTCAAAAACGCCAATCCCAAGGCGTCGATTTCCGTCAAGCTGGTATCGGAAGTCGGCGTCGGCACCGTGGCGGCCGGCGTTTCCAAGGCCAAGGCCGACCATGTCGTCATTTCCGGTTTTGACGGCGGCACGGGCGCCAGCCCGCTGTCATCGATCAAGCATGCCGGCACCTCGTGGGAACTGGGCCTGGCCGAGACGCAGCAGACTTTGGTGCTCAACCGCTTGCGCGGCCGCATTCGTGTGCAGGTTGACGGCCAGATGAAGACCGGCCGCGATGTCATCATCGGCGCGCTGCTCGGTGCCGACGAATTCGGCTTCGCCACCGCGCCGCTGGTGGTCGAAGGCTGCATCATGATGCGCAAGTGCCATCTCAATACCTGCCCGGTGGGCGTGGCGACACAAGACCCGGTGTTGCGCCGCCGCTTCACCGGCCAGCCGGAACATGTGGTCAATTATTTCTTCTTCGTCGCCGAGGAAGCCCGCCGCCTCATGGCCGGGATGGGCGTACGCAAGATCGAGGAACTGATCGGCCGCACCGACCTGCTCGACATGCGGCAGGGCGTCGATCACTGGAAGGCGAAGGGCCTCGACTTTTCGCGGATATTCCACATGCCGCCGGTGGGCGCCGACGTAGCGCGCGCTCACTGCGAGACGCAGGACCACAACATCGGCGGCGCGCTCGATCATCAATTGATCGCGCAGGCCATGCCCGCCCTCGAACGCGGCGAAAAGGTCGCTTTCGACATGCCGGTCAGGAACGCCAACCGCACCGTCGGAACCATGCTGTCGCATGAAGTTGCCCGCCGTTACGGCCACGCCGGCCTGCCGGACGAGACCATCCACATCCGTCTGAACGGCACCGCCGGCCAGAGTTTCGGCGCCTTCCTCGCCCACGGCATCACTTTGGAGCTTTCCGGCGAAGGCAACGATTACGTGGGGAAAGGCTTGTGCGGCGGCAAGATCGTCGTCAAGCCGCCACTGGAATTCAAGGGCACGCCCTCTGAAAACATCATCGTCGGCAACACCGTGCTTTACGGCGCCATCGAGGGCGAGGTGTTCTTCCGTGGGGTTGCCGGCGAACGTTTCTGCGTGCGCAATTCCGGCGCTACCGCTGTGGTGGAAGGCACCGGCGATCATTGCTGCGAATACATGACCGGCGGCACCGTGGTGGTGCTGGGCAAGACCGGCCGCAACTTTGCCGCCGGCATGAGCGGCGGCATCGCCTATGTGCTCGACGCGGATGGCCAGTTCGCCAGGCACTGCAACATGGCGATGGTGACGTTGGAAAAGGTGCTGTCGGCGACAGAGCAAGTGAACGATGGCACCCGCCACCTTGGGCAGACGGATGAGGCGTTGATCAAGGCCCTGGTGCAAAAACACCTGGACGAAACCGGCAGCAATCATGCACAGCGCATCCTGGCCGACTGGCCGGCGTTCCGCGTCCAATTCGTCAAGGTGTTCCCGAATGAATATCGCCGCGCGCTCAAGGAGATGGCGGCGCTTCAACTTAAAGAGGCAGCGTGATGGGCAAGCCGACCGGTTTTCTCGACTACAAGCGCGTTTCCGAAGGCTACCAGCCTGTCGCGGCGCGCCTGAAAAACTATCAGGAATTCGTTGCGCACCTTGACGACGCAGGCGCCAAGACACAGGCCGCGCGCTGCATGGACTGCGGCATCCCGTTCTGCAACAACGGTTGCCCGGTGAATAACAACATCCCCGACTTCAACGACGCGGTTTATCGCGGCGACTGGCGCGCGGCCCTCGAGATTTTGCACTCGACCAACAACTTCCCCGAAATGACTGGGCGCATCTGCCCCGCACCCTGCGAGGCCGCCTGCACGCTGGGCATCAATGCCGACCCGGTCGGCATCAAGTCGCTCGAACGCGCCATCATCGACAAGGCCGGTGAAAACGGCTGGGTGTTGCCGATGGTGGCCACGAGCAAGACCGGCAAGAAAGTCGCCGTGGTTGGTTCCGGCCCGGCCGGTCTGGCCGCCGCGCAACAGTTGGCGCGCGCCGGCCACGCGGTGACGGTGTTCGAGAAAAACGAGCGCGTTGGCGGCTTGATGCGTTACGGCATCCCCGACTTCAAGCTCGACAAACGTCTGATTGACTGGCGGGTGGCGCAACTTCGGGCCGAGGGCGTCAAGTTCGTGACGAAGACGCTGGTTGGCGCCCCGGTTGGCGCCCCGATTGGCGCTGCGAGGGCCGGCATGCCCAAGGGCGTGGCCAACGACGCCACCAAAGTGATCGCGGCGACAAAACTGATGAAGGACTACGATGCCGTGGTGCTGGCCGGAGGTTCCGAAACCCCGCGCGATCTGGCCGTTCCCGGCCGCGATCTGGCCGGCGTGCACTTCGCGCTCGAATTCCTGATTCCGCAGAACAAGCAGGTCAATTCGGGCGCTATGGACGATAAGCGCGGCAAGAAAAACCCCATCTCGGCGGCGGGCAAGCACGTCGTCGTCATCGGCGGTGGCGACACCGGCTCTGACTGCGTTGGCACCTCCAACCGCCATGGTGCGGCCAGCGTTACCCAGTTCGAACTGCTGCCGCGTCCTCCCGAGCAGGAAAACAAGCCGCTGGTGTGGCCCTACTGGCCGACGCGGATGCGCACATCCTCCTCGCACGACGAGGGCTGCGCCCGCGACTGGTCGATCGCCACCAAGGAATTCATTGGCGAAAATGGAAAACTCACGGCGCTCAAGTGCGTGCGACTGGCGTGGGCAGATGGCAAGATGAGCGAAATCCCCGGCAGCGAATTCGAGGTCAAGGCCGATCTGGTCTTTCTTGCCATGGGCTTCACCAATCCGGTCGCTGCGATGCTCGATGCCTTCGGCGTGAACAAGGATGCTCGCGGCAACGCCGCCGCCAGTACGGATGTCGACGGCGGCTACGCCACCAGCGTCGCCAGGGTCTTCGCCGCCGGCGATGTGCGGCGTGGCCAGTCGCTGGTGGTATGGGCAATTCGCGAAGGCCGCCAGTGCGCCCGCGCGGTCGATGAGTTTCTGATGGGGGCCAGCACCCTGCCGCGCTGAGCGGCAGCGGAACAACTATGCTCAAGGTCGTCATTCTCGCTGCCGGGCAGGGCAAACGCATGCGCTCCGACCTGCCCAAAGTTCTGCACCCCATCGCTGGCCGGCCCATGCTGACGCATGTGATCGATACCGCGCGGCAACTCGGCGCCGCCAGGATTTGCGTTGTCTATGGCCACGGCGGCGAGCAGGTGCGCGAAACACTGAAGGCGCTGGACGCCCCGGATCTCGCCTGGGCCAGGCAGGAACCGCAATTGGGCACGGGTCACGCGGTGTTGCAGGCTCTGCCCGCGCTGGCAGACCCCGCTGTTGCCACTGTACCCGCCACTGCCGTACCGCTACCGCCGACTTTTTCGACACTGGTGCTGTATGGCGACGTGCCGCTGATCCGCGCCGCTACGCTGCGTCGCCTGATCGCGGCCGCCGGCGATACTCGCCTCGCCCTGCTTACCGCGCATCTCGACAACCCGCACGGCTACGGTCGCGTCATTCGCGAGGGTAACGCCAACGAGGGCAAGGTCCTGCGCATCGTCGAGGAAAAGGATGCCACCGCCGCCGAGCGCGCCATCCGCGAGATCAACACCGGCATCCTCGTCGCTCCCGCCGCGGCGCTCGAACGCTGGCTGCCGCAACTGGGTAACCGCAACGCCCAGGGCGAGTACTACCTGACCGACATCGTCGCCCTGGCCGTGGCCGAGGGCATGGAAATCGTTACTACCCAGCCGGAATCCGCCTGGGAAAGCGACGGCATCAACAGCAAGGCGCAGCTCGCCGCGCTGGAACGTATCCACCAGCGTAACCTCGCCGAGGCGCTGATGGAGCAGGGGGTAACGCTGGCCGATCCTGCCCGCATCGACGTGCGCGGCGTGCTGACGTGCGAACGCGATGTCTTCATCGACGTCGGCTGCGTTTTCGAGGGATCGGTAAAAGTCGGCGCTGGCGCCACGGTGAGCGCCCACTGCGTGCTCAAGGATTGCACTATCGAGGCGGGTGCGCGCATCCAGCCCTTCTGTCACATCGATGGCGCAACCGTTGGCGCGCAGAGCATCGTCGGTCCCTACGCCCGCCTGCGCCCCGGCGCGCAACTGGCCGAAGACGTGCACATCGGCAATTTCGTCGAAGTGAAAAACTCGACCATCGCCGCCCATTCCAAGGCCAACCACCTCGCCTACATCGGCGATGCCACGGTCGGTAGCCGGGTCAACGTCGGCGCTGGCACCATCACCTGCAATTACGATGGCGCCAACAAGTACCGTACCGTGATAGAAGACGACGTCTTCATCGGCTCTGACACGCAACTGGTGGCGCCGGTGACTGTTGGTCGTGGCGCCACGCTCGGCGCCGGCACTACGTTAACCCGCGACGCGCCACCCGAACAACTCACCGTTTCCCGCGCCAAGCAGGTGTCAATTCCCGGCTGGACACGTCCGGTCAAGCAGAAAAAGGTCTGAAACCATGTGCGGCATCGTCGCGGCGGCAGCGCGTAACAACATCGTCGGCGTCCTCGTCGAGGGGCTGAAAAAGCTCGAATATCGCGGCTACGATTCCGCCGGGCTGGCCGTCATTCAAGGCG
>JAIFMO010000247.1 GCA_020048435.1 Sulfuritalea sp.
GGTCCGCCGCCGCCGGGTCGAGCGAGCCGGCCAGCGGGCTGACGCCGTGGCCGTGCGCCCACGCCCCAACCGCCAACGGCGCGGCGACGGTTGCCAGTCCGACGACATCCTGGCGGCGGGCGGCCAGCAGGGCGGCAATTACCCCGCCGCCCGAGTAGCCGACCAGCCGCAGTCGTTGCGCTCCGTGTTCGACTTGCAGGTGGTCAATGGCCGTCATGTACGCATCGACCACTTCCGGCGCGAAGCGGTGCTGCTGCCAGTAAGCAGGCTTGCACACGGTGGTGGCGGATGAAGATACGGGCGTGGCCGTGGCGAGATATTGGCAGGGGCGGCCAAGATAGGCGATATCGGCCATGGGTGCGGCGGCGGCATGTGCGGCGGCCATAGCCAGGGCAACGGGTCGCAACGGTGTCGGATCGACCGGTGGATGGTGCGGCGACAGCCAGGCCGCGCCGTCCCCTTCAATGTAGAGAGTCAGCAAGCCGCCGCCGACCTGACCATCCTGAGCACGCTGACCGGGGCGGTTCAGTGCCAGCAGATCGAAGGCGCCGGCATGCAGGGTTTCGCTGCCGAACCCGCGCGGCGCGGCCCACTCGACCACTGCCACGCGGGACCCGCCAAAGGCTTCCGGCCCGGCACATCCAGCCAGTACCATCAGCGCCACAAATAAAAAGGCCGCGCCCGTGAGCGCGGCCTTTCCAAACGAGGCTATCAGCATCAGAACCGATAGTTGATGTTGGCCATCCAGTTGTTGTGGCGGATGAACTTGCGGTTGGTTTCGTCCGTATAGACGACGCCGCCAGTCAGGTTGTTCTTGAGCGAGAAGAAGTTGATGCCGGCCGTCAGCGCGACCGCATCGTCGTCCCACAGGTTGGCGTTGCGTGCCGTATTGCGGGAAACGTCGTTGACATAAGTGACGCCGGCGAAGGGCATGATGCCATCGCTTACCCAGTAGCCAACTTCGGCACCCAGCTTGGCCTGGCCCAGGCGCGCCGTATAGTAGGTCAAGGGCAGGGCGGTGCCGGCGCGCCGCACGTTGTCAAATTCTTCCGAACCGAACTGGTAACCCGCCTTACCACTCCACTGCCAGTCGCCGGTCCAGCGGACATACGACAAGTTGGCGCCGGCAAAGCGGCGGCTCGAATCGGCGGTAGTGCGCGGCGCGGTATCGGCAACACCGACGCCACCACCGACGGTGGCATCGACAGCCCAGTTGTTGTCGATCTGCCAGCCAACGTAGGCCGCGACGGATTGACCGCGGCTGGCGGTGTTGGTAACGCCAGCGATGCCACGATTATTTCGCCCGCTACCCTTGTCGAAGGCCGCCGACAAGCCAAGAATCATGGTCGGCGACAGCCGGTAATCACCACCGATGATGGCGTTGTCAACGCTGTTGGTAATATCGAAATTCAACGGCGCGGCTACTCCCGTCTTGTAAGCCGAGGCATCGTTGGCATAGCTGCCCCAAGCGTTCCATTCACCCGCGCCGCCACCGGCCGCAAGACCCGTTGCCCCGATACTGGCAATCTTGGTCGGCCCGCCGGCAAGCAGACGCGAGCCGATGCCTTGCGAGATAGCCGCCATCTGGCCGAAGGATGTCGCTGTGATTGTCTGGTTTGTGGTGGAGGGAACCGATGTGGCAAAGCAATACGGATGCTGCGCCTGCTGATACGCCAAGGTGGATGCGTAACTGGAGGTGCCGACATAGGGCTGAAGATAATCGAAAACGCTTTGGCAAGGATCGCTCGTGCTCGCCAGTGCACCCGTACTGGCAATCGATAAGCCGGCCACAAGGGCCAATTTCTGGACCGTGGATTTCTGCATGGACATTCCCCTATTTGCAATTGATGGCTAATCAGTTGTTCGATGTCCCGCTCAAGGCGCGGGCATCCTTCAACGCTCTTTTATACAATGATACCAGCAGCTTAGCCTGCGCGTCGGTAGCGCGCTCCTTCTGGATTTCCGCCAGAATCTGCTCGACGCGATCCAGTTCATGCATTTCGAAAAGCCCCGCCAAGCGATAGAACTCGGGGGTGAGATCGGTGAGATTGGTTTCGGCGCGCAGTTTTTGATAGTTGGTTTCGATCTTGGCGATGGCGTCGGGGGTTGCGATGGCGCGTAGCCGGGTCACCCCGCCACGGCCGTGGACGTCGAGTGCCGGCGTGCGGGCGATTTGTTTCACCATCACGCTGGGTAAGATCCTGACCTGGGGTGCAAGCAGATTCATTGCCGCGCTTGCCACGGTGCCGACTTCCAGCTTGCCGGCCCCGGCCCAGGTTTCCTGCCGGCCACCGTCGAAATAGACGATCTGCAAACGGGCATCCTTGCCGAGCGTCATCAAGTCACCTTCCTTGAGCTTGACGAAGTTCTGCACCGGTTGCGGACCCTGTTCGGCCGCGCGGACCACGCTGCCTTCAAGCGCCGTCACCAGCGCGACATCGATATTGGCGGCACGGGCAGCACCCGCCACGACGGAAAACGCCAGCAACAGCAGGGCAAGCGCCCGGTGGAAATCAAATTTCATTTTGCAGTACCTCGTAGGCTTCGACCGGCTGTTGCCGGCCCTTGACGTGCAGCGAGTGCAGCGCACCGGTTTGAACGCCTGGGCCGCAGGCTGCGACCGTGGCGCGGCTGGCAAGAATAGCGCATCCCGCCACCTTCGTCATGCCTTCGAGGCGCGAAGCGATGTTGACCGTGTCGCCGATGGCCGTGTATTCCATGCGCGCGCTGGAACCGATGTTGCCGACCACTGCGTCGCCTGTGTGCAAGCCGATGCCGATGTCGAATTCGGGCAGATCGCGATCGGCGAAGCGCACGGCCATCCAGCTGCGAAAGTCGACAGCCACCCGGCGCATGGCGACTGCCGCCCGCACCCCCCGCGCCGCATGGTCCGCCTGCGGCAGCGGCGCGCCAAACTCGGCCATGATGGCGTCGCCGATGAACTTGTCGATGGTGGCGCCCTCGGCCAGCAGCACGGCGCAAGCGCGTTCGAAATAGGTGTTGAGCATCTCGACCACCTCGCGCGCCGCCAGTTTTTCGCTCATGGTGGTGAAGTTGCGGATGTCCGAGAACAGCACGGTAATCGGCGTCGCCTTGCCGCCAAGTTCGGGCAATTCCGGCGAATTGAGCATCGCCGTCATGACCTGGTTCGACACATAGCGGCCGAACATGGCGCCAATGCGGGCGCGTTCGCGCTCCTCGCGCGTCAGCCGCAGCAGGGCGAGGCAGCCAAGCACTACCGCCATGCCGATATGCAGGTGGGCGACGGGAAACAGGATGTCCTGCTTGAAGAGTGCGTAGGCCGCCAGCGCGGTGAGTTGGGCGGTCAATAACACCAGAATCACCGCCCGCCACGGCGCCAGGCGCATGCCGACGAAAGCCAGCGCGCCCAGCAGGGCCAGCAAGCTCGCCAGCCGCAGCGACGTGGGCGCGGCCTCGACAAAGTGCCCGCCGAGCAGCGTTTCGACAATATTGGCCTGAATTTCCGGGCCGGACATCAACTTGTTTTCGCCGCCGATACTGGTGGAATAGGGGGTGGGATGCACATCATTCATCCCGGCATAGCCGGCGCCGAGAATCACCACCTTGCCCGCCAGCGCCTTGACCTCGGGCAGGCTGGCGGCGTCGGGCCGCAGCAGTTTTTCGAAGGAGACCGCCTTGAATGCGCCGGGGGGGCCGGCGTAGGCGATGCGCAATTCATCCGCCGCTCCCAACGAACGACCGCCGAAGGCAAACCCGGCGGCCAGCGGGTCCTGGTTGCTGGCCCGCACGGCTGCCAGGGGGGCGAAGGCCAGTCGCGGCATGCCCTCCCGCCGCGCGAATTCGCTGGTCGCCTCCGCCAGCGCGAAGCGGCGCACGGCGCTATCGGCATCTGCCCGCAGGTTGGCAAGACCAATGCCGCGCACCATGTCCATGTCGGGCAGGGCCAACAGGTAATCCGGGCTGGGCAGCACGAAGTCGTCCGCCGTTTCACCGGCGCCGACCATGAACGCCGCCAGCAACACCTGGCCGCTGTTGATCTGGGTGCGGAAGGGCTGATCATAACTGCGCGAGGCTTCCTTGGCCATCAGGCCCAGCTTCTCGATCCAGCGTTCCGGGCTGCCGCTGAAAATGAAGTCGACCGCAACCGTCTTGACGCCCACTTTGCGCATTGTTTCCAGCGCTTTGGCCAGATGCGGCGTCCAGAAGGCCAGCGGTTCGTCGGGCCGGGCATTGAGGCTGGGGTCGTCGATCATCACCAGTCCGGCGTGGACGGGTGCGTGGCGCACGCCGGCAAGGCGATGCCAGACATCCGAGTAGAGATGTTCGAGCCGGTCCGCCATGCCGCTGCGATACAGCCCTTCGGCCACGCCGGTGGCCAGCAGGGTTGCCGCCAGGGCCAGCACCCAGCTTTGGCGCAACAGGTGGCGCAGACGCCCCTGCCGCTTCGCCGCGCCCGTTGCCATCAGGCGCCCAGATGCTCGTAGAGCACGGTGGATAGGTAGCGCTCGCCGAACGACGGGATGATCACCACGGCCAGCTTGCCGCTGTTCTCGGGCCGCTTCATCAGTTCCAATGTCGCCCACACCGCCGCGCCGGAGGAAATGCCGACCAGCAGACCCTCTTCCCTGGCCATGCGCCGCGCCGTGGTCAGGGCGTCGCCGTTGCTCACCTTGATGATTTCGTCATAGACCGTGGTATCGAGGGTGCTCGGCACAAAACCGGCGCCGATGCCCTGGATGACGTGCGGCCCCTTCGGCTCGCCGGAAAGCACGGCGCTCGCGGCCGGTTCGACCGCAATCACTTTCACCCCGGGCCGCCGCGCCTTGAGCACCTGGCCGACGCCGGTCAGCGTACCGCCAGTACCAACGCCGGCGACGAAGAGGTCGACCTTGCCGTCGGTATCGCTCCAGATTTCCTCGGCCGTGGTCTGGCGGTGGATCTCGGGATTGGCCGGATTGTCGAACTGACGCGGGATGAAGACGCGCGGGTCGCGTGCCGCCATCGATTCGGCGAAGGCCACCGCGCCGGCCATGCCGGCCGCCGCCGGCGTCAATTCCAGTTGGGCGCCATAGGCCATCAGCAGCAGGCGGCGTTCGCGGCTCATGCTCTCGGGCATCACGAACACGCATTGGTAGCCGCGCGCGGCGCAGACCATCGCCAGGCCGATGCCGGTGTTGCCCGAGGTTGCCTCGACGATGATCGTGTCGGACTTGATCAGCCCCGCCTTTTCGGCGGCATCGATCATGGCCACGGCGATGCGGTCCTTGACCGAGTTGGCCGGATTCATGAATTCGAGCTTGCAGGCTATCGTACCGGTGCCGCCGCCAGCGATGCCGGCCGCCAGTTTGTTGAGTCGCACCAGCGGGGTGTGGCCGATGAGTTCCGTGATGTTATTGGCAATTTTCATGGTGTCAGCCCAAAAAAAGTTGATAGGCGGGATTTTTTGATTCGTCCCAGTAACGGTAGCCGAGATGCTTGAGGAAGGCGCGGAATTCCTTCATTTCGGCAGGTGGCACCTGCATGCCCACCAGCACGCGGCCGGTGTCGGCGCCGTGGTTGCGGTAGTGGAACAACGAAATATTCCAGCCCTTGCTCATGCTGTCGAGAAAGTTCATCAGCGCCCCCGGCCGCTCGGGAAATTCGAAGCGGTAGAGCAGTTCATGGCCCACGTCCGCCGCATGGCCGCCGACCATGTGGCGCACATGCAGCTTGGCCATTTCGTCGTCGGTCAGGTCGAGCGTCGCCAAGCCATGCTTCTCCAGCGATTCGACCAGTTTCAAGGATTCCGCGCGGTCGGCCACCTGCACGCCGGCGAAGACATGCGCCTCTTGCGCGCCCGAGAAACGGTAATTGAATTCGGTGATGGCGCGCTTGCCGATCAGGTTGCAGAACTTTTTGAAGCTGCCCGGTTTCTCGGGAATGGTCACCGCCAGCACCGCCTCGCGCTGCTCGCCCACTTCGGCGCGCTCGGCAACGAAGCGCAGGCGGTCGAAATTCATGTTGGCGCCCGAGGCCACCGCCACCAGCGTCTTGTCGCGCGCGTCCGTCGCCTTGGCCCAGGCCTTGGCGCCGGCCACGGCCAGCGCGCCGGCGGGTTCGAGAATCGAGCGGGTGTCCTCGAACACATCCTTGATGGCGGCGCAGATGGCGTCGGTATCGACCAGCACTACCTCGTCCACATATTCCCGGCAGAGGCGGAAGGTTTCCTGGCCGACGTATTTCACCGCCGCGCCATCGGCAAAAAGACCGACCGACTCCAGACGCACCCGCTTGCCGGCGGCGAGCGAGCGCGCCATGGCGTCGGCGTCGGCCGCCTCGACGCCGATGATTCTCGTCCGTGGCCGCAGGCGCTTGACGTAGGCCGCCACCCCGGCGATCAGGCCGCCGCCGCCGACGCAGCAGAACACCGCGTCGATCGGGTCGGGATGCTGGCGGCAGATTTCCATGCCGATGGTGCCCTGGCCGGCGATAACGTCCGGGTCGTCGTAGGGGTGGACGAAGGTCAGTTTCTGTTTCTTCTCCAACACCAGCGCGTGGGTGTAAGCCTCGTCGTAGGATTCGCCGGCCAGCACCACCTCCACCCTGGTCGCGCCATGCTTCTTCACCGCGTCGATCTTGATTTGTGGCGTGGTGGTCGGCATCACGATCACCGCGCGGCAGCCGAGTTTGTGCGCCGACAGCGCCACGCCCTGGGCGTGATTGCCGGCCGAAGCGCAGATGACGCCGCGCTTGCGTTGCGCCGGGCTCAAGTGCGCCATCTTGTTGTAGGCGCCGCGCAGCTTGAAGCTGAACACCGGCTGCATGTCCTCGCGCTTCAACAGGATGCGGTTGCCGCTACGACCCGACAGGTTGGGCGCAAGCTCGAGCGGCGTTTCGATAGCCACGTCATAGACGCGGGCGTTGAGGATTTTTTCGAGATAGTCGGGCTGCATGATGAATTGACTGTTCAGGGGCGCGTGAATCGGAGCGGCGAAGCCTAGCAGGCGAATGCCGCGGCTTGCAAGATCGGCGAGAGGGATAACTCATACAATGTTCCGGTGATGGAGTTCGCCATGCCCTTTGCCGACCTGCTGACCCCCGCCACCGGCCTGGCGGGACTCTTCATCGCCAGTTTTCTGGCCGCGACGCTGCTGCCGGGGGGGTCGGAGGTTGCGCTCGTTGCCTTGCTCGGCCTGCATCCGGAGCAGGCAATGGCCGCCTTTGCCCTGGCCACGCTGGGCAACACGCTCGGCGGCATGACCACCTATGGCATGGCGCGCTGGCTGCCACAAAAGCTCTCGCCAGAAAAGTCGGCGCTAGCGGTACGGTGGGGGCCGCCGATTTTGCTGCTGGCCTGGGCGCCGATCATTGGCGACGCCCTTTGTGCCGCCGCTGGCTGGCTGCGCCTGTCCTGGCTACCCTGCACGCTGTGGATGGCAACGGGCAAGGCGGCACGTTACGGCATCATCGTTTTGGCGATTGGCTGAAGCAGGATTGGAAAAGATGACGATTGCCGCCCCGGGTGAATCCACCGCCACAGCCGAACGGATCGCACCCCTGTTGACGCCGCGTGGCCATTTGCTGCTGACGCCAGACCCCGCCGCACCCCCGCTGCCGTCCGCCCCGGGCGAACGGCTTGTTGCCGCTTTTGCCCTGGGCAGCGGCGCGGGGCTGCTGCAACTGGGCGCCGGCGAGATCGGCGTGGCGCTACCGCCCGCCCTGGCCTGGTGGCGCGATTTTGCCGGGCGTTATGTAACGGCCCTGTGCGCCACGGCAGAAGCCGCCGACTTTGCCGTGGCCGTCCCCGCCGCCAGCCATTTCGATGCCCTGGTGGCCGACGCGCCGCCGATGACTGGCGCGGAATACCTCAGCAGCGAGGTGCTGGCCGCGCTGTGGATAGATATGGATGCCGCCTTGCGCCATGATCTGGCGGCCTCGCAACTGGCCTTGCCGGATTTTCTCAAGCAGCGTTATCCCGCCTGGAACCTGGTGGGCAAGGTGCATTTCAACCTCGCCGAGAACCGCAAGGACCCGGCGGCGCCCTTCGCCTTCCTGGCTACTTACACCTCGCGGCTGTCGGCACACGGCAAGGCTCAGCACCTGCCGTTGTCGCAAGCGCTGGCCGAATTTTCCGGCGGCAAGAATCAGGCGCAATTGTTGTCACTGCTGCTGCCGGTGCAGCGGGCGGTGGAGCAATGCACCTGGCTGCGCGAGATGGTTGGCAGCAACGAGATCTATCACCCCCTGCGCTGGTCGCCGGCCGAGGCCTATCGTTTCCTGCTCGACGTGCCGAAGCTGGAAAGCGCCGGCATCGTGGTGCGGGCGCCGGGTAACTGGCAGTCCGGGCGACCCTCGCGGCCCCAGATCAGGGCCAGCGTCGGCGCCGGGCAACCCTCGCTGCTGGGCATGGATGCCTTGCTCGACTTCAGCATGGAATTGACGCTCGACGGTGAGCGCCTCGACGCGGCAGAAATCCGGGCGCTGCTGAAAAGCGGCGATGGCCTGCAACTGATCCGTGGTCGCTGGGTCGAGGTGGATGGTAAAAAACTCGGCCGCATGCTGGAACGTTTCCAGGCCATCGAAGCAGCGGCGGCCGCCAATGGCCTCCCCTTCGTCGAGGCCATGCGACTGATGGCGGGCGCCACGCTCGGCGACGTTGGCGCCAGCGCCGATGATGTCGATGCCGACTGGGCGCAACTCGTCGCCGGGCCGTGGCTGGCTGAAACCCTGCGTAACCTGCGCCAGCCGGAAGGCTTGGCGCGGGTCGACCCTGGTGACGAACTCAAGGCCAGCCTGCGCCCCTATCAGCAGGCCGGCGTGCGCTGGCTATATCTGTTGGCCCGGCTTGGTCTGGGCGCGTGCCTGGCCGACGACATGGGGATGGGCAAGACCATCCAGGTGCTGTCGCTGTTGCTGGTGCTGAAGCGCGAGTGCGTAACGGCGGGTGGCGGGGAAACGCGCCCCAGCCTGCTGGTGGCGCCGGCTTCGCTGCTGGCCAACTGGGCGGCGGAAGCCGAGCGTTTCGCGCCGGGCCTGCGCTGCCTGATCGCCCACCCCTCGGCCCTGCCGGCGGCCGAATTGCGGATGCTGGACGACGCGAAACTTGCTGGCGTCGATCTGGTCATCACCAGCTATGGTTCCCTGCCGCGCCTGCCGCTGCTGGCGGACATCCACTGGCGCCTGGCCGTCATCGACGAAGCGCAGGCGATCAAGAATCCGGGCGCCAAGCAGACGCGGCAGGTGAAAAAGATCAAGGCGCAATCGCGCATCGCGCTGACCGGAACCCCGGTGGAAAACCGCCTTTCCGACCTCTGGTCGATCTTCGATTTCACCCATCCCGGCCTGCTGGGTTCTGACAAGGACTTTGCCAGATTCAGCAAGCGGCTGGCGCAGGCCGAGCACTT
>JAIFMO010000179.1 GCA_020048435.1 Sulfuritalea sp.
CAACTCTCCCTTTGACCTCGACAACAGCGCGGCCTACGCGGCCTGGCGCGATAAAAAGTCGGCGCTAGCGGCACGGCGGCTAGAGGATGTGGTCGTCGAGATCAAAGATCCACGCACGCTCACCGCTGCCGAGCGGACCCGACTGGTCGCGAGTTGCGCCATCAACAACCTGGTGGTGTATGTTGGCGCCACCGGTACCGATTCCGACAAGGAAATTCCGCGCCAGCTCGGACTGCAACTCGGTCTCAAGACACTCGACAGTCACTGGCTGACTGACAACGATGGCATATCGCCGCTGTCGGTGCGCGGGGCCGAAGAGCGTGGCGAGCGCAAGGAGTTCATTCCATACACCGACAAGCCGATTCGCTGGCACACCGACGGCTACTACAACCCGCCCGCCCGCACCATTCGCGGCCTGATCCTGCACTGCGTGCAAAGCGCGGCAAGCGGTGGCGAGAACCAGTTGCTCGATCACGAACTGGCCTACATGCTGCTGCGCGACGAGAATCCGGACCACATCCGCGCATTGTCGGCGCCCGCCGTGATGACCATCCCGGCGCGTACCGATGACGAAGGGATTGCGCGTCCCGATCAGCCCGGGCCAGTGTTTTCGGTCGATGCCGGCGGCTTCCTGCACATGCGCTACACGGCGCGCACCAAGAGCATCCTCTGGCAGGCCGACGCCGCGACCAAGGCCGCGGTTGCGGCGCTGGAGCGCATCCTCGCCACGCCGACGCCGTGGACGCTGCATGGCCGGCTTGAACCCGGCATGGGCCTGGTCTGTAACAACGTACTGCATGATCGCAGCGGCTTCACCGAATCCCCGCAACAGCGGCGTTTGCTTTATCGCGCCCGTTATTTTGAGCGCGTAGTCGCAGCCTGATTTGAGCACTAATTTCGGCCCTATAATCAAGGCGTCGATCAACCGGTTGCCCTCATGGCTCAACTCTCACTTGAACTCGAACGCAAGCTTGGTCAGGCCGTCGAGCGCATGCCCGCCTTTCCGAAGAGCGTGCAAAAAATTCTTGAGTTGACCCGCAATATCAACTGTCTGCCCAAGGATCTCGTTGGCGTCATCGAGAAAGATCCGGTGATGACCATGAAGGTGCTGAAGGTCATCAATTCGGCCTATTACAACCTGCCGAACAAGATGACATCGGTCAATCAGTCGGTGGTTTATCTTGGCCTCAATACTGTCAAGAATCTCGCACTGGCTTTTGCCGCGGTCGGCATCCTGCCGCGCATGAACGCCGCTGGCTTCGATATCCAGCGTTATCTGCTGCATTCGCTGACAACTGCCGCCATTGCCCGCCAGCTATGCGGATTGTATGCAAAGGCCGAGGCCGATCCTGGCGACTGCTACATCGCCGGCCTGCTGCACGATTTCGGCAAGGTGGTCTTCGCGCAGTTTCTCGCCGCAGAATTTCGCGACGCCCTGGCGATGACGATTGAGCGGGGCATTTCGCTGCATGCAGCCGAACGGGAGATTATCGGTGTCGATCATGGTCTCATCGGCGCCAAGCTGGCCGAGCGCTGGCAGTTTCCCGCGCATTTGATCGAAGTGATTGCCCAGCATCATAATCCGGCGCACGAGCCCGATGCCATGATGGACTGCTTGCGCGTGGCCGACCAGATCAGCCGCCGGGGCGAACTGGGCAACGCCGGCAATCCATGGCTTGACGATGAGCCGTGTGCCGCACCTGCGCGGTTTGGCGATGATCTAGATAAAGTCATTGATTCGCTCGGCGACATGCAGAAGATCATCGACGATGCAATGGCATTTGCCCAAGTGGGGGCCGAACGATGAAGATCAAATTCTGGGGTGTGCGCGGATCGATTCCGGTGCCGGGGCCGCGTACGGTACGCTATGGCGGCAACACCACTTGTATCGAGGTTCGCACCGATGCTGGCCACCTGATCATCCTTGACGCTGGCACGGGTATCTTTCAGTTGGGGCAGATGCTGCTGAAGGAACTGCCTGTCAAAGTCAATATTTTCATCACCCACACGCACTGGGATCATATCCAGGGCTTGCCATTCTTCGTGCCGTTATACATTCCTGGTAGTGTGGTGCGCTTGCATGGCGCGGAGGACATCCTCACGGGTCGCAATATTGGCCATGTGCTCGATTCCCAGCTTCAGTACAGCTACTTTCCCGTGCGCGAAGCCGAGCTTAAGGCCGGCCTCGAATCCATTTCAGTCGCCAATGGCGTTCCGATCGAGATCGGCGACGCGACTGTCACACCGGTGTTGCTCAATCATCCCGTAACCAACTTCGGCTATCGTATTGCCTGCAACGGCAAGTCCGTTTTTTTCACCGGCGACCATGAGCCGTGGATGAATATCTATGCGCCGGAAGATGAGGATTACAACGATTTTCAGGGCATGGTTGTACAACGGCAGCGGGAAATGGATGCCGCGCTTGGCCCGCTCGATGTTTTGATCGCCGATAGCGCCTATACGCCCGAAGAATATCCCCCGAAAGTGGGGTGGGGTCATGGCACCTTCGATAGCAATATTCTGCTGGCGGACCGCATTGGCGCGAAACGCCTGTTTTGCACCCACCATGAACCGACGCGCAGCGACGACGACATCGATCGAGTCTTCGCCGAAGCCTTGGCACGGCAACCGCGCGGGCCTGGCTTGAGTGAGGTCGAGTTGGCTCTTGAGGGTCTGGAAATCGTCGTCTAGCTGCTTCGTCGGGTTGCCGATTCGCTTTTCCGTGTCTTGCAATTGCTTGAAATTGTTGCAATGCAGCACGGTGACGGTATACTCACGCAAGGATAATTCAGCCGACTGCACGGGCACGTCGCCTTGTGCGTTTGCGCGAGCAAAGGAATCGATATGACTTCATCTGAACTGATTCAGTTTCTGACCGAAAAAGTACCGCTCTTCGAGGGTTTCGACGAGGAAAACGTAGCAGAAATCGCCGCACACTCGGAACTTCGCACCTTCGAGGGCAACGAAGCCATCCTCGAATGTGGCGAGGCCGGTAGTTTTTTCGGCGTGCTGGTGAGCGGTCATGCCGAGATTTCGGTGGCCGACAGCTTCGGCGCCCGCGTGCTGGTGAGCAAGCTGGAAGACGGCGATGTTTTCGGCGAGATGGCGTTGCTGACGGGCGATCGCACGGTTGCCGATGTCATCGCGGGCAACCGCTGCTTCGTCCTGATGATTCCGCAGGAGGTCTTCAATACCCGCATATTGGTCAAACCCCGCGCCATCACCTATCTTTCCAAGCTGCTGGCCGACCGCGCGCGGGCGCAGGCAGTGGATATCACCAGCCGCCAACTACACGACCGGGCGCTGGCTCAGTCGGAAGACCCCTATGCGCTGAGTCTCAAGACCGAGGTGGAGGGCAAGATACTGGCGCTCAACGTCGGCGTGAGCCAGATTCATTTCGGCGTCTACGACACCCAGGATGAAAGCCGCGACGTGCAGGGCATCATCGACAATGGCGGTGGCGTTACCGCCCGCATTGCGCTGACCATCGGTGGCAAGACTGTCAACCGCGAGCGTCCGGCCTTTCCGCTCGAAGACTTTTTGAAGGTGTTGTTCGAGTCCATGCATGGGCTCGATGATAAATATCTGTTCAACCCCTTTGAAGTCATCGCCGTCGGCCATCGCGTCGTCCATGGCGGCAGCAAGTTTTCGAGCGCGGCGGTTGTTACGCCGCAGGTGATGGCCGATATCGACGCCCTGTCGGTGTTCGCGCCCTTGCACAACCCGCACAACCTGCTCGGCATTCGTGCGGCGATGAAGTACTTTCCCACCGCGCCGCACGTTGCCGTCTTCGACACCGCTTTCCATCAAACCCTGGCGCCCTATGCCTACCTTTATGGCCTCCCCTATGAGATGTACAAGAAGGAGGGCATCCGTCGTTACGGTTTTCATGGCACTTCGCACCGCTACGTCTCGCTCAAAGCCGCCGAAATCCTGAAGCGCCCCTTGGGCGAACTGGAGATCATTTCCTGCAATCTGGGCATCGGTGCATCGATTTGCGCGATCGATCACGGCCGCTCGGTCGATACCACCATGGGCATGACGCCGTCGGACGGCCTGATCATGACCACCCGTGCCGGCAGCATCGACCCCGCGGTGATCATCCATCTCTCCGACCACTACGGCTTGTCGGCGGAAGCGCTGGGAAAACTGATCAACACCGAAAGCGGCCTCAAGGGTATTTCGGGCCTCTCCGGCAACATTCACGAAATCGAACAGGCGGCCGCCGAAGGACATCACCGCGCGCTGCTCGCGCACAAAGCCTTCTGCTATCAGGTGCGCAAGAATATCGGCGCCTATGTGGCGGCCATGGGCGGGGTCGATGTGCTGGCCTTTACCGGCGAGATTGGCGAAACCAGTTCCATCGTGCGCAGCCTGGCCTGTCAGGGCCTGAGTTACATGGGCATCAAGCTCGACGAGGAACTGAATCGCAACGTCAGTCTCACCGAGAAATGCGAAGTGATTTCGGCCGAGGATTCGCCGGTCAAGGTGCTGGTCATCGCCAACGACGACGAGCGACTGGTAGCCTGGGAGGCCTTGCGCGCGGTGGAACGCAACCAGATTACCCTGGCCATCAAGAACGAGGAAGCGGCGCCGATTCCCATCGAGGTTTCGGCCCACCATGTGCATTTGTCGCAGGGCGACGTCGACCGTCTGTTCGGCGTGGGCCACCAGCTTACGTCCGAGCACGAACTGTCGCAGCCCGGCCAGTTCGCCTGCAAGGAAAAGGTCAATCTGATCGGTCCCAAGGGCACCATCGCCAACGTGCGCGTGCTCGGCCCCACCCGCAAGGAAACGCAGGTCGAGATTGCCATGACCGAGCAGTTCAAGCTAGGCATCCAGCCGCCCATCCGCGAATCCGGCGATCTCGCCAACACGCCGGGGGTGACGCTCGAAGGCCCCAACGGCCGCGCCGCCATCGAGCGCGGCGTCATCTGCGCCCAACGGCATATCCATATGACGCCGGAGGATGCCATGCGCTTCCGCCTGCGCGACAAGTACGTGGTGCGGGTGCGCATTGAAGGCGACCGCGAACTGATCTTCGGCGACGTCGTGGTCAGGGTCAATCCCAGCTATCGCCTGGCCATGCACATCGACACCGACGAAGGCAATGCCGGCAGTATTCATACCGGCATGCAGGGTTTCGTCGAGGAAATCCAGATCCGCAGGTAAAAAGTCGGCGCTAGCGGTACGGCAAGAGCGGGTCGATATAGCACCACTCGCCTTCGGTGAGTTCCAGTTCGGCGAGTTTGACGCCGCCGACGGCGATGCGGCACAGCGCGACGCAGTGATTGCCTGCCGCGGCCAACATGCGTTTGACCTGATGGTATTTGCCTTGTTCGAGGACGATCTCCAGTCGATGCGTGTCGAGTTGCCGGGCTAGCGCCGTCAGTGGCGCCGGTTCGTCGTGAAGCTGGACGCCCTCGTGCAATTGCGCCAGCAACGCCGGCGTGACCGGGTCGTGGGTGGTCGCCACATACACCTTGGGTACATGGCGTTTGGGGGACGATTGCGCGTGAATGAAGGCGCCGTCGTCCGACAGCAGCAGCAGCCCGGTGGTGTCGTGGTCGAGACGGCCGACCGGTTGCACCTCGCGCCAGGTGAACTGCTCCGGCAGCAATGTCAATACGCCGGGATGCCCCGATGGTTTTCGCGAGCATTCGTAGCCAGGCGGCTTGTTGAGGGCCAGATAGATCTTTTCGTGATAGATCCATGGTTCGTCAAATACGCTGAATTCCAGCCCCGCGGGCACGAAGGCGCTGTCGTATTGCGTTACCGTTTCGCCGCCGATGCGCACTGCGCCGTCGTCAATCAATTGGCGACACCCCTTGCGGGTGCCGAAACCCTGCGATTGAAGAATTTTGTCCAGCGTCATGGTTTTCATGCGGATGGCGTTTCATGGAGGGGGCGCGGTTTCAGCGTATCGGTAAAGAAGCGCGTCCCCAATTCCTCCAGTCCCAGCAGCTTGAGCAGTTCTGCCAGCCGTGCGGCAGGTTTTCCGCGAGGCAGGTCTTTGTAACGGGCGACGATCAGCTCGTTTTTCATCGAGTGTTCCCATCCGACCAGTTCGGTGACGCTGACCTGGTAGCCGTGCGCTTCGAGTTGCAGGCAGCGCAGCACGTTGGTGACGTGGCTGCCGAATTCGCGGGTGTGTAGCGGGTGACGCCAGAGTTGGGCCAGCGGGTCGGCGAGAGGATTGGCGAGAACGCTGCCTTTGTTCCTGCGCAGCGCCGCCGCGACTTCGGCCTGGCAGCAGGGCACCAGCACGACAAAGTGGGCCTGCCGCGCCAGGGCGAAGCGGATGGCGTCGTCGGTGGCAGTGTCGCAGGCATGCAGCGCCGTGACGATGTCCACCCGTGCCGGCAAAAGTTCGGAGGCAATGGATTGCTCCACGGTCAGGTTGAGAAATGTCATCCCGGTGAAACCCAGTCGCACCGCCAGTTCGCGGGATTTATCGACCAGTTCGGCGCGGCTTTCGATGCCATGGACGTGCGATCCCGCTTCATGCCCCTTGAGGAAGCGGTCGTAAAGGATGAAGCCCAGATAGGATTTGCCAGCGCCATGATCAACCAGCCGGATGTCCGCATGCCCCGCACGGATTTCCTCCAGCAGCGGCGCGATGAACTGGCAAAGGTGATTGACCTGCTTGAGCTTGCGCCGGCTGTCCTGGTTCATCTTGCCGTCGCGCGTGAGGATGTGCAGTTCCTTCAATAATTCGACGGATTGAGCGGGCGTGATTTCGTGCATGTCGATTCTGTCGTTCGGATGGAAACTGCCACTATTATGCGGGTCGTCGTCAAAACGGACATTCCCATGCAAACAGAAAGCTTCATTGAGGGTAAGGATGCCTCGCTCGAATCCTCCATCGCCACCATGCAGGGCAAACTGGAGGCAATGGGTTTCCAGGTGGAGGAACGCTCCTGGCTGAATCCGGTGGATGGCATCTGGTCGGTGCACGTGCGCGACCACGATTGTCCGTTGCTGTTTACCAACGGCAAGGGCGCTTCGCGGCTGGCGGCGCTGGCGAGCGCGCTCGGCGAATTTTTCGAGCGCCTCTCCTGTAATTATTTCTGGACCCATTATTACCTCGGGGATCAGTTCGCAAAGCGCAATTTTGCCCATTACCCCCACGAGCAATGGTTTCAGCCCGGCAATGCCGACGATGAAAGTGCATGGCCGGATCAACTGCTGACACCGGAACTGCGCCAGTTCTACAACCCGGATGGCGCCATCGACGCCAATACGTTGGTCGACCTCAATTCCGGCGACACCGAACGCGGTATCTGCGCCTTGCCTTATGTGCGGCAGCGCGATGGCGCCAACGTCTGGTTTCCGGTCAATATCATTGGCAACCTTTACGTCAGCAACGGCATGTCGGCCGGCAACACCGAAGCCGAGGCGCGCACCCAGGCTCTGTCGGAGATTCTGGAGCGCCACGTCAAGTTTCGCATCATCGGCGAAGGGCTGTGCCTGCCGGATGTGCCGGAAGCCGTTATCGCCCGCTATCCGCGCATCGAAGCCGGTATTCGTGGTTTGCGCGCTGCGGGCTTCGGCATCCTGGTCAAGGATGCGTCGCTGGGCGGTGAATATCCGGTGATGAACGTTACTCTGCTGCATCCCGACGATCAGGGTTGTTTTGCCAGTTTCGGCGCACACCCGCGTTTCGAGATTGCCCTCGAACGCGCGCTGACCGAGTTGTTGCAGGGGCGCGGCCTCGACGCCCTCGGCGGCTTCCCCGAGCCAGGCTTTGATCTGGACGAGATCGCCGCCGCGCCCAATATCGAAATCCACTTCGTCGATTCAAGCGGCATCATCAGCTGGAATTTTCTTGGCGTCACGCCCGATTTCGAATTTGTCGACTGGAATTTCAGTGGCGGCGCGGGAGCGGCAAACTCGACCGCTGCCGATTACCGCTGGCTGGTCGACCGCATCCATCGCGCCGGTCACGACATCTATATCGCCGACTTTACCCATCTCGGCGTCTACGCCTGCCGCATCCTGGTGCCGGGAATGTCGGAAATCTACCCGCTGGACGATCTGGCCTGGGAAAACAACAGTGTCGGCAATGGCATCCGCGAGGCCATTCTGTATCTGCCGGAATTGGACGACGACGAATGCGCCGATCTGCTGGAGACGCTCAACGACCTCGATCTGCCGGATCAGCGTTCCGTCGCCGAACTGATCGGGCTGGCTGCCGATGCCGGTTCCTTCTGGAGCGATCTGCGGGTGGGCGAATTAAAGACGCTGCTGGCCCTGGCCATTGGCGACGAGGCGGCGATCCGCGAAGGCTGCGAATGGGGGCGTCATTTCCAGCAGTTCGACGCGGGCCGTCGTCGCGTTTATCGCTGCATCGAGACCCTGCTCGATCTGGGCGGCGCCGCAGGGCATCGCGACGCGCTAGAGCATCTCTATGGTAGCGCTACCGTTGCCAGCGCCGAAGCCATGCTCGGCAGGGAACAGCGTTTTCCTGGCGTGGTGGCGCCGGGCCTGGATTTCAATGGGTGCGAAATGCACCGACGATTGCTGGCGGCTTATGGCAAACTGCGGCACAAAATAAAACAGACACCGGAGACAGCATGAAAGGTTTAGTTATTGGCCTTATCGTCGGAATCATTATTTTGATCTTTAGCTATGCCATTACCCAGATTGCCCCTGTTCGCGGCCAGCAGACGGCTAGTCCGCCGACCGTAAACAAAGTGCCGGCGCGATTGCCCTAAGCTGGCCGAATCAATTGCCCCTTGGGGTAAAAGCGGACGGTGACTACGGGACCTGACGACGTAGCTCCGGCAACATTGGACAAGGAAGGTGCCTGGGGGGTGCTGGGTATAATTAGCCTTCAGTTGCGCCTTGCCTTTTCCGGCATATTTCTCCGTCATCTCCCCCATCGCCTCCGCCATGTCCTCCATCCTCAAGTTGCGCGGCGCCGCCGCCTTTTCTGCCTCTCGTCTCGGTCGTCTGCAAGAAGCGGCCGCGACCGCCCTGGTGGCCGAGCACTGGTATTTCGTCGAGTCGGCGGACGTGTTGGGCGCCGACGAGATCGCCCGGCTCAAGGATCTGCTCGGCATTCCGGCGACGTTGCCACCCGCTCCGGCGGGAACCCTGCTGCTGGTGACGCCGCGGCTGGGCACGATTTCGCCCTGGGCCTCGAAGGCCACCGACAT
>JAIFMO010000024.1 GCA_020048435.1 Sulfuritalea sp.
CCCTCGATCAAGTCAACGTCAGGTTTTTCCATCAGTTGCAAGAACTGACGGGCATAGGCCGAGAGTGATTCGACGTAGCGACGCTGCCCCTCGGCATATAGTGTGTCGAAGGCCAGCGAACTCTTGCCGGAGCCGGATAGGCCGGTGATCACGGTGAGCTTGTTGCGCGGTAGATCAAGATTGATGTTCTTGAGATTGTGCGTCCGGGCGCCGCGAATCCTGATTTCGTCCATGGGCTAAGGGTACCGTTTGGGGCGACCTGATAATATACGCGGCCGCCGAAAGCAATGCCACACCGAGGCCCCGCCATGCGCTCCCCCATAACAGATCCGATGACCCGCGACGAGAAACGCGCCGGCGCCAGCCTGGCGTCGATTTTTGCGCTGCGCATGCTTGGCCTTTTCCTGGTGATGCCAGTGTTCGCCGCAGGTGCTGGCCACCTGCCGGGCGGTGACAACCTCACGCTGGTAGGAATCGCTCTGGGCGCTTATGGCCTCACTCAAGCCGTCTTCCAGATTCCCTTCGGCGCGGCCTCCGACCGTTTCGGCCGCAAGCCGGTAATTGTCTTTGGCCTGCTGCTGTTCGCGGCGGGCAGCATGATCGCGGCGGTGGCGCCCGACATGCCGACGCTGATCGCAGGCCGCGTAATACAGGGCGCCGGCGCCATCTCAGCCGCCGTGACGGCGCTGGCAGCCGATCTGACCCGAGAACAACATCGCACCAAGATAATGGCGATGATCGGCTCGTCGATCGGACTGGTCTTCGCGCTATCGCTGGTGGCCGCTCCCCTGCTCTACGCTGCAATTGGCCTATCCGGTATTTTCTGGCTGACCGGTTTGCTGGCGCTGGCGGCCATCGGCCTTGTACTGTTCATCGTGCCGGCCGCTCCGCCAGTGCCACGCGCCGTGGGCGGTTTCGCCATCGTGCTGAAAGATGGCCAGTTGATGCGGCTCAATTTCGGCGTCTTTGTGCTGCACTTGATGCAGACGGCGATGTGGGTGACGCTGCCGACGGCCTTGATCACCAGTGCCGGCCTGCCCATGCCAGAACACTGGAAAGTCTATCTTCCGGCCGTGCTGCTGTCCTTCGTCGTCATGGTGCCGGCGGTGATCGTGGCCGAAAAGCGTGACGCCATGAAGCCCATTTTCATCGCCGCCATTGCCTTGCTGCTGCTGGTGCAGGGTGGTCTGTACCTGTTCGGCGCTGGACTATGGCCGCTGGCGCTGTGGCTGACGCTGTTCTTCGTTGCCTTCAATGTGCTGGAGGCGACACAGCCCTCGTGGATTTCACGCATCGCGCCACCTCACGCAAAAGGCACGGCGCTGGGCATTTACAATACCCTGCAATCGATCGGGCTCTTTCTAGGGGGTGCGTTGGGCGGCTGGCTGGCGCAGCACCACGGCCCGGGCGCAGTAAGCTTGTTTTGCGTGGGACTGGCGGCCGCCTGGCTGATATCGGCGGCAGGGCTGCGGGCACCGCAGCGGCGAAAATGAACAATTCCTGAAGGAGAGACGGCAATGGCTTCAGTAAATAAAGTGATTCTGGTGGGAAATCTTGGCGCTGACCCGGAAATGCGCTACTTGCCGAGCGGCGAAGCCGTGGCGAACCTGCGCTTGGCAACGACCGATTCGTGGAAGGATAAGGATGGCAATAAACAGGAGCAGACCGAGTGGCATCGGGTGTCTTACTTTGGCCGGCAAGCCGAAGTCTGTGGCCAATACCTGAAGAAAGGCAGCCAGATCTACGTTGAAGGCTCGATCCGCACCCGCAAATACCAAGACAAGGATGGTCAGGAGCGTTACGCCACCGATATCCGGGGTGATCGCATGCAGATGCTTGGTTCGCGTCAGGGCATGAGCGACGCGCCTCCGCGCGAAAGTGGTGGCGGACGTCCCGCGCCGAGCGGACAGGACAGCCGGCCGCCGGCATCACAGCCGGCCTCCGGCTCTACCGGCTCAAATTTCAACGATTTTGAAGACGACATTCCGTTTTAAGAGCGAAGATGCGCGTGCAGTTGGCTTGAGCAATGGCACGCATGTCTGCCCGCCGCCTGATAAGCCGTCTGCGCGAGTATTCGCTGCGTGACCGGCTTATTGTCGGCTTGCCGCTGCTGTTGGTCGTCGTGGCCTGCTTCTGGCTGGCTTCGCGCTACATCCAGCCGGCGCCGCCGCAGTCGCTGATCCTCAGTAGCGGCGGCGAAGGTGGCGCCTATCAGCGTTTCGCCGCGGCCTACAAGGATCAACTGGCGCAGTATGGCATCCGCCTGATCGAAAAGCCCTCGGCCGGCTCCACCGAAAATCTGTCGCGGCTGCGCGATACGGCCTTCGAGGTCGATGCCGCATTTTTGCAGGGCGGCACGGCGCGTGTGCAGGAAGGCGATACCCTGCTCTCGCTGGGCGGCCTCTATTTCGAACCGCTGTGGATTTTCTATCGCGCCGACCTGGCTCGTGTCAGTCGGGCTCGCAATAAGGGTCGCGACAGGATTTCAGCCAGTGTGGTCGAACTCAAGGGCAAGCGGATTGCCATTGGTGCGCCGGGTAGCGGCACTCACTATCTTGCCAACGAGGTGCTCTACGCCAACCAGATCAATGGCAAGAATACGACGCTGATTGAAAAGGGCGGGCCTGGCTTGGCGCAGGCATTTGCCGCGCGTGAAATTGACGCGGCCTTCGTCGTCGGGCCGACGCAATCCGCAACGGTATGGACGCTGCTCGCCACCCCCGGTGTCAAGCTGATGAGCCTGGATCATGCCGACGCCTATACCCGGCGCTTTCCCTACCTGTCAAAGGTTGTGCTGCCGCGCGGCGCCATCGATCTGGTAGCAGACGTACCGCATCAGGATGTGACTTTGCTCGCCTCGACCGCTACCCTGCTCGTGCGGGAAGACACCCACCCGGCGCTGGTTGGCCTCTTGGCGCAGGCGATGAGCGAGACTCATGGCGGCCCCGGTATTTTCCAGAAGCCCGGGGAATTTCCCAAGGCGACCAGCATCGACTTCCCGTTATCGAAGGAAGCCGAGCGTTACTACAAGTCCGGCAAGCCCTTCCTCCAGCGCTACCTGCCCTTCTGGGCGGCGACCCTGATTGATCGCATGGTTGTGATGCTGATTCCCCTGCTCGCGGTATTGTTCCCCGTGCTCAAAATCGCCCCGGGGCTCTACGATTGGCGAGTGCGCTCGCGCATCTATCGGCGCTACGGCGAGCTCAAGTTTCTTGAAGCCGAAGTGGAGTCCGACCCAACCCGTCACGGTCGCGCCGAGTGGCTTGAACGTGTCGCCGCCATCGAGCGCGATGTCAATCGCCTGGCCACGCCGCTCAATTTCTCCGACATGATCTACACGCTGCGCAGCCACATCGCCCTGGTGCGTGAAACCGTGGTTCGCTGCACCGCGGTGGTGGAGCAGGACTAGAGCCGGCGGATTTTCTCGACCAGCGCGGTTGTGGAGCACTGGTGCAGGAAGGGGATGGAATGTACCTGGCCGCCCCAGCCGCGCACCTCGGCGTAGCCGACAATCTTGTCCACCGGCCAGTCGCCGCCCTTGACCAGCACGTCCGGATGAACGTCGATGATGCGCGCCAATGGCGTGTCCTCGTCGAACCAGGTAACCAGCGAGACGCATTCGAGCGCAGCCATGACGGCCAAGCGGTCGTCCAGCACGTTGAGCGGTCGGTCGTCGCCCTTGCCCAGCCGTTTCACCGATGCGTCGGAATTGAGCGCCACCACCAGGCTCGCACCGAGTGCTCGCGCCTGGGCAAGGTAGGTGACATGACCGCGATGCAGGAGGTCGAAACAGCCGTTGGTGAATACCAGCGGCCGCGGCAATGCGCCGATACGGGCAGTCAGCGCGTCCGGCGAGCAACGCTTGGCTTCGAAGGCCGCGACCGGGTATGCGGTCGCCGTCATGAAGTAACGGGCTTCATGTCCGGAATGAAGGGATTTCCAGGGGTCGGCTGCGATTGAGATCCGGGCTTCATTCCCGATGGATTGTCGAGTCGCTTGATCTCGGCTTCGGGAACGATCTCGAAGACCCGCACTACCTTGCGTACACCGCTGGTCGTGCGGGCCACCTCGACGGCGGCGTCGGCTTCGCGCTGGGCAACCGTTCCCAGCAGATAGACCACGCCCGCTTCGGTAACCACCTTGACGTGGTTGGCCGAGAACTTGTTGGTGTCGATAAAGCGCGCCTTGACCTTGGAAGTAAGGACGGCGTCGTTGGTACGTGATTGCAGCGAACTGATGCCGGCAACCGCCAGCTCGTTGCTGATTGCCTTGACATTGGGCACGCCGGCCGTGATTTTCTCGGCCTCGGCCTTTGCCGCGGCGTCCGGCACCTCGCCGGTAAGCAGCACGCTGCGGTTGTAGCTGATGACATTGACGTGAACGCGATCGCCATAGCGTTCGTTGATGCGGTTGGCGGCACGGATCTCGATGCCCTCGTCGGTGAGGTAAGTCTCGGTCGGCCGGCGGTCGCCGATCAGCAGCGCGCCAGCGCCAGCGCCGAGGATGGCGGTTTCCGCGCAACCGGCCAGCAGTGGCGCGACAGCGACGACGAGAACGAGCAACGTCAAGCGGGTGGTGCGAATAGTGGTGTGAATTGTGCTGCGAATCATTGTTCTTCTCCCAGAATCAAAGCGTCAATGCCATCGCAAAGACAGTGCAGGGTGAGCAGATGGATTTCCTGGATGCGCGCCGTGCGTTCGGCCGGCACGCACAAATGGACATCGCCGGTCGCCAGTCGTTCGGTCATGGCGCCGCCACCTTTGCCGGTCAGCGCGACGATGTGCACGCCGCGGCCGTGGGCCACCTTCATCGCCTCGATCACGTTGGGGGAATTTCCCGAAGTCGAAATCGCCAGCAGCACGTCGCCGGCGCGGCCAAGTGCGTCCACCTGCTTGGCGAAGACCTGATCGTAGGCGTAGTCGTTGGCGATGGAGGTCAGCGTCGAGGTGTCGGTGGTGAGTGCGATGGCGGCCAGTGGCGCCCGTTCGCGCTCGAAGCGGTTGAGCAGTTCGGCGGCGAAATGCTGCGAGTCGGCGGCCGAGCCGCCATTTCCGCAAGCCATTATCTTGCCGCCAGCGCGCAGGGAATCCGCCATCAGGCGGATCGCGGCGACAATCGGCCCGGCCATGACGGCGAGCGCCGACTGCTTGGCGGCGATACTTTCGTTGAATTGGTCGTGAATGCGTCGGTCGAGACTCATGGTCATGTGATTTTAGCGGCTGGGCGTGACGGCGGGCTGACTGAACAGATTGGCTAAAGCACCACAAATACCTCGATCCGCACCCGCCGCCACGGGTTGCGATGCGGGACCAGCGTGGCGATGCGACCTTCCACCCGGCCGCTGCCATCCATTTCGGCGGCTACGGCGCGATTTTCGGCGCGCGGCAGATAGCCGAGCTTGTGGCCCTGCCATTCGACCCGCACCGCATTGGCGTCGTGCGGATTGTCCGGTTCGCGGATCAACGCCAAGGCGTCGCCAACCTTCATTGCGTCCCACTGCGTGGCGGCTTCGTAATACTGCGCGCCGGCCAGGGCGGACGCCTGTACCAGCACCTTGATCGATTGCGCCCATGCTGGCGACTGCCATAGCAGCAGGCACAGCGCCAGTTCAGTCAGCCTGAAACGCATCGCGCAGCCACTCCATCGTCACGCCGTCGGAAACCACCGCATCGAAGCGGCAAGGTGTTTCCCCATGCCGCGCCAGCCAGTGCCGCGCCGCCAGGATCAGTCGCGCCTGCTTGGTGGCGGTGATGCTGGCTGCCGCGCCACCAAAATCGCTCCGTCGGCGCAAACGCACCTCGACAAACACCGTGACGTTGCCGTCGCGGCAAACCAGATCGATTTCGCCGCCCTTGACGCGGAAATTGCGGGCGACAATGCGCAATCCGCGCGCTTCGAGCATGCGCGCCGCGTCGGCCTCGAAGGCCGCACCCCGCGCCACGGCGGTAGTGGCGTCCCGCCCGTTGGTGTCCGGCGTGGTGGCGACACGCGGATCCCTGGCCTGACGGCTCGTCATAGAATGGCTGACATGAATACGATTTCCATACCGGTAGCATTGTATGTCGTGGCCACGCCCATCGGTAATCTGGGTGATATTGGCCCGCGGGCGCTCGACGCCCTGCGCGCGGCCGATGTCATCGCCTGCGAAGACACGCGCCACACGCGCCACCTGCTCGACCACTTCGGCATCCGCGCGCCCGCTTTTGCGCTGCACGAGCACAACGAACGCGAGGCCGCCGAGAAGGTCATTACGCTGCTGGCGGCGGGCAAGCGCGTCGCGCTGGTGTCGGATGCCGGCACGCCGGGTATCTCCGATCCTGGTGCAAAGGCGGTGGCGGCCGTTCGCGCGGCGGGTTTCGACGTCGTGCCGCTGCCGGGGCCGAGCGCAGCCATCACGGCACTGTCGGCGGCGGGCCTGGCTGACGAGCGTTTTCTTTTTGTCGGCTTCCTGCCCGCAAAAGTCGGCGCGCGCGGCACGGCGATTGATGAACTGGCCGCGACAACCGCCGCGCTGGTGTTCTACGAAGCGCCGCACCGCATCGAGGAAACCGTTGCCGACCTCGCCGCGCGGCTGCAACCGTCGCGCACGCTGGTCATCGCCCGCGAGTTGAGCAAGCGTTTCGAGCAGATTGCCGTCATGCCGCTTGGCGACGGCCCGGCCTGGCTGGCCGCCGAAGAAAACCGCCGCCGTGGCGAATTCGTGCTGATCGTCGCCGGGCCGCCGCCGCGTCCGGACAGCGAGGTGGACGCCGAGGCCGAGCGTGTGCTGCAATTGCTGCTGGCCGAACTGCCGACCAAGCAGGCCGCCAAACTTGCCGCCGCCATTACCGGCCGGGCGAAGAATGCGCTGTATGCTCGGGCGCTCGAAATCAAGGGCGGATAAAATCGTGGTCATGGAAACAGTCCCCCGCACGCTCACCCTCGCTCGTCCCGACGACTGGCACCTGCATCTGCGCGACGATGCCGCCCTGGCGGCGGTGTTGCCGGACACGGCGCGCCGCTTCGCCCGCGCCATCGTCATGCCCAATCTTCGCCCGCCGGTAACGAGCGTCGCGCAGGCCCGCGCCTATCGCGAACGCATCATCCAAGCGCTGCCGGCCGGGATGGAATTCGACCCCCTGATGACGCTCTACCTCACCGACAACATGCCGCCGGCCGAAATTGAGGCGGCGCAGGCGAGCGGCATCGTCCACGCGGTGAAACTGTACCCGGCTGGCGCCACCACCAATTCCGATGCTGGCGTTACCGACATCAGGAAATGCGCGGCGACGCTGGCCCGCATGGAAGCGCTGGGCCTGCCACTGCTGGTGCATGGCGAAGTCACCGATCCGGCGGTCGACGTCTTCGACCGCGAGGCCGTCTTCATCGACAGCGTGCTGCTGCCGCTGCTGCGCGACTTCCCTGCCTTGAAACTTGTGCTGGAGCACATCACGACGCTGGAGGGCATCGCCTTCGTCAAGGCTCAGGGCGCCCATGTTGCCGGCACGCTGACGGCGCACCACCTGCTGCTCAACCGCAACGCCCTTTTTGCCGGCGGCATCCGCCCGCATCACTATTGCCTGCCGGTGCTGAAGCGCGAGACGCACCGTCAGGCGCTGGTCGCCGCCGCAGTTTCCGGCAATCCAAAATTTTTTCTCGGCACCGATTCGGCGCCCCACGCCAAGAGCGCCAAGGAGGCGGCCTGCGGCTGCGCCGGCTGCTACACCGCCCATGCCGGCATCGAGCTTTACGCCGAGGCCTTCGAGGCGGCTGGCGCGCTTGACCGGCTGGAAGCCTTCGCCAGCCATTTCGGCCCCGATTTCTACGGCCTGCCACGTAACACGGCAACGATCACGCTGGTGAAGGAGGCGTGGCCGGTGCCGCTGGCGCAAGCCTATTTCGCCAACGATGCGTTGGTGCCGCTGCGTGCAGGCGAAACCATTGCCTGGAGGTTGTCGCAATGAAGGTGACTATTTTGCGGGCGGTTCTGGCGACGACCACCCTATTGCTGGCGGGCTGTGGCGGATCGGATGGCGCTTCGTATCTGGTCGATCCGCCGGCGCGGGCCTTGTCCATCGTCAGGCAGCAGGCTTATTACGGGTCGAACTGGGAAATGGGGCTCGTCGTGCGCAACGACCCCGTCTGCCAGCGTAAGCACCACCTCAAGGATGCGGCCGGCAACGCCAAGGTCGACCTTTATCAACCGGCGCCCGGCGCCTACATCCTGCGCCAGGGCAAGCGCTGGTACGTGACCGAAGTGAGTAGTTGCGGTTTTGAGCCGTTCAAGGAAGAGCCGCAGCAGCCGGGCGAACTGCTCGGCACCTTCCAGATGAAGGCCGACAAATACCAGTTCGTCGCCGTGTCAAAAGAAGCTGGCAAGGAAGGGAACAAGCCGGGCGCGGCGCCGGCGGGTGGCTGAGCTGCCGCTACCGCCGTCACCATTTCTCCCATTGGCGCCTTGGCGGTCGCTGCTTGCCGTATCGCTACCGCCGACTTTTTGGCTGAATGAACAAGCCGCCGCGCAAGGTCTAGTCAGTGGCTCCGGTCTGCCCTTGCGCTTTGTGCCGCCGGATGGTTCGCCGCTCGCCTACGAGGAGCGGGCCTGGTTGCACGGCGAAATCGAAACGCGGCCGGACAACTGGCACGACGCCTGCAACGCGCTGGTCTGGCTGGACTTTCCGCGCGCCAAGGCCGCGATCAATCGCACGCATTACCGCAGGCTGGATGAGCGTCGCGCCGCCGGCCAAAGCGGGCGTGGCCGCCTGCGCGACGCACTGACCCAGTTCGACGAATGCGGCTTGATCGTCGCCTGTGCCGACCCCGAGCTGTGGCAAGGCATTCGCGCCCACCGCTGGCGCGCGGTCTTCGCCGACCGTCGCCACGAAGTCGACACCCGCCTGCGCTTCTTCCTTTTCGGTCACGCCAGCATGGATAGCCTGCGCGCGCCTTTCGTCGGTCTGACCGCCAAGGCGCTCTGTTTCGATGTCGATCCAGTGTGGCTCGATAATGCGCCGGCGTCGCAGCTTGCCGACATCGATGCCCGGCTGGCGGACGTCATCGACGTCGCCGACGACACGTTCGGATGCAGCTTCCAGCCGATTCCGCTGCTCGGAATTCCCGGCGTTACCGC
>JAIFMO010000020.1 GCA_020048435.1 Sulfuritalea sp.
TGCCGATGGCGGCGTCCGGTGAAATATTCCAGAGTCCGCGAGCCTCGATCTCGTGCTCGGTGGCGGCGGCGAGCTGGGCGCCGTAGCGGCTATTCACGTCAGTCAGCCACCAAACAGGCAGCGCCAAGGCGCCGGCGGTGAAAAGAAGCTGTTGCGGCCAGCGGGCGAAGAGCGGTTGCCATAGGTCACGGCGCGCCAGCAGCAGGGCAAGCAGGGCGGCGCCGAAGACGATGGCGGCATTGGGCCCCTTGGTCAGCAGCGCCGCCGTCAGGCAGGCGGCGGCGGCGATCAGCCGGGTCCAGCCACGTTCTTCGATCCAGGCCCAGTAGAAACAGAAGGCAGCGGTGGCCAGCGCCGCGACGGGAATATCGAGCATCAGCCGGCGCGATTCCGAGGCCATGCCGCTCATGCCGAGCAGCGCGCCGGCGCAGAGCAGGCCAGCCATCCCGTCGCGCGAGAAGGGGCCGTCGAAGCTGCGCGACAGCCGGCGGCCGCACCAGGCGACGCAGCCGAGCAGCAGCAGCGAAAAGACGATGGTGATGGCGCGGCCGGCGGCCAGCGAGGGGCCGAAGGTCTCATAACTGGCGCGACCCAGCCAGTAGATGAAGGGCGGCTTCTTCAGTCGCGGTTCACCGTCGATAAAGGGAATCCACCAGGCGTCACGCTCCATCATTTCCAGCGGGATGCGCAGGCCGAGCAGGTATTCGTCCTTGCCGGTGAGGCCTGTGGGGGAGGCAATACCCAGCGCCAGGATGATGGTCGCCAGCAGCAACAGCAGCGGCACCGCGAACGGGGAGCGGGCGGACTGAGTCATGTTCGGTTCACGCGGCCGAAGCTATTGCCGTATCGTTAGCGCCGACTTTTTGGCGCTGAGCCGGCGTCTTCACGCCAGGAATTCCGGCCCCTGCAGCATTAGCGTGCCGGAACGTCCGGGCACTTGCCCACGCATGATTTCGTGGCGTGGCAGGCGCTCAACCTCAAACATCGCGGCGAGGTCGCGTAGCGAAATAAGGTCATAGCCCTGTTCGCGCCAGGCGGTGAGCAGGCGTTCGAACACCGCCGCCAGCTTCATGCCTTCCAGTTCGGCGTGCAGCGTATAGACGTGGCAGCCCCAGTGGGGTGGCTGCGCGGTGAGTTGCAGCAGGCGCTGGTCGACATTATCTTCGGTGACGCCATCGATGCCGATCAGCTCGTCGAGCGTCGGCAGGGTGGTGGGCAGTTGCGGGCACAGCACGATTTCGGCATTCTGCACCGGCATGAAGGGGTGCACGCCGCGGCAGTCGGATGCATACGCGAAGCCGTAGCGCTGGGTGAGGCGCATTGCCTGGGCGTTCATCTGCCAGCCGGCGGCGCCGTGCACCTTGGCCGGTTCACCGAATATTTCCAGATAGCGGTCGGTGGCAAGATTCATCTGCCGTGCGGTCCAGGCGATATCCGCCTTTTCCACGCCATCCTGCCATTTGATGTGGTCCCAGCAATGGATGCCGGTTTCGAAGCCGGCTTCCCGCACGGAGAGCAGCGTGTCGGCGCAGCGCTTGCCGATGTCTGGCCCGGGCAAGAGCGTGCCGTACATCAGCGTTTGCAGGCCGTAATGGCCAACCACCGAGGTGCGCGACACCTTCTTCATGAAGCCCGGCCGGAAGGCGCGCTTGATGGCGCGGCCGGTGTGGTCGGGGCCGAGCGAGAAAAGGAAGGTGGCGCCGGCGCGGTTGCGGCGCAGGATGTCGACCAAAGTCGGCACGCCCTGGAGCGTGCCGCGATAGGTGTCGACGTCGATCTTTAATGCGATAACCGGCATCACTCGACGAGGCGGCGCGCCTCGGCGACGTGGCCGCGATAGGCCTCGAAGATGTGCTTGAGGGCATCCTGCATGGTTACGCGCGGCGCCCAGTCGAGTTCCTGCATGGTGTTGGCGATTTTCGGCACGCGGTTCTGCACGTCCTGGTAGCCCTTGCCGTAGTACTCGCCCGAGGTGGTTTCGAGCATCTGCACCTTGGCTGCGTTGTCGCGGTATTCCGGGTATTCCTTGGCGAGGTCGAGCATCATCGTCGCCAGTTCGCGCACCGAGTAATTGTTCTTCGGGTTGCCGATGTTGAAGATCTTGCCGCTGGCGATGCCATCCTTGTTGGCGATGATCTTCATCAGGGCGTCGATGCCGTCGTCGATGTAGGTGAAGGCGCGCTTCTGGGCGCCGCCGTCGACCAGCTTGATCGGTTCGCCGCGCACCATATGGCCGAGGAACTGGGTGATGACGCGCGAGCTGCCTTCCTTCGGCGTGTAGATCGAATCGAGCCCGGCGCCAATCCAGTTGAAGGGGCGGAACAGGGTGTAGTTGAGGCCTTCCTGCTGGCCGTAGCCGGCGATCACGCGGTCCATCAGTTGCTTGGAACAGGCGTAGATCCAGCGCGGCTTGTTGATCGGGCCGTAGGTGAGGTTGGAGTTTTCCGGATCGAACTCGGCATCGGAACACATGCCATAGACTTCGGAGGTCGAGGGGAAGATCAGGTGCTTGCCGTACTTGACGGCGGCGCGGACGATGGGCAGGTTGGCCTCGAAGTCGAGTTCAAAGACGCGCAGCGGTTCCTTGACGTAGGTGGCCGGCGTGGCGATGGCCACCAGCGGCAGGATGGCGTCGCACTTCTTGACGTGGTACTCGATCCACTCCTTGTTGATGGTGATGTCGCCCTCGAAGAAATGGAAGCGCGGGTTGCCGAGCAGGTCGGCGACGCGCTCGGAGGCCATGTCCATGCCGTACACGTCCCAATCGGTGGTATTGAGGATGCGCTGGGAAAGATGATGGCCGATGAAGCCATTGACGCCGAGGATGAGGACTTTTTTCATGATGGAGAGGAGGCCTTGGATCGGAGGATACGGATTGAGATTGCGAAAGATGGGGGGCGTTGGCGCCGCGCCAGACCAGGGTGGCATCGGCCAGATCGGCATCCGCTATCGGGTGCAAACGCGGTGGGTGTAATGCGCGGATGTTACAAGCTTGGCGGGCTGGCGGCAAGCACCGTGGCTTGATGCGGATGGCTTCGCGTATAGTTCAAAACCTTAAATTTTTACTCGCAGGCCACCCGGGATTGCCGTGACCAAGATTATTTCAGATCGCATTGACGGTGCTGACGACCCGTTAAACGCCGCCCGTATTCGCCAACTGCTTTCCCGCCTGGGCTGGATTACGGCGGCGATTGTCGTGGCGGCCTCGTTGGCCGTTTCCGCCAGCTTTTATTGGCTGCAAATTCGCCCGCAGGCCGACCTCAATGCCCTGGCGCGCCAGCAGGATGCAAACGAGCGCGTCATCGCCAAGGTCGAAGGCCTCGTCAGCCAGGTCGAGCGTGTCTTGCTGACGATGCAGGATTGGAGTCGCGACGACCTCGCCAGCATCGACGATCCGGCCGCCTTCAATCGGCTGTTCATTCCCGTCATTCAGCAGCGCGGCATCATCAGCAGCATTCATCTCGCCACCGCTGCCGGCCGGGAAATTCTTCTGCTGAAAACACCCGAAGGCTGGAAGAACCGCCTGACCGACGTGGCTGGACAGGGCAAGCGGCAGCATTGGCTGCTGTGGAAGGACGCCCGTACCTCTAATGGCGAGGAATGGAAAGAGCAGGATTACGATCCGCGCAAGCGGCCGTGGTTCAGCGGCGCGCTGGCTACGCCCGAAAACAAGATCCACTGGACGGCGCCTTATGTCTTCCAGTCCACCCAGGACCCCGGCATCACTGCGTCGATCCGCTGGACGGACAAGAAAACCGGCCAGCAGTTCGTCGCCGCCTTCGACGTGCTGCTGACCGACATTTCGCGCTTTACCAGCCAGTTGAAATATGGCGAACACGGCCAGGTCGCCCTGCTCGACGCCGACGGCAAGGTACTGGGTTTGCCACGCAATGCCGGCTTCGATAGCGACGCCGCAATAAAGAAGGCGGTGTTGCAGGAACCCGCCAAGATCGGCCTGCGGGTGCTGGAAGCGGCTTTGCGGCAGGCCGGTGCGGCGGGCCAGATCACGATCCAGGCCGCCGCCACTGACGCTGACAAGGCGCAAGACTGGTTCGCCAGCCTGCATTCCCTGCGCTTCGGCAATCAGGAATTCCGCGTCGTCACCCTCGCGCCCGCCAGCGACTTTTCACCGTGGTCAGTTCGTCTGGTCGCCATTCTGCTGGCGCTGCTGGGCGGTGTCATCGTTCTATTCGTTGCCATGTCCCGGCGCATTGCGCGTGATGTCGGCCTTCCCGTGGCTCGGGTTTTCGATGAATTAGCCAGTTCGCATCGTCTCCTTGACGCCCAGATGCAGCAGGCTTCGGCCGTCGCCGATCTCGCGCCCCGCATGCAGACGGCCACGACCTTCGCCGAATTAAGCCAGACCCTGCTGAGCGGACTGGCGCAGCGCATTCCGCTCGGCCAGGGCAGCGTGTATCGGGTCGAACCGGGGCAGCAACGCCTGCTACTTTGCGGCGGCCATGCCCGACCCGACGCAGCCGCCTTGCCAGTCGCGATCACCCATGGTGACGGTCTCGTCGGCCAGTGTGCGCTGGAACAAAAGCCGATCATCCTCTCGAGGCCAGGCTCGGGGTATTTGCCGGTCGGTTCGGTGCTGGGCGGCGGCGATCCCGCCGCGCTCCTGCTGCTGCCCATCATCAATAACGAGATTCTGCTCGGCGTGATCGAACTTGCCGTGCTGCGCGATCTGAGCGACGCTGATCGCGCGACGCTTGACAGCCTGTTGCCGATGCTGGCGCTGTGCATGGAAATCATCGAACGTAATGAACGGACGCAGCAACTTCTCGCCGCTACCCGGCGGCAGGCGGAAGAATTGAGCGCCCAGCAGTTGGTCAATGCGGAAAACGAGGCGCGCCTGCGCCAGATACTCGAAGACAGCCCGGCCGCCGTCACCATGGTCAGCGAAGAGGGCGAACAGCTTTTCTCCAATCGACGACTGGCCGACATGCTGGGCGTGCCACGGGCGCTGATGAATACGCGGCGCAGTTCCGAGTTCTGGGCCAATCCCGATGACCGCACGACATTCCTCCAGACCTTCAAGGCAGCGGGACGCGTTGATGATTACGAGGCCCGTTTTCGCCGTGACGATGGCAAGGAAATCTGGGTTTTGCTTAATACGCGCTGGGTCGACCAGAGCGGCAAACGCCTGTTGCTCACCTGGATGTACGACATCACCGATCGGAAGGCGGCCGAATCGGCGATCCGCCAGGCGCAGCAACTGGCGGAGGATGCCGCCAAAACCAAGAGCGACTTCCTCGCCAACATGAGCCATGAAATCCGCACGCCGATGAACGCCATCATCGGCATGGCGCATCTGGCCTTGAAAACCGACATGACGCCGCGCCAGCGCGACTACGTCAAGAAGATCCAGAGCAGTGGTCAGCACCTGCTGGGCATCATCAACGACATTCTCGACTTCTCCAAGATCGAGGCGGGCAAGCTCAACGTCGAACATACCGACTTCGAGCTCGACAAGCTGCTCGACAACGTCGCCAACCTGATCAGCGAAAAAACCGCGGCCAAGGGGCTGGAACTGGTATTCGACATCGCGCCCGACGTGCCGCGCTTCCTTGTCGGCGATTCCCTGCGCATGGGGCAAATTCTCATCAACTATGCCAACAACGCAGTCAAGTTTACCGAGCAGGGCGAGGTTGACATCATTCTGCGCATCAAGGAGCGCAGCGACACGGAACTGCTGCTCTACTGCGCCGTCAAGGATACGGGCATCGGCCTGACGCCCGAGCAGCAGGGACGGCTGTTCCAGAGTTTTTCGCAGGCGGACAGTTCGACCACGCGCAAATACGGCGGTACCGGGCTGGGCCTGTCGATCTCGAAGAAGCTGGCCGATCTGATGGGCGGCACGGTGGGCGTCGACAGCGAACCCGGCCAGGGCAGTACCTTCTGGTTTACCGCGCGGATGGGCATCGGCGCCGCCAAGGCGCGTTCACTGTTGCCGGAACCCGATCTGCGTGGCCGTCATGTGCTGGTGGTCGACGACAACGACAACGCGCGGCTGGTGCTGAACGACCTGCTCGCCAGCATGACCTTCCAGGTGGCGGATGTCGGCTCCGGTCAGGCGGCGGTCGAGGCTGTGCGCGCGCGCGCCGGCACGCCGGCAGCCTTTGAAATCGTCTTCCTTGACTGGCAGATGCCGGGCATGGATGGTATCGAAACCGCCCGCCGGATCACGGCCCTGAACTTGCCGCTCATGCCGCATCTGGTCATGGTCACCGCTTACGGTCGCGAGGAAGTGCTCAAGCAGGCCGGGCAGGCAGGAATCGAGGACGTGCTGATCAAACCGGTCAACGCCTCGCTACTGTTCGATACCGCGATGCGCGTGCTGGGCGTCGAGCAGACGGGCACGCGCATTGCGGGTGACGCGCCCTCGTTGCTGCTGGAAGCCATGGCCGCCATCCGGGGCGCGCGCATCCTGCTGGTCGAGGACAACGACCTCAATCAGGAGGTAGCGAGCGAAATTCTCCGCGACGCGGGTTTTGTCGTCGAGATTGCCGACAACGGCCAGATTGCCGTCGATAAAGTGACGCGGAACACCTGTGAACCCTGGGACATCGTGCTGATGGACATGCAGATGCCGGTGATGGATGGCGTCACCGCCACCATGGAAATCCGCAAGGATGTCCGGTTCAACGACCTGCCCATCGTCGCCATGACCGCCAACGCCATGCAGCAGGACAAGGACAGGTGCCTGGACGCCGGCATGGTCGATTTCATCACCAAACCGATCCAGCCGGATGAGTTGTGGGCGGCCTTGCGGCGCTGGATCAAGCCGCGGCAGCAGGTGGGCGAAACAATTGCCGTACCGCTAACGCCGACTTTTTCAGGGGCGCCAATCGCCGGTATTCAGCAAACCATCGCGCAAGGCATCCCGCAAAACATCGCCGGGCTGGATACCGCCGCCGGCATGGGGCGCGTGCTGGGCAAGGCGCCGCTCTACCTGTCGATGCTGCGCAAGTTCGTTGCCGGTCAACTGCGCGCGGCAGACGAGATTACGGCCGCCCTCGATGCGGACGACTGGCCGACAGCCGAGCGGCTGGCGCACACCACCAAGGGAGTGGCCGGCAATATCGGCGCCACTGGCGTCCAGGCGCTGGCCGCGGCGGTCGAGCTGGCGGCCAAGGAACGCCAGCCGCGCGCGAGCGTCAATGGGTTGCTGGCCGCTCTGGCCCCGGCTTTGGCAAAACTCGTGGCGGATATTGCCGCGCAACTGCCGCCCGAGGAAAGCAAGATCAGCGCGGCTATCGACCCCGAGAAGCTCTGGAGGGTTTGCAGTCAGTTGGCAAGCCTTCTCGCCGATGACGATGCCGCCGCCGGCGATGTCTTCGACGACAACGCCGACCTGCTGCACGCGGCTTTCCCGAAGGATTACCGCGCCATCGACGATGCCCTCAAGGGCTTCGATTTCGAGTTGGCGCTGGACAAGCTGAAGGCGGCGGCCATTGCGGCCGGAGTGGAGATGGAACAATGAATCTGATCGCGCAATTCGTGGTCGAGCGGGCCCGGCTGTCCTGGGCGCTGACCTGGGCAGTCGTCCTTGGTGTGGCATTTCTGGCGGGCTTGATGGCGCGAGACGGGCTCGAACAGGAGCGTCTGTCCAAGCTGAAAATCGAAGCCGAATCGCGCGGCCTCCAACTGATGTCGGAAACCATGAATGGCAACCAGATGGGGGCGATCGGTCTGCTCGGAATGGTCGACGAAAACGCCAAGCTGGAAGCGCGCAACGAGCGTGCGCCGAATAGCCAGGGCGCCGCCATGCTGATGGAAAACATCGCCCGCGCACATGATGCCGATGGCGCCTACATCGTCGGTCAGGACGGCATCATCAAATCCTCCTGGGGCGTCGGCAAGCCCTTGACCGGCGTCGACGTGAAATTTCGCCCCTACACGCAGATGGCGTTGAAGGGCAAGGAAAACGTCTATGCGGCGATAGGCACGACGACCGGCCGGCGCAACCTGTATTACGCCGCGCCCTTATATGCCGGAAGCACGCGCGATACGCCTGTCATTGGCGCGGTCGTGATGCGCACCGGCGTGGTTCGGCTGGACAAACTGGTCGCAGGGACATCCGACATCGCCCTGCTGCTTTCGCCACAGGGGGTCGCCTTCGCCGCGAGCCGCGAAGAATGGATCGGCCGCGTGGCCGGGCAAGTCACGTCCGAACGAATCAATGAGATTCGCCGGCTCAAGCAGTTTGGCGCCATGTTCGATACCAAAGACCCGCAGCCGCTGCCATTTGCAGTGGAACCCGGCATTAGCGTCCTCAACGGCGTTCGTCACGCAGTGGTGCAAACTCATGTGAACTGGAACGATCCCTACGGCGACTGGACCCTGGTGGTGATCGAGGATCTTTCGCGCACGGTGCCCGTGGACGTGCGCCTGCGCGACAGCCTGGTGGCTGGCGCCATCGTGCTCTTTCTCGGCTGGCTGATGCTGCACCTGCTCCGCGGGCATCATCGCCAGCGGCTGGCCAGCGAGCAGCTCGCCGCCTTTGGCCTGGCACAACACGCCAGTGGCGAGCGCAAGGCGCGCCTTGCCGCCGCCGCACTGCATCTGCAGCAGGCAACAAGTACCGCCGGACTGGCGAATGCCTTCCTTGGCGAAACCCATCACATCTTCGGCGCCCTGCAAGGGGTGATCTACCTGCTTGACACGGGGTCAACCACCACGATGTATCTTGCCGGCAGCTATGCCGGCGGCAGTGGCTTGCCCGAAAAACTGGCGGTCGGCGAAGGCCTGCTCGGTCAGTGCGCCGTCGAGCGGCGCACGCAAGTGGTCGAAACCGCGCCGGCTGGCTTTGTCACCATCCGTTCCGGCCTTGGTGAAACACGTCCGACCGCCCTGCTGCTGGCCCCGATCCTGCTCAACGATGAATTGCTGGGCGTGGTCGAGGTTGCGTTGCTGCATCTGCCGGATGCGCAGGCGCGCGAGCAGTTCGCTGAAATGACGGGGCTCTTGGCGATGAACCTCGAAATAGTCGGCCGCAGCGCCCATGCCGAACAAGTGCTGAGCGCCACCCTGGAGTCCGAGCATTTTCAGGCGGAACAGCTCGCCTTCCAGCAAGCCCTGATCGATACCATTCCCTATGCGGTGTTCTACAAGGATGCCGACACGCGCTTCCTCGGTTTCAATCGGGCCTATGAAGAATGTTTCGGCGTCAAGCGCGCCGACCTGATCGGCAAACGAGTCATCGAGCTTGAATATCTGCCCGAGGCGGATCGCCTCGCCTACCAGGCGGAAGACGAGGCGGTCATTGCCAGCGCCGGTTCGGTCAAGCGCGACATGCGGATGCCTTTCGCCGACGGCAAATTACACGACACACTGTATTTCGTTGCCGGTTTCAAGCGCCCGGATGGCGCACCCGGCGGCCTGGTCGGCACCTTCATCGACATTAGTGCGCTCAAGAATGCCGAACGTGAAATGAAGCGACTGGCCGACATGGAGCGCTTCCATCGGTTGTCCCTCGGGCGTGAGCAGCGCGTCCTCGAACTCAAGCGTGAAATCAATACGCTGGCTGAAGCAGTTGGCAAGCCCGCGCCTTACGCTACCGAACTTATAGAAACCATCGAGGATCACGAGTTCACTCCCCATCCCGACTATCACACCGCGCTGATCGACGATGGCCGGCCGTTACATCTCAAGGATCTGGTTGATCTCGCGGAACTGCAGGTGCTCCTCACCAACTTCTGCGAATCGGTGGGTGTTGCGGCGGCCATCCTCGATCTGCAAGGCGACATCCTGGCGGCCGCACGTTGGCAGCGCGCCTGCACTGACTTTCATCGCGCCAATCCGGATTCCTGCGCGCGCTGCATCGAAAGCGATACCGAGCTGTCGCTCAAGCTGCAGGACGGCCAGGATTTCTCCCTGTACCAGTGCAAGAACGGCATGACCGACGCTGCCGCGCCGATCGTCGTCGAGGGCCGCCATCTGGGCAATGTCTTCATCGGCCAGTTCCATCTTTCCCCACCCGATCTGGCATTTTTTCGCAATCAGGCCAGGCAGTTCGGCTACGACGAGGCTGACTACCTCAAGGCGGTCAGCGCAGCGCCGGTGATGGATGAGCAACGCCTGCCGGCCATTCTCAGCTTCCTGTCGGGCTTCGCCCGCATGATTTCCACCATGTCGCTGGCCCGCCGCCGTGCCGACCTGGCTCAGAAGGTTCTCGAACAACAGGCCGAACTGCTGCGACGCGAACGCGTGGCCGCCCTCAGTCTGGCCGAAGACGCCGAGCAGGCGCGTATCGCGCTCGAAGCCATTGCGAAGGAGTCGCAGGCATGAAACGGCTATTGATCGCGCTTGAGCGCTACTCGCTGAAAACCAAGCTGCTGCTGGGCTTCATCATCCTGATGGCGCTGTCCGTGGGCATCGGCATCGATGCGCTGGTCGGGCAGCGCCGGCTGACCCAGGAATTGCAGCAGATGTACGAAAAGGAAGTCCTGGGCATTTCCGCCATCAAGGAAGCCCGCTTTGATTACGCCCAGATGGGCCGCACCCTGCGCCAAGTGATACTCGCCGGAAATGCCGAAGAGCGCGACCGTTCCCTCAAGCTGATGGCAGACATCGAGTCGGCCATGAAAAAAGCCATCGAGGAAACCCGCCAGCGAAGTTTCCGCGAGGAAGGCCGGCAGCAACTGGCCAAGTTCGAGGAAAGCTACGCGGCCTATCGGCGCAATATCGATCGGGCGATCAGCATGGTCATGAAGGAGCAGATTGAGGAAGCCCGCGCCTATGTGGGCAGCATGGACTTCCAGCGCCCCGGCATTGAGGCAAACGAAAGATTGTCCGAGATGGCCAGAATCAAGGAAGTCGGGACAAGAGATGCTCTGCAGAAGGGCCTGGCGGCAGCCGAGTACGAGGAATTCACCACCCTGCTCTGGTTGTTTGGCGGCCTGGGTTTCGGTCTGCTGGTCGGCGCCCTGATTGCCCGCTCCATCCGCCAGCCCACCGACAAGATTCGTTCTGCGGTCGAACAACTTGCTGGCGGGCATCTGGACGAGACTGTGCCGCATACCGACTACCCGAACGAGATCGGCGACCTGGCCCGCGCCATCGCGGTGCTGCAAACCGAAGCGCGGCAGATGGAAGGGCAGCGCTGGATCAAGAGCCATATCGCCGAAATTTCCAGCGACCTGCAGCAAGCGACCAGTTTTACCGATTTATCGAAAGTCTTCCTTTCGCGCATTGCGCCGCTGATCAAGCTCGGTCATGGCGTGTTCTACATATATGAGGAAGAAAACAAGCGACTGCGCCTGCTCGGCGGCTACGCCTATCGCGAGCGCAAGAACCTCGGCCAGTATTTCGCCATAGGCCAGGGGTTGGTCGGCCAGTGTGCTCTTGAGCGCGCCCCCATCTACATTACCGAGCCGCCGGAAGATTATGTGCGCATCGGCTCCAGCCTCGGCGAAGGCGTGCCAAAGACCATCGCCGTGATCCCTATCCTGCGCAACGAGCGTCTGCTGGCAATTCTGGAATTGGCGACTTTCGATACATTCGGTGAACACGAACAGGCTCTGCTGGGTGGCATCACCCCCATCCTGGCGATGAGCCTGGAAATCCTCGAGCGCAACGTCAAGACGCAGCAACTGCTGAAGGAAACTCAGCGCCAGGCCGAGAACATGGAAAAACAGGCGGCGCGGTTGGAAGAGCAGGCCGTTGAAATGGAAGCGCAGCAGCATGAGATCAAGGCTGCCGAAGAGCGCGGTCGATTGATTCTCGGCTCGGTCAAGGACGGTATCGTTGGCCTTGACAACAACGGCATGATCACCTTTGCCAACCCGGCGTCTTACACCATGCTGGGCTATGCGGAAGACGAGTTTGTTGGCAAGGGAATGCACGCGCTGATACATCAACGCTACCCTGACGGTAGCGACTTCCCGCGCGAAGAATGTCCGATGTATCGCACCGCGCAAGACGGTCATCCGCGTGTGGCGGATAACGAAGTGCTGTGGTGCAAGGACGGTACCGCCATCCCGGTCGAATACTCGACCACACCGGTGCATAAGGACGGCGTGTTGGTCGGTACCGTGATCGTCTATCGCGATATCACCGAGCGCAAGCACATGGAAGCGGAAATAAAACGCGCCAATTTCCTCGCCGACATTGCGCTTGAGCTCACGAATAGCGGCTACTGGTACGTTGACTACAAGTATCCCGATAGATATTTCCAGTCTGAGAAAGCCGCACGCATCCTCGGTGAGCATATCAAGGAGGATGGTCTTTACGACCTCGATGCCGAATGGTTTGCCCGGCTGCAAGAGGCCAACCCGGAAACGGCAGCATTGACAGCCGAGCGCTATCAGGGCGCGATCGACGGCAAGTACGATCATTACGCATCGACCTACGCCTACAAACGCCCAATCGACGGCAAAATCGTCTGGGTTGCCGCCGCCGGAAAACTGGTGCGCGATGAAGCGACGAACAAGATTTTGTACATGTACGGCGCGTATCAGGACATCACTGAGCGTAAGGCCGCGGAAGCCCAGCTCAATCATGCCAACTTCCTCAACGATCAGGCGCTGGATCTGACTCAGGCCGGGCACTGGCATATTCCTCTCAATACGGGGGATGAGTATTACAACTCGTCGGAACGTGCCGCCCGGATTTTTGGCGATCCACCGCGCCCGGACTGGCGCTATCACCTGATGAATGAATGGGGCGCCAATGTGGCCGCTGGCGACCAGGCGGCGGCAGACGCCACCTTCGCCAACTATGCCGCCGCTCTGGATGGCAGCGTACCGCGCTACGACGCCACCTATGCCTACAAGCGCCCGATAGACGGGCGTGTGGTCTGGATTCACGCCATCGGCCAGGTGGTGCGTGATGCCAATGGCGCTCCGACCGATATGTACGGCGTCACGGTGGATGTGACTGCGGCCAAGCAGGCCGAAGACACCATCCGCGCCGCCAAAGAGGCCGCCGAAGAAGCCACCAAGACCAAGAGCGACTTCCTCGCCAACATGAGCCACGAGATTCGCACGCCGATGAACGCCATCATTGGCATGTCGCATTTGGCGCTGCAAACCCCGCTGGACAAGAAGCAGCGCAACTACATCGAGAAAGTAAACCGCGCCGGCGAGAACCTGCTCGGCATCATCAACGACATCCTCGACTTCTCCAAGATCGAAGCCGGCAAGATGTCGATGGAAGCCATCGACTTCCGCCTCGAGGATGTGATGGACCACCTCGCCAACCTGGTCGCCATGAAGACCGAGGACAAAGGCATCGAGCTATTGTTCAACATCGCACCGAACATCCCCACCGCGCTGATCGGCGATCCGCTGCGGCTGGGTCAGGTGCTGATCAATCTGGGCAACAACGCAGTCAAATTCACCGACAAGGGCGAAATCATCGTCGGCGCCGAGATGGTGAAACAGACCGAGGAAGGCGTCGAACTCCACTTCTGGGTGCACGACTCCGGCATCGGCATGACGCCGGAACAATGCGGCAAGATGTTCCAGAGTTTCAGCCAGGCCGATGCCTCGACCACGCGCAAGTATGGCGGCACGGGGTTGGGTCTGGCAATTTCGAAGAACCTGGTCGAGTTGATGAAAGGCAGGATATGGGTCGAGAGTGAAGCCGGCAAAGGCTCCACCTTCCACTTCCACGCCCATTTCGGCGTCCAGACCCAGCCGGCGGCGCGGCGCATCTTCAGCAAGGACGAACTGCTCGGGCTGCGCGTGCTGGTGGTCGACGACAACGCCTCCGCGCGTGAAATCCTCGCCACCATGGCCAAGGGTTTTGGCCTCGAAGTCGATGTCGCCTGGGATGGTCAGCAAGCGCTCAATTTGTTGAGCGAGGCAGAAAAGCGTGGTCTTCCCTATAACCTGGTGCTGATGGACTGGAAAATGCCGGTCATGGACGGCGTCGAAACCGTACAGCGCCTACAGGCCAACCACCTGATCAAGACCCCGGCCGTCATCATGGTCACCGCCTACGGCCGCGAAGAAGCGATGTCCAATGCGGATGAACGTGGCGTTGAATTGCGCTCGGTGCTGACCAAACCGGTGACTGCTGCCGCTTTGCTCGAAGCCATTGGTGAAACGCTGGGCATGGGCGTGGTGGTCGAGAATGAAGCGAAAGCCAAGTCCGATAACTACGATGAGGCCATGGCCAAGCTCAAGGGCGCCCGCGTGCTGCTGGCCGAAGACAACGAAATGAACCAGGAACTGGCCATGGAGTTGCTCAGCCAGGCCGGTATGGAAGTCGTGCTGGCCAACAACGGCCAGGAAGCAGTCGATATTTTGAGCAAGGACAGTCGCTTCGATGGCGTGCTGATGGACTGCCAGATGCCGGTAATGGACGGCTATATGGCAACGCGCGAGATCCGCAAGCTGCCACAATTCAAGGATCTGCCCATCATCGCCATGACCGCCAACGCCATGGCCGGCGACAAGGAGAAGGTGATCGATGCCGGCATGTGGGATCACATCGCCAAGCCGCTCAATGTGGGCGAAATGTTCGCGACGATAGCCAAGTGGGTGAAGCCGGCGGTTCAACTCCCTTTCCTTCAAGGGGGGGGGCGGGGAGGGGATGGGGCGGTATTGGCGTCAGCGTCCATACCCCATTCCCCACCCAGCCTCCCCCTTGAAGGGGGAGGAGCCAAGCCCATGGGGAGTCTGCCGCCACTTCCCGGTATCGATGTCAAGGCCGGCATGGCGACCTGTACCAACAAGGAGTCGCTCTACACCCGCATGCTCATCAAGTTCCGCGACAGCCAGGGCCAGTTCGCCGAGCTGTTTGCGGCGGCGAAGAATGATCCGGACCCCGAAGCAACCACCCGCGCCGCGCACACGCTCAAAGGCACGGCCGGCAACATCGGTGTCAAGGCGCTGCAAGCAGCAGCCGGGGAACTCGAGCATGCCTGCAAGGAAAAGGCAGCGGCCGATCAGATCGAGGTGCTGCTGCAGAAGGCACTGACCGAGTTGGCAGTGGTCATGCCCGGCTTGGAAAAAGTCGGCGCCGGCAGTACGGCAGCCACGGCGGCAGCGGCACCTGCCGCACCGGCGATTCCGGAAGCCGAGTTGAAGGCGAAGCTCGACCAACTCAAGCATCTGCTCGAAGAAAGCGATTCAGAGGCCGGCGACCTGCTCTCCGATCTGCTCGACAAACTCGGTAATGCGCCGCTGGCCAAGCAGCTCACGCCGGTGGCGGTAGCCATCGATGGCTTTGATTTCGACGAGGCGCTGGAGAAGTTGAATGCCATCTAACAGCGCAAAACAGGTAGTGAAACGCCCGATTTGCAACATTGCGGCCAATGACTAAGCGTCAAAGCTTAGTTTATATTGGAATATGATTCCAATATAAACTACTTGAGGCCATGCTATCCCGCACCCTTGCCACCTCTATTCAGCGAATCAGTGCCAACTTTCCGGTAGTGATGCTGACCGGAGCGCGCCAGGTCGGCAAGACGACCTTGCTCCAGATGTGTGCCGGTGGAGACCGCCGCTATGTCACGCTCGATGACATGGAGGCGCGCAGTTTGGCACAGCACGATCCGGCACTGTTCTTGCAAACTTGGCCCCCGCCGGTGCTGATCGACGAAATCCAGTACGCACCCCAATTGTTCAGCGCGATCAAGATCCATGTCGATCGCTCCCAAACTAACGGCGCTTTCTGGCTGACTGGTTCGCAGAAATTCGAGATGATGCGAGGAATCACAGAAAGTCTGGCGGGCCGCATTGCCATCATCGATCTGCTAGGCTTTTCGCAGGCCGAACTCCTGGGGCGGGCCAATGTCTCGCGCCCGTTTCTGCCCGGTGCGGACTGGGTCATGCAGGCGCGTCAGTCTGCGAGCGGAAAAACCGCTTCGCTCATGGATATCTATCAGCGTATCTGGCTGGGCGCCTACCCGCGCCTCAACGAGCAGGGTCCGGCTGCCCGCAATGTGTTTTATCGCTCCTACATCCAGACCTACATTCAGCGCGACGTGCAGGATGTGCTCAAAGTCAGCGACCAGCTTGCCTTCAATCGCTTTCTCGGCGCGGTCGCGGCACGTACTGGGCAGTTGCTCAACTACGCCAGTCTGGCGCGCGACGTCGATATCGACAATAAGACGGCCAAGGCCTGGCTGTCGGTACTGGAAACCTCGGGGCTGGTGTATCTGTTGCAGCCCTACCATCGAAACCTGAGCAAACGACTGGTCAAAACCCCCAAACTGTATTTCCTGGATACTGGCCTCGCCGCCTATCTGACCAAGTGGCCCGATGCGGCGTCGCTCGAGGCAGGCAGCCAGGCGGGTGCCATGCTCGAAACCTGGTTGTTCGCGGAAATCCTCAAGAGCTACTGGCACAACGGCCTGGAGGCGCCGTTTTACTATTACCGCGATACCAACCAGCGCGAGATCGATTTGCTCATCGAATCGGGTGACAGCTTGTATCCGGTTGAGTTCAAAAAAACCGCCTCCCCATCACAAAACGCATCAAATTCATTTGCCGCCCTTGAACCACTGGGACGCCTGGGCAAGACAGTCGGGTCGGGCGCCGTTGTCTGTTTCGTAGAGCGCGATATTCCGCTATCGGCGCAGGTCACGGCCATTCCGGTAGCTTATTTGTGACTACGACCATGAACGCACTTCTCCACATCGCCGGCATCGGCGCCTCGGCCGGCGGGCTGGAGGCAATGCTGCTGATGTTTTCCCGCATGCGGGCGTCCGGGCGGATTGCCTTCGTGGTGGCGCAGCACATGGCGAAGGATGGTCACGATGAACTGGTGGTGCGCCTGATCGGACGTGAATCGGCCTTGCCGGTGGTGCTGGCCGAGCACGGCGTGCGCCTGCAGGCCGATACGGTGTATGTCATTCCCTCGGGCAAGGATGGTCGCGTTCAGGGCAATACGCTGAACCTGTGCGAACCGGCTGCCGAGCACATCTCCACCCCATCGGTGAATTCTTTGTTCGTATCGATTGCCGAATCCGGTCGCGACAAGGCTATCGGCATCGTGCTTTCCGGTACGGGCTCGGATGGCGTTATCGGCTGTCGGGCGATCAAGTCGGCGGGCGGGCTGACGTTCGCGCAAGACCCGCTGGAGGCCAAGTTCAACGGTATGCCGGGGGCGGCGATCGATGCTCGGGTGATAGATCAGGTGGTGTCGGTGGAACGTATCGGCGCGACGCTGGCCACGCTGTTTCCGGGAGTGCCAGGCGTGGCCGCTCCGCCAGCTATTTCCAGCGTTTCCGCAGTATTGGGCACAAGCTTGGGTACAAGCGCGGAACCCACGCTTTCCCCAACCGCCCAGCGCGAACTCGACACGTTGTTGCGGCAGGTGCTCCAGGCCACCGGCATCGACTTTTCCAGCTACAAGGAAGAAACACTGCTGCGCCGGCTGGAAAAGCGCAAATCCACGCTGGGCGTGGACTCTGCCGAAGCCTATCAGGCGCTGATCCGTCGCCAGCCGGAGGAACTGCATATCCTCCAGCATATGTTTCTGGTTTCGGTTTCGTCCTTCTTCCGCGATCGGGAGTCGTTTCAGGTGCTTAAAATGTCCCTGGCGAAACTCGTGTCAGGCAAGCCAGCCAACGAGCCGATTCGCGTCTGGGTCGCCGGTTGTGCCTCCGGCGAGGAGCCTTACACGCTGGTCATCCTGCTCAAGGAACTGACCGACACCCACCCGATCGAGATCATCGCCACCGATCTCAACCCCGAGGCGCTTGCCATGTGCCGCGAGGGCGTCTATCGCCAAACGGCCTTCAAGGAAATGGATGCCGATGTGCGTGAACGTTACTTCTCGCAGAAAGGCCAGCACTTCGAGATCAAGCCCGAGATCATGGCCTGCGTCCGCTTCGAGCAGCGCGACGTGCTCGGTGGCACGCCACCCGGCAACCTGGATCTGGTCAGTTGCCGCAATTTGCTGATCTACATGAAGTCGCACTTGCAGGACCAACTCATCAAGAGTTTTCACCAGGCCTTGCGTTCGCAGGGCCTGCTGTTCATCGGCCAATCGGAGTCGCTCAGCTTTGTCGGCAATTCCCTGTTCGGTCCGATCGACCATTATCATCGCCTATTCCGCAAGCGACATTGATGTACCCAAAAGGAAATGCCATGAAAACCATCCTTATCGCTATCGAGAAACTTCGCCTCAACATCAAGTTGATGCTGGGTTTCAGTGTCGGTTTGTTGGTCGCAGCCGTTATCGGCTTCAATAGCCTGGCCACCCAGTCCGAAATGGTGGCGGAATTCGAAAAACTCTACGACGCCGATCTGCTGGGCATTTTGCATATCAAGGAAGCCAACATCAACCTGATCTACATGGGCCGGGCACTGCGCCAGGCCATGATCGCCCAGGACGATGCGGCCCGCAACAAGGCGCGAGCTCAGATTGATGCAGCACGCACTACCCTTCAGAATGAATTGGCCGAGGGCAAAAAACGTATCATCCGCCCCGAAGTGAAATCCAAGTTCGAGGAATTTCAGCGCCACTTCACCAAGTACAACGAGAACATGGTGCATGCATTGGCCCTACTCGAGCGCGAGCGTGCCAGCACTTCGGATGCGGCAAAATTCATCTCCAGCAGCGAATTCGTCACAGTTGGGAATGCCGCGGACGACGCGCTGACGGCAATGACTGTCATGAAGGCGCACGGTGCGAACGCAGCACTCGATACCATGCGTCAGCGTGCCGCGGAAACGCGAAAGATTGCCATCCTGCTGCTAGTCGCCGGCTTGGTATTGACGCTTGTTTTCGGCGTGCTGATCGGTCTGTCCATCCAGCGCCCCAATGACCGCCTGCGCAACTCGGTGGAAGAACTGGCGGCCGGCAAGGTCGATGCGCCGATTCCGCATACCGACTACCCCAACGAGATCGGCGTGATGGCCCGCGCCATCGGTGTGTTGCAGGGTATTTACCGTGATGCCAACGAACAGCACTGGGTCAAGACGCAGGTTTCCGAGATCAGCAGCGTTCTGCAGCAGGCCGATGACTTCCGCGGCTTGACACAAACCGTGGTCTCTAAAGTGGCGCCGGCGATCGGTGCCGGACATGGCGCTTTCTATGTGGCTGATGCCGAAGGCAACCTGAGCCTACTGGCCAGCTACGGCTACCGCGAGCGCAAGCACCTCTCCAACAGCTTCCGCATCGGCGAAGGGCTGGTTGGCCAATGTGCCATGGAAAAGGCGCTGATCATGCTCACCGCGCCCAAGGATTACATTCGCATCAACTCGGGGCTCGGCGAGGGCCCGCCGGCCTGCATCATCGTGTTGCCCGTCATCCACGGCGGCCGCGTGCTGGGCGTACTGGAGATGGCCTCCTTCCAGCAATTCGGCCCGCGCGAAAAAGCCGTGTTGGAGGCATTGCTGCCAACGCTGGCGATCAGCATGGAAATACTCGACCGCAACCTGAAGACGCGCGAACTGCTGGTGGCAACGCAGGAACAGGCCGAGCGCATGGAAAAGCAAGCCGCCCAGTTGGAAGAGGCGCAGGTCGAGATGGAGGCGCAGCAGGCCGAATTGCTGGAAACCGAAAACTGGTTCCGCAGCATCATCGAAACCGCGCCGGACGGCATGCTGGTGGCCGATGCCGCCGGCCATATCCTGCTCGCCAACCCGGAACTGGAGCGTATCTTCGGCTATGCATCGGGTGAACTGATCGGTGGCGGCATCGACCAACTGGTGCCGGAGAGACTACGCGGTAGTCATGGCAGCCTGCGCGCGGCCTTCGTGGCCGAAGGGCGCAGCCGCGTCATGGCTGGGGGTTCCCCGCTGCAAGGCCAGCGCAAGGATGGCAGCGAAATCAGCCTTGTCGTCGCGCTGAGCCCGCTGCCGCCACGCGGCGCACGCGGCAAGTGCGTGAGTGTTTCGGTGCGCGCTGTCGCGTAGTAAGCCGGCATATCCCATGGACACCACGGCGCGCCAGGCTATGGCCGACTTCCTGGCCAACATGAGCCACGAAATCAGGACGCCGCTCAATGCCATCATCGGCATGGCCTATCTGGTGCAGCAGTCCGAGCTTGAGCCGCGCCAGCGGGAATATATTGGCAAGATCGAGGCCGCGGGGCAGCATCTGCTCGGCATCGTCAACGAGATGCTCGACTACACCCGGCTCGAAGCCGGAGAGGTCCGGCTGACCCCCAGTACATTCGATCCCGCCTACCTGCTGGAAGAAGTCGCCCGGCGCTTCGCCGACAAGGCGCAGGCCAAGCGACTGCGCATCATCGGCCGGGTCGAGCCGTCCGTGCCCGTGCGGTTGCTGGGCGACCCGGGCCGGATCGGCCAGCTCATTGGCAACTTTCTGGACAATGCCATCAAGTTCACCGAGTTGGGCGAGGTTGAAGTGATACTGTCGGCCGTCGTGACCTTGTCGGGTACGTTGCCTATTTGTCGCCTGAACGGCGCGGTGCGCGACACCGGCATTGGCCTGACGGACGCGCAGCGCGGCGAATTGTTCCAGGCCTTTCGCCAAGCCGATGGCTCGACGACGCGCAAATTTGGCGGGACCGGACTGGGCCTGGCGATTTCGCGCAAGCTGGCCGAGTTGATGGGTGGCAACGTCGGGGTGGAGAGCGTGGTGGGCGAGGGCAGTACCTTTCGCTTTTCAGTGCCGCTGGAACTGGCGCCGGAGGCGACGCCGCTGGGGCAGGCCTACGAATTTGCCCTCGAGCCAGTCGTTGCGTTGGACACAAAGCCAGCCGTTGCAGTCGATCCTGTTGAACTCGCGGCAGTCTGCGCACACCTGCTGGCGTTGCTGGCCGATGACGATTCCCGGGCCGCGGACGTGTTCGCGGAGCATGCTGAATTGCTGCGCAATGCCTGGCCGGCAGATTTTCAGGCACTCGCCGGCGCTGTCAAGAGTTTCGATTTTGCTCAGGCGCTGACAGTGCTGAAACGGGCCGGCGGCGAATAGAACGGAACGTCAACTTGGCGGCGGCACCTTGGTCAAGCGTGCCGTAGCTTTTGCAATAAACTGTAACCGACAGATTTAAGGGGAGCGTTATGGATCTCGATTTCATTGAAAAGCCCACCGTGCTGGTGGTGGATGACACGCCGGACAATCTTTCGCTGATGAGCGGGTTGCTCAAGGACGACTACAAGGTCAAGGTTGCTAACGGCGGTGAAAAGGCGCTGAAGATTGCTGCTTCGGACTCGCCGCCCGACTTGATCCTGCTCGACATCATGATGCCGGGCATGGATGGTTACGAGGTCTGCCAGCATCTCAAGAGTAATCCGGCTACGCGCGATATTCCGGTGATCTTCCTTACCGCCAAGGCGGAAGTCGAGGATGAAAAGAAGGGGCTGGAACTGGGTGCGGTCGATTATCTGACCAAGCCGGTCAGCCCGCCGATTGTCATGGCGCGGGTAAAAAACCATCTTGCGCTGAAGGCCCAATCTGATTTTCTGCGCGACAAGAGTGATTTTCTCGAACTTGAAGTCGCCAAGCGCACGCGCGAGGTGATGGCAATTCAGGACGTCACCATCCTGGCGATGGCCTCGCTGGCGGAAACGCGCGATTCCGACACCGGCAACCACATCCGTCGCACGCAGTTTTACGTCAAGGCGCTGGCCGACAAGCTGAGGACCAATACCCGTTTTGGCGCCATGCTGAGCGAGCACTACATCACTATGTTGTTCAAGTCGGCGCCACTGCACGACATCGGCAAGGTTGGCATTCCCGACCGAATCTTGCTGAAGCCGGGCCGCTTCGAGCCGCATGAGTTCGAAATCATGAAAACCCACACCACACTGGGCCGCGATGCGATCGAGCATGCCGAAAAACAGCTCGGCATGAACGTCGAATTCCTCTCCATGGCCAAGGAAATCGCGCTTTCCCACCAGGAAAAATGGGACGGTTCGGGCTATCCAGAAAAGCTGGCCGGCGAGGCGATTCCGCTGTCGGCACGCTTGATGGCGGTGGCTGATGTCTATGATGCGTTGATCAGCCGTCGCGTCTACAAGGAAGGCATGCCGCACGAAAAGGCCGTGGCGATCATCGTCGAGGGCAAGGGGTCGCACTTCGATGCGGACGTGGTCGATGCTTTCGTCGAACTTCAGGACGAATTCCGCACCATCGCCAAGCGGTATGCCGATTCCGACCAGGACATGGAAGCCAAGAAGCAGCAACTCGACCGGCTGGCCGGAACGGAGACTTAAGTCATGGGCTTCCCTTTCGTCAAAGCCGATATGTCAGCCGGTGGTGGCCTGGCCTTTGCCGCGCGCATGAAGGCGGGCACTTTCCTGGTCGTCGACGATTTCGACTCGATGCGAAAAGTGACCATCAACCAGTTGAAGCAACTTGGCGCGCACAAAATGGTGGAGGCGGCGAATGGGGCGGAGGCGCTGCGGATACTTGCCCGGCAACCGATTACCATGATCCTGTCTGACTGGAACATGCCGATAATGACCGGGCTGGAACTGCTGCTCTCCGTCCGGTCGGACCCTAAGCTGTTTGCCCTGCCATTTCTGATGATCACCGCTGAGGCCGAGCGTGATCGCGTCATGATGGCGATCCAGTCCGGCGTTTCCGAGCTCATTGTCAAACCCTATACATCGGGTCGGCTGGCCGAGCGGGTCGAGAAGGCCATCGGCTGGAAACCACGGCATAACCAGCCGATCGATCCGGCAGCAGCGCTGGCCGGGAGTGGCGCCAAGGTTTCCATCAACGGCGTCCCGCTGGTGGCATCCGCGCCGGTTGCTGCGTCGTCAGCCGTGGTTGCCCAGGTGCCGGTCCAGGCTCCGGCGCCCGCGCGCTCGGCGGCGGCCGCCGAGCAGGCCAGGGAACGGCCCACCATCCTTGTGGTCGACGACACGCCGGACAATCTGCACCTGCTGTCGTCCCTGTTCAAGGAGGAATACCGCGTCAAGATCGCGCATAACGGCGAGAAGGCGCTATCGATCTGCCAGTCGGACACCCCGCCGGATCTGGTGCTGCTCGACATCATGATGCCGGGCATGGACGGCTTCGAGGTGGCGCAACAAATGCGCGGGCATCCCTCGTCGGAGCATATCCCCGTGATTTTCGTCACGGCCATGACCGGGGAAGATGCGCGACTGAAGGGCATGGAACTCGGCGCCGTTGATTTCGTCACCAAGCCGATCGATCCCGGCGCGCTCAAGGTGCGCGTGAAGAACTTCATGCGCTATATCGAATTGCACCGCCAGTTGCAGGCGGATTACGATGAAATGATGGAGACGGAGCAGCTCAAGGAGGATGTCGAGCGCATCACCCGTCACGACATGAAAGGCCCGCTTGCAGGTGTCATCGGTCTGGTGCAGGGCCTGGCCGAAGCGACCAACCTGACCGAGGATCAGCGCGAGAATATTCGCATGATCGAGGAAACCGCGCTGCATGTGCTCGACATGATCAACCTCTCGAACGAACTGTTCAAGATCGAGACCGGCCGTTTCGTCCTGAAGCCGCAACCGGTGAAAGTCGCGCAGATCGTCCGCCGCATCGCCGAAATGACGCGCAGAACCTTCGCCGTCAAGGATCTGACCATTGCCGTGGCCACACCCCGTGGCGTCGAGGATGATCAACTGATAGCGAGCGGCGACGCGATGCTCTGTTATTCGCTGTTCCAGAACTTGATCAAGAATGCTTGCGAGGCAGCGCCAGAGAATTCTTCGGTGACGATTACCCTCTATCCCGGCGCCCCCATTCGCATTACGCTGGACAACAAGGGGTGCGTGCCGGCGGCCATCCGCGAAACTTTCTTCGAGAAATTTGCCACCGCCGGCAAGCAGGGCGGCACCGGACTTGGTACCTATTCCGCAAAAATGCTGGTTGTGGCGCAACACGGCACAATCGATATGGAAACCAGCGATGAAAAGAACCAGACCCGAATTACCTTGACGCTGCCCTCTTGAGGGCCGTTTTCATCTCAACTTTTCGGCTTAATTGCGCCACATCCCCATGTTTTCCCATTTACGTGAAGATATCGCCTGCGTTTTTCAGCGGGACCCGGCGGCGCGGTCGCGCTGGGAGGTACTGACCTGCTATCCGGGCCTGCACGCGCTGAGCTTTCATCGCTTGGCACACTGGTTCTGGGGCCGGGGGCTGCGCTGGCTGGCACGGCTGATCTCGCACCTGACGCGCTGGTTGACCGGCATCGAGATTCATCCGGGGGCGACCATCGGCCGCCGCGTTTTTATCGACCATGGCATGGGCGTGGTGATCGGTGAGACGGCCGAGATTGGCGACGACTGCACGCTCTATCACGGCGTTACCCTCGGCGGCACTTCGTGGAACAAGGGCAAGCGCCACCCGACGCTGGAGCGGGGCGTGGTCATCGGCGCTGGCGCCAAGGTGCTCGGCCCCATCATCATTCGCGAGGGCGCCAAGGTCGGGTCGAATGCCGTGGTGGTGCGCGAAGTGCCGGTTGGCGCGACAGCGGTGGGCATTCCGGCACGCATTATCGAGCCGGGGCGCGAGGCAGCGCGGCAGGAAAAGGCGGAAAACCTTGGATTTTCGGCCTATGCGGTGTCACGCAGCGAAGATGATCCGCTGTCGCAGGCGATTCACGGCCTGCTCGATCATGCGGTCGAGACTGACCGGCGCATCGCTGTCCTGCTCTCGCATCTGGAGCGTTGCGGCGTGCCGCTGGACGACGAAATGGCCACGGCGGACCAGTTCGATCCGAAATATCTCTCAAAAATAGTTGACTGAAACTGGAGGGTTTGTTAAAGTTGATCAAATAGGTTGGGTATTGAGATACTCAGTCATCGACCCCAGATAGCAGTTCAACAGGAGAGGATCGCATCATGAGATTGACCACCAAGGGACGTTTTGCCGTGACCGCCATGATCGACCTGGCCCTGCGCCAGCACGATGGCCCGGTAACGCTGGCCGGCATCGCCGAGCGCCAGCGGATTTCACTTTCCTATCTCGAACAGCTTTTCGGCAAGCTGCGTCGTCACCAGCTGGTGGCCAGCGTGCGTGGTCCTGGAGGTGGTTATTGTCTCGCCAAGACCATGGAGGCCGTGTCGGTGGCCGACATCATTCGTGCCGTCGATGAACCGCTTGATGCCACCATGTGCGGCGGCCGTGGCAACTGTCACGATGAAAAACCGTGCATGACGCACGATCTGTGGATGAGCCTCAACGCGCATATGTACGACTATTTGAGTTCGGTTACCCTGGGGGGCTTGGTTGGCAAGCAGCGTGAAGGCCACGCCGTCCCCAGCCAAAACGAGCGGCCGCTGCGACGCACCCGCCGCATCGCGCTGGTTTCCGCGGCTGCCTGAATTTCCGCCCGAATCCAAGCCTGATCGCGCCATGTTCCAGCCTGTCTACCTCGATCACAATGCCACCACGCCGGTACATCCGGCCGTGCTGGAAGCCATGTTGCCGTATTTTTCGCGGCACTACGGCAATGCGTCGAGCCGGCATGAACATGGCCGAGCGGCCCGCCGGGCGCTGGACGAGGCGCGCCAGCGGGTGGCCCATGCCGCCGGTGCGCACCCGACGGAAATCGTGTTTACCAGCGGTGGCTCCGAAGCCAATAACCTGTTCGTCAAGGGGGTGGCCGCTACCCGAAAGCCGGGGATGCTGGCAATTTCAGCCATCGAACATCCCTGCGTGCGCGAACCGGCCAGGCAACTGCGCCGGAATGGCTGGCGGCTGCGCGAAATCGCCATCGATGGTGATTGCCGTGTCGCTACCGCCGACTTTTTGGCCGTGCTGGCCGAGGGGCCGGAACTTATCTCGGTGATGCTCGCCAATAATGAAACGGGCACGGTGCAAGACGTTGCCGCGCTGGCCGAAAGGGCGGCGCTCTACCGGGTGAACCAGTTGGCGAACCACGATGCCAATACCCCGGCAAACAAAGCCTGGTTCCATACCGATGCCGTACAGGCTTTCGGGAAGATTCCCCTTGATTTTCGCCAACTCAATGCACGCGGCGTGCATGCCATGACTTTATCTTCGCACAAGATTGGCGGCCCCAAGGGCGCCGGTGCCCTGGTCGTGGATAAGCGCGTCGATTTGCAAGCCCTGATCGCGGGTGGCGGCCATGAGCGCGGCCTGCGCTCGGGCACCGAGAACGTGCCGGCCATAGTCGGTTTTGGTCTGGCCAGCGAAATTGCCTGCGCCGATATTTCCGCCAGGGCCGCGCGTCAGCGGGCCTTGCGCGACGAACTCGAAAACGGACTGGCCGCGCAAGGCGCGACAATATTCGCGCTGGCGGCTTCCCGCCTGCCCAACACTACCTATTTCGCGCTACCCGACCTCGACGGTGAAACTCTGGTGGCCAGGCTCGACCGCGCTGGTTTTGCCCTGGCCAGCGGCGCGGCCTGTTCATCGGCCAATCCCGAGCCATCGCACGTATTGCTGGCGATGGGCGTTGCCCCCGGCCTGGCCCGTGGCGCCGTGCGCATCAGCCTTGGCGCCGATACCGATCTGGCAACCGTGCGCGAATTTCTGGCGGCATTGGGCGAGACCACCCGACAATTCAAATTGCAACTGAATCGAATGTCCGCGCTGGTGCAATAGCCGGCGCACGAATAACGGAGACACCCTTTAATGCTAAATTTGCCCCTCAGTAAACCTATTTACCTGGACTATTCCGCCACCACGCCGGTCGATCCGCGGGTCGCCGCCAAGATGATTCCCTGGCTGACCGAACACTTTGGCAACCCGGCCTCGCGCTCGCATGCCTTCGGCTGGGAAGCTGAAAAGGCTGTCGAAGAACAACCTCGCCATCAAGGGCGCGGCGCACTTCTACGCCGGCACGAAAGGCAAGCACATCATCACCGTCGCCACCGAGCACAAGGCGGTGCTCGACACGGTGAAGGAGCTCGAACGCCAAGGTTTCGAGGCGACCTATCTTGAACCGCAGCCGAATGGCCTCATCACCGTCGAGCAATTCAAGGCCGCGCTGCGCAAGGACACGGTGCTTGCCTCGGTGATGGCGGTGAATAACGAGATCGGGGTGATTCAGCCCATTGCCGAACTGGGCGAAATTTGTCGCGAGGCCGGCGTGATCTTTCATGTCGATGCGGCTCAGGCCACCGGCAAGATGCCCCTCGATCTGGCGAAACTCAAGGTCGACCTGATGTCTTTCTGCGCGCACAAGACCTATGGCCCCAAGGGTATCGGCGCACTCTATGTCCGCCGCAAACCGCGCATTCGGCTGGAAGCGCAGATGCACGGCGGCGGCCACGAGCGCGGCATGCGTTCCGGCACGCTGGCGACGCACCAGATCGTCGGCATGGGCGAGTGCTTCCGCCTCGCCCGCGAAGAAATGGCCAGCGAGAACGAGCGCATTCGCCTGCTGCGCGACCGTCTGCTCAAGGGACTCACCGACATCGAAGAAACCTACGTCAATGGCGACATCGAGAACCGGGTACCGCATAACCTCAATATCAGCTTCAATTTCGTCGAGGGCGAGTCGCTGATCATGGCCATCAAGGATCTCGCGGTATCTTCCGGTTCGGCCTGCACCTCGGCATCGCTGGAGCCCTCTTATGTGCTGCGCGCGCTGGGGCGTTCCGACGAGTTGGCCCATAGTTCGATCCGCTTTACCCTTGGGCGTTTCACCACCGAGGAAGAAATCGACTTCACGATAAAGCTGCTGCACGACAAGTTGGGCAAGCTGCGCGATTTATCGCCACTGTGGGAAATGTACAAGGACGGCATCGACCTCAACAGCGTGCAGTGGGCGGCGCACTGAGGGCGGCTCACTGATTCAGGCATCCGAAGGAGAAGCATCATGGCATACAGCACGAAAGTCATCGAACACTACGAAAACCCGCGTAACGTCGGTTCTTTTGCTCAGGACGAGGATGGCGTCGCCACCGGCATGGTCGGTGCGCCGGCATGCGGCGACGTGATGAAACTGCAAATCAAGGTCGGCAAGGATGGCGTCATTGAAGACGCCAAATTCAAGACCTATGGCTGCGGTTCGGCCATCGCCTCCAGTTCGCTGGTGACGGAATGGGTCAAGGGCAAGACACTCGACCAGGCCCTCGATATCAAGAACACCCAGATTGCCGAGGAACTGGCGCTGCCGCCGGTCAAGATTCATTGCTCCATCCTCGCCGAGGACGCCATCAAGGCGGCCGTTGCCGATTACAAGAAAAAGCATGGTGAATGACATGGGCGCGTGCACCTCTTCCAGTGAAAGCAGCGTCAAGGCCGAGTCATCCGTATCTACGTCCGCCTCCATTCCCGCATCATGGCAGGGCGTCGAGCGGTCGATGCCGGTGACCTTGAGCGAAGCCGCGGCCGGCCACATTTCAAAATTCATCGCCAAGCGCGGCAAGGGCATCGGCATCCGCCTGGGCGTGCGCACTTCCGGTTGCTCGGGCATGGCCTACAAGCTCGAATTCGCCGATTCACCCAACCCCGAGGACATCGAGTTCGTCAGTCATGGCGTCAAGGTGCTGGTCGACCCGAAAAGCCTGCCCTACCTGGCCGGCACCGAACTCGACTACACGCGGGAAGGTCTGAACGAAGGCTTCAAGTTCAACAACCCCAACGTCAAGGATGCGTGCGGCTGCGGCGAGAGTTTTAATGTTTAACGAGCGTTTAATGAGCATCTGATGGATTTCAAACAAGATCATTTCACGTTGTTTGGTCTGGCGCGGCTTTTCGCTATCGACGGTGTCACGTTGGAACAGAGCTATCGCG
>JAIFMO010000005.1 GCA_020048435.1 Sulfuritalea sp.
CGTCACGCACGATAGGCTCGCCGCCGGGGTTGGCGCTGGTCATCACCAGCGCCAGCGACTGCGGCGCGAGCATCCAGTCGGTGCCAACGGGGCGCCGCGCCGCTTCATGGAACAGCAGCCAGTGCAGCGGCGTGTAGGGCAGCATGACCCCAAGCCAGGCCAGCCCAGGCGCGACGCCACTGAATGGCGCATCATCGCCCGCCGCATTGTCAGCTACATGGTCGACCGCACTGCCTGCTGCATTGCCTGTGTTAAGGCGTCGCTGCTTGCGCAACAGCACGACGGGTCGTTCGGCCGCTTCAAGCAGCGCCCGTTCGGCCGCGCTGGTTGCCGCATGGGGCGCAAGGCTCGCGACATTGGCCAGCATCACGGCAAAGGGTTTTTCCTCGCGCTGCTTGCGGCTGCGCAGGGCGGCTATTGCCGTGGCGTTCGTTGCATCGCAGGCCAGGTGGTAGCCACCGAGGCCCTTGATGGCGACGATGGCGCCCGCGCGCAACAGGTGCAGCGTGGCGGCGATGGCATCGCCGGCCATGGCCTGGCCGGCGGCATCCTGCAACGTCAGTCGCGGGCCGCAGATGGGACAGGCATTGGGCTGGGCATGAAAGCGACGGTCGGCCGGCGAGTCGTATTCCGCCTGGCAGGCCGGGCACATGCGAAAGCGGGCCATGCTGGTCTGCGGCCGGTCGTAGGGCAGGTGGTGGGTGATGGTGTAGCGCGGGCCACAATGGGTGCAGTTGGTGAAGCCGTACCGCCAGCGCCGACTTTTTGGCTCGAACATGTCGGCCAGGCAAGCGGCGCAGATGGCGGTGTCGGGGCCAATGGCTGTCGCTGCCCGGCCGCCGCCCTCGGTAGGGGCGATGATGAAATCGGTGTAGCCTGCGGCGGCCACCTTGACCACCTTGACTGCATCGACCCGCGCCAGTGGCGGCGCCTCGATTCTCAGGCGCTCGATGAATCGATCGACTATCGCACCGGCGGCGGCATCCTCGGCCGCGATCTCGACGCCCTGCGCGTCGTTGCGTACCCAGCCGCTGATCCCCAGTTCATGCGCGACACGCCAGACAAAGGGTCGGTAGCCAACGCCCTGGACGATACCCGTGACGCGGACGCGGGCGGCTGCCGTCATCCCTTGGCGGAACCCCGCTCCAGCCAGGCCAGCCAGTCGCCCATGCCTTCGCCGGTCTTCGCCGAGACGCGAATCACCTCGATGGCCGGATTGACACGGCGGGCGTAATCGATCGCCAGTTCCACATCGAAATCGAGATGCGGCAGCAGGTCGCACTTGTTCAACAACATCAGCGACGCCGCACGGAACATATCCGGGTATTTGATCGGCTTGTCCTCGCCCTCGGTCACCGACAGCACCACCACCTTGTGCGCCTCGCCCAGATCGAAGGCCGCCGGGCACACCAGATTGCCGACGTTCTCGATCATCAGCAGCGAACGCTCGGCCGGGTCGATCTGGTGGATCGCGTGGCCGACCATGTGCGCGTCGAGATGGCAGCCCTTGCCGGTGTTGATCTGGATGGCAGGCGCGCCGGTGGCCCGGATGCGCTCGGCGTCCTGGCTGGTCTGCTGGTCGCCCTCGATCACCGCCACGGCCGCCTTGCCTTTCAGCGCCTCGATGGTCTTGACCAGCAGGGTGGTCTTGCCCGAACCCGGACTGGAGACGAGATTCAGGGCGAAAACGCGGCGGCCGGTCAGAAAGGCGCGATTCTCGCGGGCATAGGCGTCGTTCTTGGCCAGGATGTCCTGCTCGATCTGCACGCGGCGCGACTGTGGCACCCCCGGTGCATGACTATGGGAAATAGGGGGCAGACCATGTTTTTCCGCTTCCGCCGCCGTTACCGCCGTTACCTTTTTTGCTTTCGGCGCGTAAGAAAAACGTGGTCTGTCCCCTATTTCATGGCCATCGATCTTCGTTTCGCCTTCGCTACATCCGCATGTAGTGCACATTGTCTTACTCCACGTCCAGTTCTTTGACCCGCATCACGGTGCCGCCGGTTACTTGCACCGGCACGGCGCCGCAATGCTGGCATGGATCGTACACCTCGTCCAGTTCGGTATCGCGGCCGCAATCGAGGCAATGTCCCGTCCCCGGTACATCGATGATCTCCAGTCGCGCGCCTTCGGCCAGGCTGCCACGCACTACGGCGTCGAAGCAGAAAGCCATCGCTTCGGGTTGCACGGACGATAGCCGTCCGATCTCCAGGAAGACCGTCCGCACTTTGCCAAAACCTTCGCGCCGCGCGGCATCTTCGAGCAGTTGAAGAATGCCTTCGGCCAGACTCATTTCATGCATGGTGTGCGGCAGCCTCGTCATCGCCTAGCGGCAGCGTGAAATGAAACGCGCTACCCTGGCCGGGTTCGCTTTCCGCCCAGAGGCGTCCCTGCATCAGTTCGACGAGACGCAGGGTAATCGCAAGACCCAGCCCGGTTCCGCCATATTTTCGCGTGGTTGAACCGTCGGCCTGGGCGAAGGCGCTGAAGATGTGATCGAGCTTGTCGGCGGCAATGCCGATGCCGGTATCTTTCACCGTCCATTGCAGCATGGTCGTGCCATTCGCCTCCCGGGTCGGTTTCGCCGTGACAAGCACCTCGCCATGATCGGTAAACTTGATGGCATTGCCGATCAGGTTGAGCAATATCTGCCGCAGACGCATGGGATCGCCGACTAGCGCCTGTGGCACTTCGGGCGCGATCCAGCCAGACAGGCGCAGCTTCTTTTCGGTGGCACGCAGCGCCAGCGCCTGCAGGGTCGAATCGAGCGTCTCCCGGGGCTGGTAGGGAATTGCCTCGATGGCGAGTTTGCCAGCCTCAATTTTCGAAAAGTCGAGAATGTCGTTGATGACGATCAGCAACGAGTTGGCCGAGGTCTGGACGATGCCGATGAACTCGCGCTGTTCCGCCGTCAGGTCAGTATCGAGAGCGAGTTCGGTCATGCCGATGATGCCGTTCATCGGTGTGCGGATTTCGTGGCTCATGTTGGCAAGAAATTCGCTTTTGGCGCGGCTGGCCGCCTCGGCGGCAAACTTGGCCTGTTCCAGTTCATGCCGGCTGGCCTCGCGCTCATTCACCAGTTTTGCGACCGTCTCCGACAGGACGGCGATGTCGTTGCTCGCGTGTCCGTCGGCCATGCCGACATCCGGCAACAGGCCGGCGACGACGCCTCGCAGCGAGGTCAGCGCCGCCTCCCGCGATTCCAGTTCCTTGCGCAGGCTTGTCGCCGTGCGGTGCAGCACTTCGAAGGTATGGCGGAATTCCAGTGGCACGTCGGCGACCAGCGCCGCCGCGGCAGAGCTGCCATCGGACTGAAAATCGTGATCGAAGGTCAGCACCCGGTCGAGCGTGCCAAGCCAGCGCTTGAGCGGAAACCAGATCACCACCACGCCGCCAATAAAGCTGACGAGGGCAAGGGCGAGGGCAAGCCGGATCAGTTGCCAGAGCCCGTCGGCGATGTTATCGACCGCAAAGCTCAGGCGCAGCACGCCGTAGTCCTTGCCGCCGACAGAGATATTGCGGTTGACTTCATAAAGACGGCCAGCCACCTGATCGCGCAACCAGGCCGGCGCTTGCGGCGCGGATGTGGCCGTGTTCTCGCTCTTGATGATGCCGCCGGTTAGATCGATGAAGGCGGCGGCGGCGAACTGCGAACGCAGGATGGACTTCGCCAGCGTGCGCTTGATGGTGTCGTAGTCGCCGATCACCGCACTGTCGGCAACGGTCTGCGCAGCCAGTTCGACCAGCATGGTGGCCGACTGCTGGGCATCCTCGATCTCCTGTATGAACTGGTACTGGTAAAACAGCCCCAGCCCCCCGCCGACGAACAGCAACAGCGCCGCCGAATAGAGCGCATAGACCCGCGCCACCAGTGACTGCGGCAGGAAGCGGTCAAGCAGGTTCACGGTACTGGATCAACGCAGGGAAGCCGGAGCAGACTGGTAGAACTTGCGGTAATTGGCAAAATCCGCCGCGTCGGCTGCGACGAAAAAGGCGTCCGTGGTGATCCCGACTTCCTGCGAAGCCTTGTGCAGGATGGCCTTGCCGCGCGGATCCTTGTGCATGCCGACGAAGGCGTCGCCGACAGCTTTTACATCTTTTTCCGGAACCTTGGATGACGCCATCAGCGCCAGATCGTGGTAAGACGCCGAGGTCCACAAAACACGGAATTTTTTGTTCTCGCGCACGGCGTAGCCATCGACCAACTGCGAGTTGCTGCCGACGGCTTTGGCCTTGCCGGCAAACAACTGGGCGAACGCGGCATTCTGGTTGCCGCCGAAAACCACCTTGACGTCGATGCCCCTGGACAGAAGGTAGGCATAGGGCACCTTGTAGCCAATGAAGGCTTCGGGACCGGCGAAGGCGATTTCCTGATCCTTGAGCTGCGCGATGTCGGTAATTGGCGAGTCGGCCGGGACGGCAATCTGGGCAGTGATTTCCGATGGTTGGCGCCGCCCGAACACCTTCCAGCCGAGCTTCTCGCGCTCGGGGCTGAACAGGTGGTTGGAGAATACGAATTCAACCTCCTGCGCCAGCACATAAGAGGTAGTGTCCGCCGATGTTCGGCCGATCTTGAGGCTCAGCTTGACACCGCTCTTTTCGGAAACGTACTGGATGATGGGGTTCCAATACGCCGCCGTCTTGTTGATATCCCACTGATTGACCGGCGAGAAGCGGTAGCCTTCTTCACTCGAATGCGCGGCGAGCGTGGTGAAAAGGCCCATCGCCAGCAGTAGCAGGATACGAAGCATGACAATCTCCCGGAGCAAGAGGCCCGATTATAGGTTCATCAAGGACGCAGCGATGGCACCCGCGCAGGCATATACTGTGCCCCGTTTCTCAACAAACGAGGTTTGCCATGGAAGAGCTTTGCATTGAAATGGTTCACACATCGCCGCTGGTTGCCGAACTGGATGAGGCTCAAAAAGATGTTCTCGCGGAACTGATTACCTGCCGCAACCTGAAGGACGGCGAAGTGCTGATGAGTGAAGGTGAAGTCAGCAACGAATTGCATGTCATCACCACCGGCAGTCTGGCCGTCACCCGCGATACGGGTAATGGCGACTGGGTCGTGCTGCACATGCTGCGGCAGCGCGACATGGCGGGCGAACTGGGTTTCCTCGACAATACGGAACACAGCGCCACGCTGCGGGCCATTGGGCCAACACAAGTGTTCACGCTCAGTCGCGACAAGCTCGAAGAGTTGATCCCGACCCATCCGCTGATCGTCTATCGCGTAATGCGCGCCATCGTGCGCGAGGTGCATGGCATTCTGCGCCGCATGAACGTCCAGTACGTCGAACTGACCAACTACATTACCAAGCAGCACGGCCGTTACTGAGGCGCCGCAGTTGGCATCCCCTCACGCAACGAGGGTTGGGGTCAATTATCGGTGCGGGGTTGGCGCGAGGTTAGCGCAGGGTGAACAGGCGGTGGAACGTGGCTACTTCCAGTGCGCGGAGCACCATACCCCGGCAGTTGGCAAGCGATATCCGCTTGCCGGCCTTGCCGGCTTCTTCGCGCAAAACAAGCAAGCGGCCAAGCGAAAGACTGTCGATGTAGTCGAGTCCACCGAAGTCCAGCACCACTTCGACCAACGCCACGTCGGTCACCAGCGGCCGCCAGACATCGCGCAACTGCGAGTGGGTGCCGTGATCAAACCGGCCGGCCAACCGGATGGTCGCGACGTTGCCTTGCCGCTCTGTATCAATATTCATGCGATCTTCCTCAAACGTGGTTCGGGCAATTATGCTAAAAATGCGTCGTTATGCGTGAACAAAAAAACGGCTTCGGCAGTAAAGTCTGGGTGAAAGCTGCGGAAGCTACAGTCTATAATGCTCGTTTGGCACGAAGGAAAATAGCATGAGACTTATCCAGAAGGCGCTGACGTTTGACGACGTCCTCCTGGTTCCCGCCCATTCGGCGATCCTGCCGCGCGACGTCTCCCTCGCCACCCGCCTGACACGCAACATAAATCTCAACCTGCCGCTGGTTTCCGCCGCCATGGACACAGTGACAGAGGCGCGTCTGGCCATTGCACTGGCGCAGGAGGGCGGCATCGGCATCGTCCACAAGAATCTCAACCCCAAGGCGCAGGCCGCCGAGGTTGCCAAGGTCAAGCGCTACGAATCCGGTGTGCTCAAGGACCCGATCACCATCCCGCCGACCATGACGGTTCGCGAGGTGATGGCGCTGACGCGTAGTCATCGCATCTCCGGGTTGCCGGTAGTCGAGGCAGGCAAGGTCGTCGGTATCGTAACCAATCGCGATCTACGTTTTGAGTCGCGCCTCGACGAGGTTGTCGGCAACATCATGACGCCGCGCGAGCGCCTCATCACCGTCAAGGAAGGTGCCACCACCGAGCAGGCCAAGGCGCTCATGCATCATCACCGCCTGGAGCGCGTGCTGGTGGTCAACGATGCATTCGAACTGCGCGGCCTGATGACCGTGAAGGATATTCTCAAGTCGACCGAGTACCCGTTCGCCGCCAAGGATAGCCTTGGCCACCTGCTGGTCGGCGCCGCCGTAGGCACCGGCGAAGGCACCGAGGAGCGCGTCGCCGCCCTGGCCGAAGCCGGTGTCGATGTCATCGTGGTCGATACCGCCCACGGTCACTCCGAAGGCGTTCTCAAGCGCGTGCAGTGGGTCAAGAAAAACTTCCCTCGGGTCGAGGTCATTGGCGGCAATATCGCCACCGCCACGGCCGCCCGGGCGCTGGTGGATCACGGCGCCGACGCGGTCAAGGTCGGCATCGGTCCTGGTTCGATCTGCACCACCCGCATCGTTGCCGGTGTCGGCGTGCCGCAGATTACCGCCGTGGATAACGTGGCCAATGCGCTGGCGGCCCTGAACGTGCCCCTGATTGCCGACGGTGGCATCCGCTACTCCGGCGATATTTCCAAGGCCATCGCGGCCGGGGCGAATTGCGTGATGCTCGGCGGCCTGTTTGCCGGCACCGAAGAAGCCCCTGGCGAGACGGTGCTCTACCAAGGGCGCTCCTATAAGGCTTATCGCGGCATGGGTAGCCTGGGGGCGATGAAGGATGGCGCGGCCGACCGCTACTTCCAGGACTCCGACTCCAACGTCGAAAAACTGGTGCCGGAAGGCATCGAGGGCCGAGTTCCCTACAAAGGCCCGGTGACGGCGGTGATCCATCAGTTGATGGGCGGCCTGCGTTCCTCGATGGGTTATGTTGGCTGTGCCACCATCGACGAGATGCGCGCCAGGGCCGAGTTCATTGAGATTACCTCGGCCGGCATCCGTGAGTCGCATGTACACGACGTACAAATCACGAAGGAAGCACCGAATTATCACGTCGATTGAAATTTCCCAGTCCCGGAAAGGCGGCCCAGGCCGCCTTTCTTGTTTGTGCGAGGTCGCCCATGTCCCATTCTCACCAGAAAATCCTCATCCTTGATTTCGGTTCGCAATACACCCAGCTCATCGCCCGTCGCGTGCGTGAGCAGCAGGTTTATTGCGAGCTACATCCGAACGACGTCTCGGAAGACTTCATCCGCGAGTTTGCGCCGCAAGGCATCATCCTCTCCGGCGGTCCCAATTCGGTGTACGAAGACGAGACGCCACGTGCGCCGCAAGTCGTGTTTGATCTCGGCGTGCCAGTGCTGGGAATCTGCTACGGCATGCAGACCATGGCGGCGCAACTAGGCGGCAAGGTGGAGACCGCCCACAAGCGCGAGTTCGGCTACGCCGAGGTGCGCGCACGCGGTCATTCGACGCTGCTCGAAAATATCCAGGACAGCGTCAATACCGAAGGCCACGGCCTGCTCGACGTCTGGATGTCGCATGGCGACAAGGTGACCGAACTGCCGGCCGGCTTCAAAGTAATCGCTTCCAACGACGCCACGCCGATTGCCGGCATGGGCGACGATAGCCGCCGCTACTATGGCGTGCAATTCCATCCGGAGGTAACGCACACCATCAAGGGCCGCGACCTGTTCGTCCGCTTCGTGCGCGACATCTGCGGCTGCCGTGGCGACTGGAACATGCCGGACTATGTGACCGAAGCCATAGAGAAAGTTCGCCAGCAGGTTGGCAAGGACGAGGTCATCCTTGGACTCTCGGGCGGCGTCGATTCCTCGGTGGTCGCTGCGTTGTTGCACAAGGCCATCGGCAAGCAGATGACCTGCGTTTTCGTCGACAACGGTCTGCTGCGGCTAAACGAAGCCGAGCAGGTGATGCAGACGTTCGCCCGTAATTTAGGCGTCAAGGTCATTCACGTCGATGCCTCGGCGCAGTTCATGGGCCATCTGGCCGGCGTCACCGATCCCGAGCAGAAGCGCCGCATCATCGGCCGCGAGTTCGTCGAGGTGTTCCAGGCTGAGGCCAAAAAGTTGCCCAACGCCCGCTGGCTGGCGCAGGGCACCATCTACCCGGACGTGATCGAGTCAGCGGGCGCCAAGACCAAAAAAGCGCACACCATCAAGAGCCACCACAATGTCGGTGGCCTGCCCGAAACCTTGAACCTCAAGCTGTGCGAGCCCTTGCGTGAGCTGTTCAAGGACGAGGTGCGCGAACTGGGCATCGCGCTTGGATTGCCGCACGAAATGGTCTATCGCCATCCCTTCCCTGGCCCCGGCCTGGGTGTGCGCATCCTCGGCGAGGTAAAGCAGGAGTTCGCCGACCTGCTGCGCCGTGCGGACGCCATCTTCATCGACGAATTGCGCGCCGCCGACTGGTACGACAAGACATCGCAGGCCTTCGCGGTGTTCCTGCCGGTGAAAAGCGTCGGCGTCATGGGCGACGGTCGTACTTACGAATACGTCGTCGCGCTGCGTGCCGTCGAAACTCAGGATTTCATGACCGCGCGCTGGGCGCAGCTTCCCTACGATCTGCTTGGCAAGGTATCCAATCGCATCATCAACGAAGTACGCGGCATCAATCGCGTCGTGTTCGATATCTCCGGCAAACCGCCAGCGACCATAGAGTGGGAATAATTTGGCGTCTGGCAACCGCTAGCAGCGACTGGCAATAGACCAAAACAAGCCCGTGATTTCACGGGCTTTTTTGTTTTTGTAGCTGGCAAC
>JAIFMO010000033.1 GCA_020048435.1 Sulfuritalea sp.
GCGAATGGCAGGAAACGCTGAACAAGGCGAAGGCGCAGCTACGCGCTGCCGAGATGGCCGAAGCCGGCCTCGACACGCGCTTCGCTTGAACATAAATCGCATGTCTGTTACACGTTACCGCGCCGGAATGCTCGCTGTGGCGGCATGGCTGCTCTGCGGCCTGGCGCTGGCCCAGATACCGGGCATTGCCGGGCTCGGCGCGGCTACGCCCCGCAGCGAAGCAGCAACTTCCGCACCCCCCAGCCAGGCGCCTGACACGGCAACCAAACTAGCCGAACTGGGCGAACGGCTTGCCAGCGAACGCAAACTGCTCGAGATGCTGGATGGGCTGGGGGGCTTGAGTGCTGGGGCGCCGCCCGGCACTGAAGTACGCTTGCTGCAACAACGCCATATCCGTATCGCGTACCTGGTACGCACCCTCGTGCAATACATGGCGGATCTTGAGAAACTTGACGAGACGCGCAAGAAGCGTGTCGCCGTCGAGAAGGAAGTGGGCGCCTGGACCGGCCTGCCCGAAAAGCCGCCTTACTCGATTTTGCTGGCTGACCGATTGCGCGCAGAACATCATGCGGCCCGCGTCGAACTGGAAGGCCTGCAGGGGCGCAAGCAATTACTGCAACAGACTTCTGACGACACACGCGATCGCCTCAAGCTTGCCCAGCAGGAGCTGCGACAAGTCACCGAAAAGGCCGAGCGCATGCGCGCGGAAGCAGACCAGGTGCAAATTGCCTGGGAACGGGAATCGGCAAGCTTGATGGTGCGCGTTGCGGAAACTGTAATCAGTCATCAGGAAACCATGCGGCAATTGCTTGACGAACAAATCGCCATTGCGCAACTGGATCTTGATCTGGCTGAGCGCAAGCGTGATCAAGTTGCCGCCGCGACACAGTTTTCCGAAGAGGATATGGCACAGGTACGCACTTCACTCACCACTGAGCGCGATGTGCTGATCGCCGAAGTCGACCGTTTGGCACGGGAGTTCGCGCAACTCCAGACGACCGCCAGGGAGGCCCGCAAAGCCAGTGAATTACTCAGGGCCACGGGGGGGAAGAGAGGCGAAACAGAGGCGCAGTACCTGGCCCGCCTGTATCGCCTCGAACAGGATGCCGACCTGAAACAGGCGCGTGCGGATACGGCCAGTGCGCTTATCGAGCGGCGGCGTGAAGTGATCGATACCCTCAGGATCAGGGGAGTACTCTGGGAAGCGCGTTTTACTGGCCATCAGAAGCAGGACGCCCGCAGCCGTCAGCAGGCTCGTGAAACTGCAGAAAAGTTTCTGGATTTTCTGGCGGCACAGAAAAAACAATTCGAACAGATGCTCAACCGGGCTAACAACCGCGTCATCGAAATCGAGGCGCGCATGGAAAACTCCGAGCTATCTGCACAAAACAGCCACCTGCGCGAGATGCAACAGACCTTCGGTGAGCGTGCCAATGGCCTCCAGCGGACATTGGCAGGACTTGATGCGAACCTGACCCTGACCCAGCAGACACTTGTCGAATTTGGTGGCAGCAGCAGCCACCGCTCGCTGACGGAACGCCGCCAGGACTGGAGAATCTCCGCCGCCGCTTACGCCACAGCATTCTGGAACTTCGAGCTGCTGGCCATCGAGGATACGATCGAGGTCGATGGCAAGCTGGTCGGCGGCAAGCGCAGCATCACGGTCGGCAAGATCCTCAATGCCCTTTTGCTGATCGCCATCGGCTACGCACTGGCCATCGTGATCGCACGCCTCAGCGAACGCTTGCTGATTCGCCACTTCGGCTGGCAGCCGACCCATGCCGCCATCCTGCGCCGCTGGCTGATGGCGGCAGAAATGGTCATTCTCGTCATCCTCGCGCTATTCTGGGTGAAGATCCCCCTCACCGTCTTCGCCTTCCTCGGCGGAGCGATTGTCCTCGGCCTGGGGTTCGGCATGCAGACCCTGCTGAAAAATCTGATCAGCGGCCTGATGGTGCTCGGCGAGCGGCCGTTCCGTATCGGCGACCTCGTCGAAGTGGGGGGTATCCGTGGCAACGTCACCAACATTGGCCTGCGCGCCTCGACGATCACCGACGTCAATGGCATCGAGACGATCATTCCGAACAGTACCTTCATCGAGCAGAACCTGACCAACTGGACCCTCACTACCGGTCGCGTGCGCTTCAATGTCAAGGTCGGGGTCGCCTACGGCTCTGCGGTGCGCACCGTCACCCAACTGCTCGAAGAAATTGCCGGGCGCCATGGCAAGGTGCTCAAGCAACCGGCGCCGGAAGTGCTGTTCGAGGATTTTGCCAGCGATGCGATGATTTTTTCTGTCTACTACTGGCTCGACGTCGGCGCCGGCAGCGTTTCACGACAGGTAGCCAGCGACTTGCGCGCCATGATCGAGGGCAGTTTCACAGCAAAAGGCATTGTCATTGCCTACCCGCAGCGTGACGTCCACCTTGACGTCACGGCACCCGTGCCGGTCAGGATCATGCCCGACACCGGGCTGCAAGCAGCCCCGGCGCCGGTACAACAACCAACGCCGTAATCAGCGACCCAGCTTGGTGATCTTCGAGCCCTGGATGCCGACACCGGCCATCAGGCCTTTCTGGTCGAAAATCATGGCGTAGATGTCAGCCTTGGCCGTCAGGGTCGAAATATCCTTGCCCATGCCGGAGTCGACGACGACAACCGTCGGGCCGACACCAATTTGCCAGTTCTTGCTTTTCTCGAAATCCTTCAACACCTTGTCGCTCATGAAAAACATGGCGTAGCCGAAGGATTGCGCACCAGCCTGCAGGCCGACCGAGACAGCCCGCGTATTGTAGTAACCCGCCGTCTTGCCGCTCTTCAGCAGTGCGCCCTCGCCGCCTTGTGCGCCGACTACAAAACCAGCTTTGGTAACGTTGGGGAATACCAGAATGGCTTTCGCCTTGTCACCCAGCGCCTTGGCGGTTGGTGAACCGTCATACAAGGACTGGAGGGCCGCATTGACGTCCTCGTCGAGGTGACCGCTATCGGCAGCCAGAGCCGGCCCCATGGCCAACAACGAGAGAACAGCGGCAAACAGAAACTGCTTGAGTGATGCGGAGAGGTTTTGCATGGGTATTCCCTTTCTGGTTGGTAAATCGTTGGGTAATTACTGGGGCTTGCTGCTGGCAGGCGCTGACGCAGCCATATCGCGCACTGCCGCCGCAATTTCGCGGCTGATCGCCGCCAAAGCTTTTTCGTGGGCGGCGACGAGTGCCGCGTGATCACTGCCACTCGCTGCCTCACGGATAACCGAGCGTCCGGCCTTTTCGGCCTTGCTCTTGCCGGACTTGACCGTCCAGATCAGTTCGATGGTCGATCCGCCACTGAGCGCCGCATCAAAGGTCTGCACATCGACGAAAATCTGATAATCGGCGGGCGAACCCGTGGCTTGCGGGTAAGTCGCCACCCGCGCACCGTCAATCAATTGCCCTAGGTTGCCTGCCAGCGCACGGGCGATTGCGATCTTGAGCGGTTCGGCCCAGCGGGCCTGCTCGGCAATGGTGACGCGGCTGGCATCAACGCGCAGCACCATCTGCGGCCGATCCACCAGGTCGGGGATGGTGACCGGCCCGACCAGTACGTTGTAGTCGGCCTTGCCGGCCGCCGGCGTGGCAACTGCGCGCGCCTCAAGCGTGTAAAAACGCGCAGGAGGAGAACTGGCACAACCAGTGAGACCGGCCAGCAGCAGTCCTGAAAGAAAAACGAAGGAAATGGTGGGAATCGGCTTCACTGTTGATCCTCCTGTTTGCCACGGAGCAAGGCTTCCGGATGACGTTCGAGATAGTCGGCAAGGACGCGGAAAGCCTGCGCGGTGCGCGTCAATTCGCGCATCGCCTCGCGTGCATCCTGCTGCAACGGGGATTCGGCCGCCAGCAGGCGTTCCATCGATTTCAGCGTCTGACTCGCTTCGGCCAAGGTCTTGGTCGCTTCCGGAGTCAGCTCGCTATCGAGCCGTTTCATCAGGATGCTGGCATTCTTCAAAGTCTGCTCGAGGTTGGCGCCGATCTGCTCAAGTGGCATACCGTCAATCTTTTTGATGATGCCGGCAAGGGATTGTTGCAGGGCAGTCATGCTGCTCGGTAATGTTGGCAATACCGGCGGGGTCTGTGATCGATCAACCGATGCCTTGGGCGCATCCTTGACGAAATCGAACCCGATAAACAGCTGGCCTGTCAGCAGATTGCCGGTTTGCAGTCGTCCCCGCAAGCCCCTCTCTACCATCAGTTCAATGGCTGATGCAGGATTAGCGTGTGTGGCATCGCCGCCGAGAATTTTGCGACTGAGCGCAACATTGCCGCGCACACGGGAACGCAGGCGCTCAGGATAAATATTGGCATAGGCGACAATGTTGACTTCCTTGCTGACCGGATCCACGTCGGCATTCAATGCGGTAACCTCACCGATTTCGATGCCACGGAAGTCCAACGGAGCGCCCGGCGCCAGGCCACGCACGGACTCCTTGAAGATCATGGCCACCTTGACGATTTCCGTTTCCGGATTCTTCATCGCCGCCTCATGGTTGGCAAACAGGCTGAATTCCCGGTTGGCGTCGGCAGCCGGTCGTTCATAGGAATCCGGGGGCGTGCCGAAAGCGACGCCGCCCAGCATGATCGACACCATCGATTGCGTCTGCAACTTGATCCCGCTGGAATCGAGTTGCAGATCGACGCCGCTCGCATTCCAGAAACGCGTATTGGTCGTGACGAACTTGTCGTAGGGCTCATTGACGAAGACCTTGAGCGAGACGCCGTTGCCGTCTTTGTCGAGCTCGTAGCTCTTGATCTGTCCGACCTGCAGGCGACGGAAGAAAACCGGCGAGCCGACATCGAGCGAGCCCAGGTCATCGCTGTGCAAGGCGTACTCGCGACCCGGGGTGTCGATCTGCACGACGGGAGGCACATCCAGCCCTTTGAAATCGTGCTGTTTTTTTGCCGACTTGCCGACATCAACCCCGATATACGCGCCAGACAGCAGTGTGCCAAGGCCGGAAACGCTGCCGCCGGAAACACGCGCCCGGACGACCCAGAACGTCGTGTCCTCAACCAGGTGGCGGGTAACGTTCTTCACCAGTTCGGCAGTGACGACGACCTCCTTGAGGTCTTCGGTCAGTAACACTTGCGTCACCTTGCCGATCTCGACGTCCTTGTACTTGATTTTGGTCTTGCCAGCTTCGATGCCTTCGGCGTTCTTGAAGGTGATCGTGATCGTCGGCCCCTTCGCGAGGATGGTTGTCACCGCCAACCAGCCGCCGATCAACAAGGCAATCAGGGGCACCAGCCAGACCAGCGCCAAGGTGCCACGGGGTTTGGGGGCCACCATGGCCTCCGGCAGATCGCCCAGCTTGGGTGAAACATCAACCATCGTTATTCTCCATTGAGTCCCAGATAAGACGCGGATCAAAACTCATCGCTGCAAACATTGTCAATACGACCACGGCGCCGAAAGCCACCGCGCCCGGCCCGGCGCTGATCGTCGCCAGCGCCTTCAACTGCACCAGGGCGACCATCAGGGCAACCACATAAATATCAAGCATCGACCACTTGCCCACCAGCTCGACGATGCGATACAGCTTGGTGCGCTGCAGCGGGTCCCATGCCGAGCGGCGCTGCACCGAAACAACGAGGACAATCAGTGCCATCAGCTTGAGCATCGGCACCGCCACGCTGGCGATAAAGACGATCAGTGCCAGGTGCCAGGAACCATGGTGCCACAGGTAGGCGACGCCGCTCATGATCGTGTCGGCCTGCGCGCCAAAGACGGAGTCGGTGATCATGATCGGCAGCACGTTCGCCGGAATGTACATGATCGCGGCGGCAACGATGAAGGCCCAGGTACGGGCAATACTGTCCGGCTTGCGCGGATGCACGCCGGCGCCGCAACGCGGGCAGTAGCCTGCATGATGGTGGCCGGTACGCGTCAGCAAGCCGCACCCATGGCAGAGAGACAAACCGTGGTGGGCGGCAGTCACTTCGCTCAAGACGCGTGCTCCATTTTTAGCCATATCTGACGGGGATCGAAGGCGATGCTGGCAGCCGTAAACAGAATCATCAGCCCGCCGAACGACCACAGTGCGACGCCGGGAACGATCTTCGCAAGATCGGCGAGTTTGACCAGCGAGACCAATACGCCGAGCACGAAGACCTCGACCATCCCCCAATGCTTGACCTCAGTCAGCACGCGAACGACGAGTTCCGGACTGCGTGGCAGCGCGCCGAATTGCAGCGGCAGCAATACGTACAGCATGGCCAGCAGATGGACCAGCGGCGCGAGCACCGTCGTGAACAGCAACAGCGCAGCAACCAGCCACATGCCATCTCGATACAACATGCTCACGGTGCCCAGCAGGGTTGCCTGGATCAAATCGCCATTGACTTCCAGGCCGACGATGGGGAAGGTATTGCTGATCACGAACAGCACCAGCGCCCCGAGCGTATAGGCCAGAGCACGCTCGAGGCCGCGCGGATGACTGCGATACAACAGCCCCCCACAGCGCCGGCAACGTGCCACCCCGCCCTCCGGCAGAGCCACTTCGTGCTGCAGCAGATCGCACTCGTGGCAAGCAATCAGCTGATTTCCGTCAGGCATTTACTTGACTGAATAGCCGCGCCCTGACATGCAGGCGCCATAGGCGCGGTAAAAAGTGTCCATTGACCCCTGTTTTTGCGCTTGGGATTGCTGATGAGCCTGAGCATTCTGGGATTTCTGGTTGTTGCGCGCTCTCACGCCTCCGGCCACGACACCCAGGGCAGCACCCTTGCCGGCACCGTCGCCGCCATCGATAATGCCGCCGACCGCAGCACCGCGCAGAGCACCCCGCGCGCGCTCACCGCCCCCCACCGCCGGACCAGACTGCTGCGCCGGCGCGGGTGCTGCAGCCACAGCGGCAGGATCGATGCCGGTATTCTGCTTGGACCAGACATAGCACTCGCCATCATCCTGGTTCTGTCGCTGGGCGCTTTGGCCGTTAGCCGGATAAACGATAGGCTTCTGCGCTGCAGCCACGCCGGCCAGGGAAAGCAAGGCAGCCCCTGCGGCAATTTGCATGATGCGTTTCATATATTCACTCAACCGTCAGTTATTTGGATGCAACGCCGCGCAGTTCATCAAGCCGCTGCCGGAAGCCCTTGGCCCAGTGTTGAGCGATCGGCTCCAAGTCTTTCCACGTCACCTGGGCACCCTGCGCCAGCTTCTGCTCGCCCTTGCGTGTCGCGGTAGCGGCGGCAACGCGTTTGCCTTGCGCGTCGAGAATCTCGATCTCGACCATCATTTCTACAACGCGGGGAGATTCGCCCGCAGCAGAGCGTGCCGCATTGAACAGGGCCTTGATCGGGATGAAGTCGGTAACACTCATATCGGTCGGCGCCGGCTGGACGCCGGTGATGGCCGTGCGCACGCGCAACACATCCGGGCCCGGCGCGGTAACCACCTGATAATCCGGCGCGAGGACCTTGGTGAAAGCAGCGGAAAAGCTGTCAGTCATGCGTTTCAACGCATCGGGCTGCACACCCTTGTAATCCGAGTTCGGCACCAGCACCACTTCCACCGGATCGAACATCACCTTGGTATAGGGCCGGTAGTCACCGGTCTTATCGACATAAAACATGACGCCGGGGCGATCGGCTGCGGCAGTCAGTTTCGAGTAGTCGCCGAGGAATCCTGAATTCTGGGGTTTGCTGGTCTGCGCCCAGGTCGGTCCGGCCGTCAGTGCGGCCGCCAGAAGAAGCATTGGAACCATTGCCAAACGAGTTTTCATCTAGTTTTATCTCCAAACGAAAAGTTAGGGGAACGCGCCTCAGCGTGCGCAACATCATATACGGATACGGAAACACCGCAAAACATCACTGACGCAAAATGCAAAGGCGGCAGCGCAGGGCTATCAAGCAAAAAGTCGGCGCTGGCAGGACGACGGGAATGGCCTTCAAAACCGCTGCGTGTAATGCACCGACATGAAGAGCATTTCCACCTTGTCGTATGCGCCGCTGAGCAGTCTGCTTGGATCGGAACTTCCCTCGGCATGGGCGTACTCGATGGCTACGCCAAGCTCCGACTGCGGCGACAGGGTGTATTGCACACCGGTTCCCAGGCGCCAGGTATCCCCACCCGGCAAGGCAAACGAAGTCTGTTTCTGGTGCTTGTAGAAACTGGTGTCGTAGGCGATACCGGCATTCACTTTGGTCGTGGCGTTGTAGGCGTATTGGGCGCCGAAAGCCGCATGCCAGGTGTCCTGGACTTGCATGCTACTGGTCGTCGTCCCGCCATTGACCTCGAGCGTCGTGTTGCCGAATTCGCTCCAGTCCTGCCAGCCGAGGTTGCCCATCACCGCCCAGCGGTCGCTCAGTCGATGGTAGGCACTGCCCATGACCTGCTGCGGGGCGGGAACCTCGGCGGAGATAGGCAGACTGTGATTCACGCCAGGACGAATCCCGCGCACGGTGGTATCGACGTCGAAGTTGTATTCGGTCTTGCTGTTCCACACCAGGCCGAAGCGGGTGGATGGGGAGGGTTCGTACATGACCCCGAGACGGGCGCCATAGGCCCAGTCACCATCATCCTCCTTGCGGTTGCCGCCGCCAATGGCGACGCGTTCGATTTTCATGAACCCGTAGTTGGCAGTCACGCCGGCCCCCAGTGACCACTGGTCATCGATGCGATAAGCGATGGTCGGCTGGAAGGTCAGCGCCATCAGTGCCGCCTTGTCGGCCAGATTCTTGCCTGCCCAGTCATTCCCGAAATCCAGTGCCAGGCCAAAGTTGCCGTAAGCGGCAATGCCTACCTTGAGTCGATCGTTGATGCTGTGGCTATAGAAGGCGCTCGCGCCGGGTAGCCAGCCGATAGCGTTGTCGGGGTTGCCGCCGGGCAGGAGTCCCGTGCCATCGAGATCGTAGTTGGCCTTGCCGTACAAGACCTGCCCGCCAAGCACCATCTGGTCGCCGGCCAACCGGGTCATACCGGCCGGGTTAGCGTAGACGGTCGATGCATCCTCGGCACGTTCTGCCGTTCCAGC
>JAIFMO010000100.1 GCA_020048435.1 Sulfuritalea sp.
AACCTGCCACTGGAATTTCTGCTCCAATGCGGCCATTCATTTCGGGCAACGCTCTGAAGCGGCCATTAGCACGAGGGTGATCAACTCTTCAGCCTGACGGGCAGAAGTGCAGCGGGAACGGACGGTGGGTAGGATTTGCTGGCGGTCGGCCCCCGGCCATGAAGAGCCATTCGCGAGCCGAGAAAGCCAGTGTTTTGTACGGCCGGTGTCGGCTGCATTGCCGCCATTCAATGAAATGACCACAGACCCAGGGCCAGCGTAGGGCGAGCCTTGCGGATGCTCGCGTCCATTTGAAACAGCCTGCCTGCTGGTCATGGCCAAAATCGAACCTCTCGGGTGCGAATGAGCTGCAGTCGTCAGACATCTCGCACCCGACCCCGAGCCGGGGAGCTACACTGATGTCCAACGCAGCCCCCACGTCTGGCTGACACCCAAGGACGCTGATGAAATCTGACCAGCACGCCCTGCAGCAAAATCTCCGCACGGCCGATCCGCCTATTGTCGGCAATCTGAAACGCAGTGCCGGAATTCTGGCGGGCTTGCTGCTTGTCTATGCGGTGGCAATTTCCTGGTATTCATGGACGGGTCAAATGGCCCAGTCGATCAATGAACTGACCACCATTACAACGCTGGAAGCCAGGGCGATCGACAGCTACTTGACGCATCTGGAAAGCGACCTGAAGAGCCTTGGCGAAGACTTGCCCAAGATCGATGGGCGCATTGATCTCGAACAAGCCTATGTGCGGGTCAAGCGGTTCAAGGAGATCCGTCCCGAGTTGTTCAACGTCACACTCATCCAGGCCGATGGCGACGTGCTGCTGACGGCGAAGAACCCGCCCGGCACCACGCGTGTGTCGCTCGCCAATGAAATGTCCTTCATCAGTTTCATCGAAGAACTGAAACAGGGAAAGCCTTCGGGAATCGGGCAACCACTGGTTGGCGCCGTCAGCAAAGTGGTGATTGTTCCTGTCCGCTACGCCATCAAGGATTCCCAAGGAAATTTGCGCTACATCGTCAGCGCCAATTTGCCCCAGGAGCACCTGCGCTCGTTCTGGATGGACGCACCCATCACGAGCAAAGCGGCGATCGGGCTCATGCGCGACAACGGCTTCCTGTTGAGCCGCTATCCTGTTCCGGCCAGTCAGCCTCTGGAACATATCTACGGAAAGCCAAGAACCGGCGCGCTCATCAATTACCTTCAGCAGCACGGATTCCCGGAGCGTGGGCATGTGCAAGGACCCAGCAGTCTGGACGGTCCGGACTTTCTGACCGCGTTTCAGCGTTTGCCGAATTCCCCGGTGACCCTGTTCATCGCCATGCCCATGTCGGAGATACGCGGGCTATGGTTGAAGACGGTCAGTGGAACCTACCTGGCGCTGCTGTTCCTGCTGCTCGGCGGATTTGCTGCCTACCGTTATGTCTTGCGCCGCCAGTATGCGGAATATCTGGATCAGCAACGTCTTGAAGAAACGCGGCGCGAGTCAGAACAACGCTTTCGCGCGATCCTTGAAGCGTCCCCGGTGCCCAGCGCGGTGAACGACACGCAACTCAACATTACGTATCTGAACACCGCGTTCACTGCTACGTTTGGCTACAGTCTGGCGGAAATTCCGTCCCTGGAAGAATGGTGGCCCAAGGCCTACCCCGATCCGGAATATCGCCAGTGGGTTGCGGCCACGTGGCAGGCCCGCCTGGAAACATCCCGGCGCACCCATGCCGCATTTGAACCGCTGGAACTGCGGATCACGGCGAAGGAGGGTGACGAGCGAACCGTGCTGGCTTCCGCATCGCCGCTGGGTTCGTGGCTTGACGGTAGTCTCCTGATTACACTTTACGACATAACCGAGCGGAAGCAGGTCGAGCTTGCCTTGACGTCTTCCCAGGAGCAGTTGCACAACATGTTTTCCGCCATGGCGGAAGGCTTTGTCTTGCACGGCAGGAACGGCGAAGTGATCGATGCCAATCCGGCGGCCGAGGAAATACTCGGCCTGACGCGGGACGAGATTCTCGGACGAGTGTCCGCCGATCCGCGCTGGCGAGCGGTCTTCGAGGACGGCGCGCCCTTCCCCGGCGACCAGCATCCGGCGATGGTCACACTGAGGACGGGCCGCGCGCTGCGCAATCAGGTGATGGGCATCCATGCCCCGGCGCGTGGCTTGCGCTGGATCAGCATCAATTCAACGCCGATTTTTGCCAAAGGCAGCGACACACCGGATGCCGCGATTGCGACCTTCATCGACATCACGGCGCGCCATGAGGCGCTCGCCGCTTTGCACGAGAATGAGGAGCGGTTCCGCCAGGCATTCGCCCAGTCGCCGATCGGCATGCTGCTGTGCCAGCTGGACGGCCATGTATTCAAGGCCAACGCCGCCTTTTGCCGGATGTCCGGCTACGCCGATGACGAGATCATCGGCCATCGTCTGGGCGATCTGGCGCCGCACGCGTCCACGGCGGATGAAGAGATCGCCCTGTTTGCAAGGATTGCGTGCGGAGAGATTGGCGAGTTTTCTGTTCAGCAGGAACAGGTGCACAAGGATGGCCATGTCTATGTCGTACAGAGCTCCGTGTCGCTGGTGCGCAGCAGTACCCACGTCCCGCTTTACTGTCTGGCCCATGTGAAAGACCTGACTGAACGCCAGCGACGTCAGTTGGAGGCGCTGGCCAAACAGTCGCTGAGCACGCAGGAGGAGGAGCGAACCCGTCTTTCGCGAGAGCTTCATGATGATGTCGGTCAATCCCTGACCGCACTCAAGCTGATGCTCCGGCGCGTGCAGCAAAACTGCAGTCACGGGCTGGCCACCGAGTGCCTGCGACAAGCCAGCGAGGCGACCGAGCAGCTGATGGGCGATGTGCGCGCGATCGCCTATCGCCTGCGCCCCGCACAGCTTGACGACCTGGGCTTGATGTCGTCGCTGCGCTGGCATCTGGACAAAGTCGCCCGGCCGGCCGGACTGGAGGTGGTGTTAAGCGGCAATCTGGGCGATGAGCGTTTGCCGGAAGCGCTTGAGCTGTGCTGCTTCCGGGTGGCCCAGGAAGCGCTGACCAATGTTCTGAAGCACGCCCGGGCAAGCAAGCTGGAGGTCGGTTTGAATCGTGTGGGCACCAAGGTCGTGCTGACCCTGCAAGACAACGGCATCGGCTTCGATGTCACCCGGCATTACCTCGTGCCGGACAATTCGCGCTCGCTGGGATTGATCGGCATGCGCGAACGCGTTGCCGCCATGGGCGGCCGCCTTGAAGTCGACTCCTCGCCCGGACGAGGCACCGAAATCCGTGCCGCCTTTCTCTTGCCATGACCACGTCCCGCGCCATAAGAGTGGTGCTGGTCGATGACCATCAGCTGGTCCGGGCCGGGATAGGTGCCTTGCTGCGTGAACTGCCGGAGGTCGAGGTCGTTGGCGAAGGGAGCGATGGCGAAGCGGCGATCCGTCTGGTGCACGAGCTCATTCCGGATGTGCTTTTTCTGGATCTGGTCATGCCCGGAATGTCCGGGCTTGTTGTGCTGGAGCGGATCAGCGGCCAGCACTCCGCCCTGAAAGTCATCATCCTGTCGATGCACAGCAGCGAAGAACATGTGGTGCGCGCACTGCAACTGGGCGCCGCCGGCTACATGCTGAAGGATGTCGCACCCGAGGAGCTGCCGCTGGCACTGAACGCCGTGATGCGCGGCGACACATGGCTGTCCTCATCAATATCGAGGACAGCCCTCGCGGAGTACGTCGACCGAACCGCACATGAATCGCCACTCGATACCCTGACTGCGCGACAGCTTCAGGTGCTGAAACTCATCGCCGAAGGACACAGCACCAAGGATATCGGCGCTCAACTCGACCTCAGCGTGAAGACGATCGAAACCTTTCGGGCGCAAATCATGGAGCGTCTGGACATACATGATGTGGCGGGACTGGTGCATTACGCCATACGCCAGGGCATCGTACCGCTGTAGGGCTGATCCCGGCTTTGACAAAACTAAAATCTGCTTTTAATATTGTCAGCATGTATCAGCAACGCGACCTCGCACCTACCCTACGCGACGCACTCGCCGGCTTCCCGGCCGTTCTCGTCACCGGGCCACGTCAGTCGGGCAAAACCACCTTCCTGCGTCACGAGGCCGGCGCTGATGTCGAGTACGTCAGTTTCGACGACCCTATCGAGCGCGACTTTGCGCTGCTCGACCCGGCCGGATTTCTTGCGCGCTTCAAGGATCGCCGTCTGATTCTGGATGAGATCCAGTACGTCCCATCTCTGTTGCCGTACCTGAAGATGCGCATTGATGCCAAACCTGCGCGCTGTGGCCAATGGCTGCTCACCGGATCGCAGCAGTTTGGCCTGATGCGCGACGTCAGTGAATCCCTGGCCGGTCGGGTGGCCATTCTTGAACTGCCGCCCTTCTGTCACGGCGAATACCCTCGCAACAAACTCGAAGAATCGCTATGGACGGGCGGCTACCCGATTCCGGCGATGCACCCCGATCGACGCGATCTTTGGCTGCGCAGCTATATTTCCACCTACATCGAGCGTGACGTCAGGCAGATCCGGAATGTTCCCGATTTGCGCACGTTCAGCCAGTTCCTGACCCTGGCTGCGGCGCGGCATTCGCAGGAATTTCATGCCGCCGATCTGGCGCGCGAGCTGGGCATCAGCCAACCCACCGTCAAGTCGTGGGGTGGAATACTGGAAGCCTCGTACATTGCCCACTTCCTGCCACCGTGGTATCGCAACTACGGCAAGCGCGTCGTCAAGACGCCGAAATTCTACTTTTACGACTCCGCGCTGGTCAGCCTGCTGACTCGCCAACCCGATGCCGACTCAGCGCTTTCCGGCCCGCTTGGCGGCCCCCTGTTCGAGGGCTGGATTGTCACCGAAACGGCCAAGGCATTCATGGCGCTCGGTCGCAAACCGGACATGTACTTCTGGCGATCCCATGATGGACTGGAAGTCGATTTGCTGATTGCCATCGGCAGCAAATTGCAGGCCGTGGAGATCAAGCTGACTGCCACGCCCAATTCAGGGCATATCGAACCGCTGACCCGCTTTCTGAAGGTCGCGGGTAGTGAGGCGCATGACGAGGGGGTGATTGTTTGCCGCGCCGGGGCGGTACGCGATCTGCCGGGGGGGCATCGCGCGCTGCCCTGGCAACTGTTTCCGGCCTGGATCCGGGGGAAATTGACAGCACCGTCGAAATAGATTCCCGAATACCAGTGCATCGTCGAGAACGAAAGCCCCCCAACACGCCAGCGCAAGATTCTCAGCCCGCGTCAGCCTGCATCTCCTCGCACTGCCGATCCCGTTAAAGTCGGTGCTGGCGGTACGGCGCTGCGCTGCTGCCAGCAACTACATTTCTCAATATCAGGGATTCCCCGATTTCCTTGTCAGTCGAATGCCTCCACCATGGGGGCTTCCGGGCAGCAGGTCTGCCCGCCGACATTGGACGACAGCTGTGGTGATCACGCTGACAGTCCTTCGAGCAAGGGGCTTCCATCATGGCCGTGCAAGAAGCAAGCGTGCAGCACTCCGCTCCGCCGAACCCTGCCACCAAGCCATCCGTCAGGAATCCGGCTGACAGCGGCGAGCAATGCACATTGATGCTGGATCGGCGAGGAAGGATCTGCGGTAGCGGTATCGCCGCGGAAACCCTGTTTGGGGAAAGCCCGGGCCGATTGATGGGCAGGCGGATTTCAGAACTTGTCGTAGGCGTTCTTTTCGAGGGAAATTCTCCGGGTGACGACGCCAGACAGTTGCTCCGTCTCTGTGCGGACAAGGAATGGCGGAAATTCGAGGCGCTGCATGCGCACGGCCACGTGTTTGGCATCGAAATCTACTTGTCGCGGTGGATGACAGATAGCCGGGAGACGTTTGTCCTCAATTTGCGTATGCGGGGAGCGACGCCATGAAACCGGGATCGATTCGTTTTCATATGCGGTTGCTGTCCTCGGCCCTGGCGCTGGGCTGATGCAAACACAGCCTGATTCGGTGCACCAGTTTCTGCGCGCGCGCACCCAAGCCGCACATGAGAGCCTCAACAAACACGGGCTGCTGGAGGGCTTGACGCAACCGGGCTATCCACTGCGGAGTTACTGGCTCGTCCTGTCGGCCTATTACCATTTATACTGCGCCATGGAAGCGCTAATCGAGAGTGCGTCGGAGCGGCTCAAGAGCGGATTCGACTACATACCCCGGCGCAAGCATGGCTGGCTGCGGCAGGACTTGGTGGATAGCTTTCACATTGATCCGGAAGATGCCTTCTGGCGGCCTAAACGCGAGTTTCTGCCGATCCGGATCGAGGATCAGGCCGAACTGGTCGGCGTGCTCTATGTCATCGAAGGCGCGACCCTCGGCGGGCAGGTTATTTCACGTCAGATCCAGGCCAGTCGGCTAGGCGTCACCGCTGACCACGGCGGGCGCTTTTTCCATGGCTACGGCGAGGAGGAGACCTCCCGCTGGAACGAGTTCCTGACCTTTGCCGAGCAGGCTTGTCCCGATGCCGCGCAACGCGAAAAAGCAGCGCACGCCGCGCTGGCCGTCTTTACAGAAGTTGAAGCCGCGCTCGACGACTATTCCGCTCGCGCCGGCAGCCTCCCGAGGCCCAGAACATGATGGCCATTGCCGATCCAACGACAAGGAGAACAGACTGATCATGAAAAATATCACGTCGATTCGAGCCGCCGCCAGCAGTTTTTTCCGGCCGCGGTCGCTCAAGTCAAGGGTGACCCTGCTCACGCTGGCGATTGTCGTGATCAGTATCGGGTCGCTGACACTTTATGGCGGCCGGATGCTGCGCGAGGATATGCAGCACCAGTTGGGCGCGCAGCAGTTCACCATGGTTTCTCTCGTTGCGGCAGGCATCAATGAAGAGTTGAGCAGCAGGTTGGCCGCGCTTGAGCGAATTGCCACGGAGTTTGACGCGCAGTTGATGGGTAATCCGGTCGCCCTGCAAGCACGGCTGGAACAGCGTCCGCTGCTTCAGAACCTGTTTAACGGCGGTGTCTTCGTCACCGGCGCCGACGGCACGGCGATTGCCGATGTACCGGCGTCGGCCGGTCGCATCGGCACCAACTACATCGACCGGGATTCTGTCTCGATTCCGCTCAAGGAGGGCAAGGCGGTGATTGGCCGGCCGGCCATGGGAAAGAAGCTGGGTGCACCGATATTCAGCATCGTCGTGCCCATTCGCACTTCCCAGGGCAGAGTGATCGGCACCCTGGTGGGAACGGTCAACCTCGGCACTCCCAACTTTCTCGACAAGCTTGCAGCGAACCACTACGGCAAGACCGGCGGCTACTTGCTGATCGCGCCGCAGCACAAGCTGTTTGTCACCGCCACGGACAAGAGCCGCATCATGCAGCCCTTGCCCGCCGCGGGCATCAATCCGATGCACGATAGGTACATGCAGGGCTACGAAGGCTACGGCATTGCCACCAGCTCCCGTGGCGTGGAGGAGGTGTCGGCGGCCAGGAGCATCCCCGTTGCCGGCTGGTTCATCGTCGCCGTATTGCCCGCCGACGAAGCCTTTGCGCCGATTCACGCAATACAGATGCGCATGCTGGCGGCCATGATCCTCACGACCCTGCTGGCCGGCGGTCTGGCCTGGTGGGTAACGTCGCGGTTGTTAAGGCATCAACTTTCCCCGATGATGGCTGCCACGAAAGCGCTGAGCACCGAGGCGGATGCAACCCGGTTTCCGCAATCCTTGCCAGTCACCCGGCAGGATGAAATCGGCGAGCTGATCGGTGGCTTCAATCGCCTGCTGACAACACTGGGACAACGCGAAGATGCGTTGCGCGAGAGCGAGGCGCTGTTCCGTGCCGTATCCGAATCGGCCCACGACGCCATCGTCACCGCCGACAATTCGGGGAAGATCATCAAATGGAATCCCAGCGCCGCGCACACGTTCGGCTATTCGGAGACCGAGGCCATCGGCCGGTCGCTGACCTTCCTGATGCCGGACCGCTTCCGTGATCGGCATGAGGCCGGCATGAGCCGGGTGAGTGCCGGCGGTGAGCCGCACGTCATGGGCAACCCCGTCGAACTGGTCGGCCTGCGCAAGGATGGCAGCGAGTTTCCGCTGGAGCTGTCGCTGGCCCGCTGGCGGATCCCCGAGGGCAACTACTTCGTTACCGGCGTCATTCGCGACATCACTGCGCGAAAAAATATCGAGCGGAAACTGGAAGATCAAAGGGAGCATCTGGAAGAACTGGTTGATCTGCGCACGAGCGAACTGACGCAGGCGCTTGAAGCCGCCAAAGTCGCGGACCAGACCAAGGACGCCTTCCTCGCCAACATCAGCCACGAGTTGCGCACGCCGCTGAGTGCCGTGATCGGCATGGCCAATCTGGCCCGGGGCATCAGCACCGAACCCAGGCTGCGCGACTATCTGGAGAAGATTGTCCGCTCCGGCAAACACCTCAACCGCATCATCAACGAACTGCTCGACCTGTCCAAGATTGCTGCGGGACACATGGCGCTTGAAACCATTTCATTCAGCCTGCGCGCGCTGATCGCGCATGTCGACTCGGTGATGGGGCACCGCGCTGCGGAAAAGGGGCTGGCCATTGCTGTAGAGATCGACGATGAGGTGCCGGATGTGTTGCTGGGCGACCCCACCCGTGTCGCGCAAATATTCCTCAATCTGATCGGCAATGCGATCAAGTTCACCGAAGCCGGCCAGGTCACGGTCCGCGTCGGTCTGCGAGCGCACGAGGCGAGTCGGGTCTGCCTTGCCATCGACTTTGAAGATACCGGCATCGGCATGCGGCCAGAGGACTTGAAGCAGTTGTTCAAACCCTTCTCGCAAGCTGACGCTTCCGTCAGCCGCAAGTTTGGCGGCACCGGTCTGGGTTTGACGATCAGCCGGTGTCTGGCGGAAATGATGGATGGCGACATCAGCGT
>JAIFMO010000131.1 GCA_020048435.1 Sulfuritalea sp.
TGATGGCGCTCTGGATGCTGACGCTGGCGGCGCTGCCAGCGGACGACGATCACGCCTTTGGCCACGGCAAGGCCGAGTATTTCTCCAGCGCTTTCGAAGGTTTCCTGATCCTGTTGGCAGCGTTCAGTATCGGCTATACCGCGATAGTACGTTTCATGAACCCTCAACCGCTTGAAGCCGTCGGAATCGGCTTACTGGTCTCGGTGCTTGCCTCCGTGATCAATCTGGCCACGGCCCGCATCCTGATGCGGGTCGGACGTGAGCGCAATTCGATCACGCTGGAAGCCGATGCGCATCACCTGATGACCGATGTGTGGACTTCGGCGGGGGTGATTGGTGGTGTCGGCCTGGTCTGGTTTACCGGCTGGCTCTGGCTCGATCCCGTCATCGCCTTGCTGGTGGCGGCGAACATCGTCTGGACTGGTTGGCAGCTCATGCGGCGCTCGGCCGATGGTTTGATGGACATTTCCCTGCCTGACGACAAACTGGCGCAAATAGAAACGGTGTTGGCCGGATATCGCGCGCAGGAACTGGATTTCCATGCCTTGCGCACCCGTCAGGCCGGTAGCCGCGCCTTCATTACCCTGCATGTTCTGGTGCCAGGGCAGTGGACGGTGCAGCAGGGTCACGACTGGGCGGAGCGTATCGAGGCGGATATCCGTCGCGCCTTGCCTAATTCGCACGTCACCACCCATCTGGAGCCGTTGGAAGATCCGCTGTCAATGATTGATCAGGAACTTGATCGACCGCCGCATTGAACCTTGATTTGGTTACATTGCCTGATAGATCGGGCCTTCGCCGCCTTGCGGGGCGACCCAGTTGATGTTTTGCGTCGGGTCCTTGATGTCGCAGGTCTTGCAGTGCAGACAATTCTGCGCGTTGATCTGTAGCATGGGCGCGTCGCCACCGGCGAGGTCGCGAACGATCTCATAGACGCCGGCCGGGCAATAGCGTTGCTCGGGCGCATCGTAGATAGCAAGATTGACGCGGATTGCCGTGTCGCTAGCGCCGAGTTTTAGATGGCAGGGCTGATTTTCTTCGTGGTGGGTATTGGAGAGAAAGACCGAGGACAGGCGGTCGAAGCTGAGCACGCCGTCGGGTTTGGGGTAGGCGATGGGCGTGCACTGCGCGGCGGGCTTGAGCTTGGCGTGGTCGGCGGCGGGGTTAAGGGCGAGCGTCCAAGGGGCGCGGCCGCGTAGCAGCAATTGGTCGATGCCGAACATGAGCGAGCCGAGGGGGAGCCCCTTGTTCATCCACGGCTTGAAGTTGCGCGCTGTGAAATGCTCGTCGTAAAGCCATGATTCGCGAAATTTTTCCGGGTAGGCCGAGAGTGTGTCGCCGCCGCGACCGGCGGCCAGCGCCGCATGTGCGGCTTCCGCTGCCAGCATGCCGGACTTGATCGCCGCGTGCGAACCTTTGCTGCGTGAGGCGACGAGAATGCCGCCGTCTTCGCCGATCAGCGCACCGCCGGGAAATACCAGTTCGGGCAGCGCCTGCAAGCCGCCGGCGACCAGTGCGCGGGCACCGAAAGAGATGCGCTTGCCGCCGAGCAGGATTTCGCGCAGTGCCGGGTGGGTTTTCAGGCGCTGGAATTCCTCGAAGGGCGACAGGTGGGGATTGCGGTAGCCAAGACCGACGACCATGCCGACGGCGACGAGATTATCGGCGCTCGTTGAACTGTATTGGTAGCAAAAGCCGCCGCCATACGTGTCGAAGTCCAGCGGCCAACCGGCGGTATGCATGACGAGGCCCGCCTGGTGCTGCTCCGCCGGCACCGCCCACAATTCCTTGAGACCGATGGCGTAAGTTTGCGGTTGCGAATGACGACACAGATCGAAGCGGGCTTCAAGCTGCTTGCCCAGATGGCCGCGACAGCCCTCGGCGAACAGGGTGTATTTCGCCCACAGTTCCATGCCTGGCTGATGGTTGGGGCCTGGTTGGCCGTTGCGTTCGATGCCCATGTCGCCGGTGATCACGCCCTTGACGGCGCCACTTTCGTCGTAAAGCACCTCGGCGCCGGCAAAGCCCGGATAGATTTCGACGCCCAGCTTCTCGGCTTCCGATGCCAGCCAGCGGCAAAAGAGACCGAGACTGATGACATAGTTGCCTTCGTTTGTGAAACAGGCGGGTAGCAAGGCCGTGGGCAGGGCGAGGCTGCCGCTGGCCGTGAGGATCAGGAAACGATCTTCGCTCACTGGCGTGTCGAGTGGTGCATCCCTTTCCTGCCAGTCGGGGATCAGTTCGTTCAACGCTCGTGGGTCCATCACCGCGCCGGAAAGAATATGGGCGCCAATTTCGGCACCTTTTTCGATCAGGCAGACCGTGCATGCCGGGTCGAGTTGCTTGAGGCGGATCTTGCATTGTGTTCTGACCTGTCACTCGGGACGCGCATGGCGGGAGTCTGCCGTACCGCTAGCGCCGACTTTTTGAGAATTGTGGCTGCGTTGGCAGGGGATATTACAGCCGCCAGGCCAGCATTTCGTCGGCGCTGCGCAGACGTTCCGACAGCACGCCGGCGATGTTGCGATAGACCTTGAGGCCGATTTCCGGCTTGGCCTGGAAGGCCTTGTCATCGAGCCGCACCAGTATGCAGAAAGTGATGGCGCTGACGGTGGCGCTGCGGGTTTCGTTGTCGAGCAGGGCCATTTCGCCGAAGCTGTCGGGGGCGCCGAGCCGCGCCAGTTCGACCTCGCCGTCGCGGCCGCGCTTGGTCACGCGGGCCTCGCCATCGAGGATGATGTACATGTGCGGCCCGGTATTGCCTTCCTTGACGATGGCGGTGCCGGGGTCGAAGGTGCACTTTTCGGCACGAGAGAGAATCTCGCCGATCTCCGCTGGCGCCAGGCCGCGAAAGGCCTTGACCTTTTCCGCCAGTTTGAACAGCAGGCGTTGCAGGTCGTGGAAGGTGAATTGCTCGCGAATCCAGCTCATATCTTTATACCGGCTCCTTCATGCCCATGGGCTCAAACTCTAAGCACTTCCAGTAACTCCTGCTCCAGTCGCACCAATGTCGCGGTATTGGCGAGTTCGGCGCCGCTCAGGACGAAAGTATCCTCCACCCGCTCGCCCAGTGTCGATATTTTCGCCGCCTGAACGTCGATGCCATGCTGGCACAGTACGCGCGAGATGGCGTAGAGCAGGCCCGGGCGGTCGATGGCAGCGATCGACATGATGAAGTTGCTGCCTTTTTCGTCGGGGCGGATGTCGATTTCGGGCGAGAAAGGAAAATGTCTGACCTGGCGCGAGAGCCGGCCTGTCGTGGGAGCGGCCAGCGGCGGCGGCGACTTGAGTTGTTCGACAAGGTCGTGTTCGATCAGGGCAATCATGTCCCGATACGGCAATTGGCCGGAGGGATCGAGCAGGACGAAGCTGTCGAGGGCATAGCCATTGCGCACGGTATGGATCTTGGCTTCGGCGATGGAGTAGCCCAGCCGCGAAAAGAAGCCGCAAAGGCGGGCGAACAGTTCACTTTGCCCGGCGATATAAACCATGACTTGCAGTCCCTCGCCGAAGGGGTTGAGCCGCGCCTTCACCACGGGTTCGGCGCCAGCATGAAGTAGGCGGTGTCGAGTTGTTGCCAGAGATTGATTTCGATACCGGGTCGCAGGCCGTGAAAGCGCAGCATGCCGCGCGCCTCTTCCTGCCGCGCGGCGAGGCCGGCGGCGGGCGGCGGGGCGTCGCCCTGCAGCACGCGCATACCGGCGCGGAAGAGGTCTTCCAGCAGTTTGCCCTTCCAGGCGTTCCATACCTTGGGGCTGGTGCCGCGGATGTCGGCGACGGTGAGCAGATAAAGCGCGATCATTCGCCGCGGCGTGGCGACCGTCCTGGCGAAGTTGCGGATCACCTCGGGGTCAGCCAGATCCTGCTTCTGGGCCACAGCCGACATGGTGAGGTGATGCTCGACCAAAAAGGCGATCAGGTCAGCATCGTCGTCGGCAATGCCGTGTTCGTAACAGAAGCGGCAGGCATCGGCCACGCCGAGCTTCGAATGGTCGCCGCCACGGCCCTTGGCGATGTCGTGGAAGAGGGCGGCGATGTAAATGACCCATGGGCGCTCGAAGCCGGCGGCGAGGCGCGAGCAGAACGGATATTCGTGGGCGAATTCGGGCAGGGTGAAGCGCCGCAGGTTGCGTAGCACCTGAATGATGTGCTGGTCGACCGTGTAGACGTGAAACAGGTCGTGCTGCATCTGGCCGACGACGCGGCCAAAGGCCGGCAGGTAGTGGCCGAGAATGTCGTACTGGTTCATGCGGCGCACTTCATGAGTGAGGCCGCGTTTTTGCTGGAATATCTTGAGGAAGAGGGCGCGGTTGGCCGGGTCGCGGCGGAAAGCCGTATCGATGCGGGTGCGGGCCAGCCACAGCGCGCGCAACGTGCGCGCCGTCATGCCCTTGAGTTCGTGGCGCTGCTCCATCAGCAGGAAGCTTTCGAGGATGGCGCGCGGCTCGCGTTCGAACAGCGTCTCGTCGCGCACGTCGAGCAGTTCCCGCACCATCTGGAAGTGTTCGTTGATGACGATGGGCGGCGCGGGCGGGGTCGCATCGATTTCGCTGGCAAGATTTTGCAGCACCAGGGTATTGAGTTGGGTGACCAGCTTGGCGTTGCGGTAGTAATGCTGCATCAGCACTTCGGACGCACGCCGGCTGCGGGTGGCGACGATGCCGGCGGCGCTGGCCAGCGCCTCTTGATGTTCGAACAGCAGACGATCTTCGCGCCGCCGCGTCAGCAGGTGCAGGCGGCAGCGAATCTCGCGCAGGTTTTCTTCGGCGCGGGCAAGTTGGCGGGCCTCGGTGGCGGTGACCACGTTGCGGCGCAGCAAGGCCGTCCAGGTGTCGCCCAGTCGTGCCGCGTGTGCCGCCCACAGAATGATCTGGAGGTCGCGGAGGCCGCCGGGGCTTTCTTTCGTGTTGGGTTCGAGGCTATAGGGCGTTTCGTTGAAGCGGGCGTAGCGGCCGGCCTGCTCCAGTTGTTTGGCGCGAAAGAAGGCAACCGGGTCGAGGTGCTCAAGAAAGGTACGGCTGAAATGCTCGAACAGTGACTTTTTGCCGCAAAGGAAACGCGCTTCGAGCAGGGACGTTTGCACCGTGATGTCTTGCTCGGCCTGGGCAATGCACTCAGGCACGCTGCGCACGCTTTGGCCGATTTCAAGGCCGATGTCCCACAGCAGGCCGATGAGTTGTTCGAGGCATTGCTTGTGGCCGGCGGCGAAATCGTCGTTCCGGGCGAGGATCAGGATGTCGACATCCGAGGCGGGATAAAGCTCGCCCCGGCCGTAGCCGCCCACCGCCGCCAGCGCCAGTTCGGCGGGCAGGCCAAGTTGCCGCCAGGTGTCGCGGAGAACGCCGTCGACCAATTGTGCGCGGCCGAGCAGCATGCGACGGGCGTTGTTGTCGGCGTCGAAGGCCAGCCGCAGCCTGGCCTGGCCTTCCTGTAGGCGCAGCTTTAGGGCGGCGGCGAGCGCACGCGTATCAATCGGCGCGGGTTCGGTCAGTTGCGGCAATTTGACGTCCTCGCTTACCTGAAGGAAGTCGGTCAAGGGAGACCGGCGGGTTTGGGCTGCGCGCCAGCTGACAGCGTCAGCACCTCGTAGCCGGTCGCGGTGACGGCAATGGTGTGTTCCCACTGCGCCGACAGGCTGCGGTCTTTAGTGACGATGGTCCAGCCGTCGGGCAGTTCGGAAATCGCCGCCTTGCCAGCGTTGATCATCGGTTCGATGGTGAAGACCATGCCGGTTTCCAGTCGTGGCCCGTCGCCACGCTTGCCGTAGTGCAGCACCTGCGGCTCTTCGTGGAAGTGGCGGCCGATGCCGTGGCCGCAGAATTCCTTCACTACGGAGTACCCGTTCTTCTCGGCGTGACGCTGAATGGCGGCGCCGACGTCGCCCAGATGTCCGCCAGGCTTCACCGCTGAAATGCCGACCCAAAGACATTCGTGCGTGATGGCAACCAGGCGCCTGGCCAGGATCGATACCTCGCCGCCCACCAGGAACATGCGACTGGTGTCGCCGTGCCAGCCATCCTTGATGGTGGTTATGTCGAGGTTGACAATGTCGCCCTTCTTCAGCGGACGGTCGTTGGGAACGCCATGACAGACCTGATGGTTGATCGAAGCGCAGATCGACTTGGGGTAGGGCTGATAGCCTGGCGGGGCGTAGTTGAGCGGCGCCGGCACGCAATCCTGAATATTTACCATGTAATCATGGCAGAGCTTGTCAAGTTCGGCGCTGCTGATGCCGGGCTTGACGAAAGGTTCGATGTAATCGAGCACCTCGCCGGCAAGACGGCCGGCAACGCGCATTTTTTCGATATCTTCGGGGGATTTGATGGTGATGCTCATGGGCGATCCAGGAAAACGTTCGCGGCGATTCTAACCGCTGCCGCGCCTAATTTCGCCTGCCCTTGAGCAGGAGCGGGGCTTGCGGCTATAATGCGCGGCTTGTTTGGAGCGGGGAACCCCTTTCCGGACAAAATCCACACGCTCGGCGCCGATTGGGTGACTTCTTTTTGAAGCTGCACGGCCGGGCGGAGGTTTAACCCAACTCGGAGATAATCCATGAGCACTACCATGCGCCAGATGCTGGAGGCCGGCGTCCATTTCGGTCACCAGACCCGTTTCTGGAACCCCAAAATGGCCCCGTACATTTTCGGCCATCGCAACAAGATTCACATCATCAACCTTGAAAAGACCCTGGCCAAGTACAACGAGGCCATGAGTTTCATCAAAAAGCTGGTTGCCAAGAAAGGCACCATCCTTTTCGTTAGCACCAAACGTCAAGCCCGCGAGATTCTCGCCGAAGAGGCCCGCCGCGCCGGCATGCCTTATGTTGACGAGCGCTGGCTCGGCGGCATGCTGACAAACTTCAAGACCGTCAAGCAGTCGATCAAGCGCCTGAAGGATCTGGAACAGATGACCGAAGATGGTTCGATCGAGCGTCTGTCGAAGAAGGAAGCGCTGATGACGAGTCGCGAGATGGTGAAGCTGCAAAAATCCATCGGCGGCATCAAGGACATGGCCGGCCTGCCCGATGCCATCTTCGTCATCGATGTCGGTTATCACAAGATCGCCATCACTGAAGCCACCAAGCTTGGCATTCCTGTCATTGGCATTGTCGATACCAACCATTCGCCTCTGGGTATCAGTCATGTGATTCCCGGTAACGACGACTCCTCGCGCGCCATCCGCCTTTATGCCCGCGGTGTGGCCGATACCATCCTTGAAGGCAAGAATCAGTCGCTGAACGACGTGGTGCAGCAGATGGCCGGCGACGATGAATTCGTCGAGGTCGAGGAAGAAGTAGTCGCAGCGTAAGCGAGAAAGAAATCGCGGGGACGCGCGGTTTTGTACCGAAGGGGTGCCTTTCCCCGCGTTTCCGTGCAAGTGCTTTGTCCTGGTAATGAATGATTTTTGATTCTGGAGTGGAAAATGGCGGAAATTACCGCAAGCATGGTCAAGGAACTGCGCGAGAAAACCGACGCGCCGATGATGGAATGCAAGAAGGCGCTGACCGAAGCCGGTGGCGACATGGCCAAGGCGGATGAAATCCTCCGCGTGAAACTTGGCAACAAGGCCACCAAGGCCGCGACCCGCATTGCCGCCGAAGGCGTGGTCGGCATGTATATCTCAGCCGATGGCAAGCTTGGTGCCATGGTCGAGGTGAACTCCGAGACCGACTTCGTCGCCAAGAACGATGAATTCATCGCGATGGCCAAGGGGTGTGCGGAACTGGTTGCGGGCAAGTCCCCCGCTGATGTCGCGGCACTCTCCGCGTTGCCTATGGGCGAGGGCACTGTCGAGTCGACCCGCTCCGCGCTGGTCGGCAAGGTCGGCGAGAATATGGCAATCCGCCGGTTCGCGCGCATCGAGGCGAAGGGCAAACTGGCATCTTATGTTCACGGCGGCTCGAAGATCGGCGTGGTAGTCGATGTGGTCGGCGGGGACGATCAGTTGGCCAAAGATATTGCCATGCATGTCGCAGCCTCCAAGCCGAAGGCGCTGGACTCTTCGGGCGTGTCGGCCGAACTGCTCGATACCGAGCGTCGCATCGCCATCGAAAAGGCGCGTGAAGCGGGTAAGCCCGAGGCCATGCTGGAGAAAATTGCCGAAGGCACGGTGCAGAAGTACCTCAAGGACGTCACCCTGCTGGGCCAGATCTTCGTCAAGGCGGAAGATGGCAAGCAAACCATCGAACAACTGCTGAAGAGCAAGGGCGCTTCGGTGGCCGGTTTCACGCTGTACGTGGTGGGCGAGGGCATCGAGAAGAAGGTGAACGACTTCGCCGCCGAGGTGGCCGCCCAGACCGCCGCTGCCAAGAACATCTAGGCGGAAAAGCGTCCATGCCAGCCGCCAACCCTCGTTACAAGCGCATTCTGCTCAAGCTTTCGGGCGAAGCGCTAATGGGCGGCGACGCCTACGGCATTAACCGCGAGACGCTGTCCGGCATCGTCGCCGAGGTCAAGGCCGTGGCCGACCTCGGTGTCGAAATCGGCGTGGTGATCGGCGGCGGCAACATCTTTCGCGGCATGGCTGGTGCATCCACCGGCATGGACCGCGCCACCGCCGACTACATGGGCATGCTGGCGACGGTAATGAACGCCATGGCGCTGTCCGATGCCATGCGCCAGGCGGGGCTTAACGGCCGCGTGCAGTCGGCGCTCAACATCGAGCAAGTGGTCGAGCCCTACATTCGCGGCAAGGCCATCCGCTATCTCGAAGAAGGCAAGATCGTCATCTTTGGTGGCGGCACCGGCAACCCGTTCTTCACTACCGATACCGCTGCCGCGCTGCGTGGCTCCGAGATCGGCGCCGACATCGTGCTCAAGGCCACCAAGGTTGATGGTGTCTATACGGCCGATCCGAAGAAAGACCCGGCCGCCACCCGTTTCGCCAAAATCAGTTTCGACGAAGCCATCGGCCGCAATCTGGCGGTGATGGACGCCACGGCCTTCGCGCTGTGCCGCGACCAGAAACTGCCCATCAATGTTTTCTCGATCTTCAAGACCGGCGCCCTCAAGCGCGTGGTGATGGGCGAGGACGAAGGTACGCTCGTTCACGTCTAGTTTATGTCCGGGAACCCTCTGGAGTTTTCAATGATTGCCGAGACCAAAAAATCCGCCGAACAGAAAATGCTGAAGAGCCTGGAGGCACTGAAGCATGACCTCGCCAAGGTTCGCACCGGTCGTGCCCACACCGGCCTGCTCGATCACCTTCAAGTCGATTACTACGGTTCGATGATGCCGATCAATCAGGTGGCGAATATCACGCTGATCGATTCCCGCACCATTGGCGTGCAGCCTTGGGAGAAGACCATGATCTCCAAGGTCGAGAAAGCCATCCGCGATGGCGACCTTGGCCTGAATCCGGCGACTCAAGGCGATGTGATCCGCGTGCCGATGCCGATGCTGACCGAGGAACGGCGCAAGGAGATGATCAAGCTCGTCAAGCACGAGGGCGAAAATGCCAAGATAGCCGTTCGCAATATTCGCCGCGACGCCATTGCCCATCTCAAGGATGCGCTGAAAAAGAGCGAAATTTCGGAGGATGACGAGCGGCGTACCCAGGACGAAATCCAGAAGCTCACCGACAGGTACGTCGCCGAGGTGGATAGGCAACTGGTCGAGAAGGAAAAGGACCTGATGGCCATCTGACGGCCATCGGCGGCCGACAATCATGGCATTTCTTAGCTCCACGCGGCAGATTCCAGCGGCACCGGCGGTACCGTGTCACGTGGCGGTCATCATGGATGGCAATGGCCGCTGGGCCAAGAAGCGCTTCCTGCCGCGCGTCGCCGGCCACAAGCGGGGTGTCGAGACCGTGCGCGCCATGGTCAAGGCCTGCATCGAGCGGGGCGTCGAGTTTCTGACCCTGTTCGCTTTCAGTTCTGAAAACTGGCGGCGCCCGCCCGACGAAGTTTCTTTCCTGATGAACCTGTTTGTCTCCGCGCTGGAGCAGGAGGCCGAACGGCTACATGCCAATGGCGTCCGCTTGCGCGTCGTCGGCGATGTGGCGGGCTTTGAGCAGCGCCTGCGCGATCTCATCGCGCGCTCTGAACAACTCACCGCCGCCAATACCAAACTCATCCTGACCGTGGCAGCCAACTACGGCGGGCGCTGGGACGTGCTGCAGGCCGTCAATCGCATGACGGCGGCGCTGCCCGAAAAACTGGGTAGCTATGGTGAGGAGGACCTTGCGCCGTATCTGGCTATGGCTTATGCGCCTGAACCCGATCTATTCATCCGCACCGGCGGTGAAAAGCGTATCAGCAACTTCCTGATCTGGCAGTTGGCCTATACCGAGCTTTATTTCACCGATTTGCTTTGGCCGGAATTCAATGATGCCGCCTTCGATGCAGCCATTGCGTCGTACCAAGGACGCGAACGGCGTTTTGGCCGCACCAGCGAGCAACTTGCCGTACCGCTAGCGCCGACTTTTTCGCCGACACCGGCAGACGACAAGAACAATGCTTAGAGCGCGGGTCATCACTGCGCTAATCCTTGTCGTCGGTTGGCTGATGGTGTTGTTCGCCGCTCCCTCGGCGGTGGTGGGGCTGGTCTTTGCGGCGGTGGTGGGGCTGGCTGCATGGGAATGGGCCGGGTTGATGAAGCTGGGCGCAACGGGCCGGGTGTTGTATGCGCTGGTGCTAGTCGCTGTCTGCGCGGTAATCCGCGACCCTGGCAAGACTTGGTTGCTGCTTTGGCTGACTTCGGCCGCTTTCTGGCTGATCGCGGCACCGCTCTGGCTGATGTACCGCTGGCGGGTCGCGGCGCTGCCTGCTGTTGGCGCGGCGGTCGGTGCCATCTTGCTGGTGCCAACCTGGGCCGCCATGATGGAACTTTATACCCGTAGCCCCTGGTGGCTTTTGGGGGTGATGGCGCTGATCTGGGTGGCGGACATCGGTGCCTATTTTTCTGGTCGCGCTTTCGGCCGCCACAAGCTCGCTCCGGCCATCAGTCCTGGCAAGACATGGGAAGGTGTTGCCGGAGGATTTGGCGCCGTGGCGGTCTATGTCGCGATTGTCGGCGCCGCGACGGGCCAAATTGCCGTTGCCGCCTGGCCCGCCGCAATATTCGCGGCCATCCTGCTGGCGGCTATCAGCATCGTCGGCGACCTGTTCGAATCGCTGTTCAAGCGACAGGCCGAGGTCAAGGACAGCAGCCATCTGCTGCCCGGACACGGCGGCATCCTCGACCGGATTGACAGCCTGACGGCCGCATTGCCGTTGGCGGCATTGGCGACCATGGGAGTTGGATTATGAGGGTACAACGGCTGACCGTACTCGGCGCCACGGGTTCCATCGGCGTCAGCACGCTCGATGTCGTTGCGCGTCATCCCCAACGCTTCGAGGTAGTGGCGCTCACCGGCTATCGGCAGCTGGCCGTGCTGGCCGACCAGTGCCGCCGTTTCAAGCCGCGTTACGCGGTGGTCGGATCGTTGGCCGACGCCGAAAAACTGGCCGCGACATTGCGGGCAGAGGGTCTTTTAATCGAAGTGCTCGCGGGGCCGGAAGCACTGTGTCAAGTGGCCGTGCTGCCCGAGGTCGACGCGGTGATGGCGGCTATCGTCGGCGCGGCCGGCCTGCCGCCGACGCTGGCGGCGGTGTCCGCCGGCAAGCGTGTGCTGCTGGCCAACAAGGAAGCCCTGGTCATCGCCGGCAGCATCTTCATGAACGAGGTGAAGCGTGCCGGTGCCACGCTGTTACCCATTGACTCCGAACATAACGCCGTGTTCCAGTCGATGCCGGCCGGCTTTTCGGGCGACTTTGCCCGTCATGGCGTCAGTCGGATTCTATTGACCGCTTCGGGCGGACCGTTTCGTAACACGCCGCTGGCTCAGCTTGAAAACGTGACGCCTGAACAAGCCTGCGCCCATCCGAACTGGTCGATGGGGCGCAAGATTTCGGTCGACTCGGCGACAATGATGAACAAGGGGCTCGAAGTGATCGAGGCGCGCTGGCTGTTCAATGCCACACCCGAGCAGATCGAGGTCGTGATTCATCCCCAGAGCGTGATCCACTCGCTGGTGCAGTATGTCGACGGCTCGGTAATGGCCCAGCTCGGCAACCCCGACATGCGCACGCCGATTGCCCATGCCTTGGCCTATCCGGAGCGCATCGAGGCGGGCGTGGCGCCGCTCGATCTCTTCTCGGTGGCCCAACTGAATTTCGAACGGCCCGATCTCGATCGGTTTCCCTGTCTGGCGCTGGCCTACCGCGCGTTGAAAGCGGGTGGCAACGCTCCGGCGGTGCTCAATGCCGCCAACGAGATCGCTGTCGAGGCGTTCCTGGACCGGCGCCTGCCCTTCGGGAAGATCGCGGCCGTGATCGCGGCGACGATGGATGCCATACCGGTCGTGGCCGCCGATGACCTGACGGCGGTGCTGGCGGCCGACGCAGCGGCCCGTATTGCAGCCTTGGCCTTGCTGCCGCAAGCATGACAGCCAGCAGCATGCTCTCGACCTTCGCGGCCTTTGCACTGGCCTTGGGTGTATTGATTGTGGTTCATGAATATGGCCACTATCTGGCGGCCCGGCTCTGTGGCGTGAAGGTGTTGCGCTTCTCGGTAGGTTTCGGCCGGGTATTGTGGCTGCGTCGCTTTGGGCGCGATCAAACCGAGTGGGCCATCGCGGCTTTTCCGCTGGGCGGCTATGTCAAGATGCTCGACGAGCGGGAGGGTGAGGTGTTGCCCACCGAGGCGCATCGATCCTTCAACCACCAGTCGCTGGGACGGCGTTCCATTATTGTCGCGGCGGGGCCGTTCGCCAATTTTCTGCTGGCCATTGTGCTTTATTGGGCGCTATTCATCCACGGCGCGACCGAACTGCGGCCTGTCCTCGGCGCCCCATTGGCCGATTCGCCGGCCGCGCACGCCGGGGTGATGGCGGGCGAGGTCGTGCGATCGGTATCCGGCAAACCGGTTGCCACCTGGTCTGAACTGCGTTGGGAAATCATGCAGCACGCGCTTGACCGCACCCCGCTGGCGCTCGAAGTCATCAATGAGCGTAACGAGATTTCTTTGCGCGAGGTGGCCACCGCCGGCCTGGCTGCCAGTGAAATGGAAAGCGATATGGTCAAGTCGCTGGGTTTCAGCCTTTTTCGGCCGCATTTGAAGCCAGTTATCGGCTCTATTTCACCTGATTCGCCTGCTGCCCGGGCAGGCATTCAGATAGGGGACGAGGTTACGGCCATCAATGGCCAGCCGATGACGGCTTGGCAGGATGTCGCCAGCCGCATTCGGCAGACGATGGAGGGGGCGCTGACGATCTCCTTGTTGCGGGATGGCCGCACCCTGGAACTGGCGGTGACACCGGCGGTTGTCGAAGAGCAGGGTCGTCGCTTTGGTCGCATCGGCATCGGCGTGCACGAAGATCAGGCGGCGTTCGATGCCATGATGATCAAGGTTTCTTACGGTCCGATTGACGCGGCTGGCAGATCACTGCGGCTGACCTGGGAAACGTCGGTGCTGACCCTGCGCATGATGGGACGCATGCTCATGGGCGAGCTTTCCTGGAAAAACATTTCCGGCCCGGTCACCATTGCCGACTATGCCGGACAATCGGCCCGAATGGGCTCAGACCATTTTCTGCGCTTCCTGGCACTGATCAGTATCAGCCTTGGCGTGTTGAATCTGCTGCCTATTCCGGTCCTCGACGGGGGGCATTTGCTGTATTATTTCGCGGAATTTGTCCGGGGCGGGCCGCTGTCCGAGCGCGTCATGGAAATTGGCCAGCAAATCGGCCTATCCTTATTGTCTTTACTGATGATTTTTGCCTTATATAACGACATTAATCGTTTGATCTCCGGCTAACACAATGAATAAGAAACTGATTGCAGGCTTGTTGTCCACCCTGACGACTCTGGGCGCGGCGGTGTTATCGACCTCCGCGCTTGCCTTTGAACCCTTCAAGGTGACAGATATCCGTATCGAGGGCATCCAGCGCACGGAAGCCGGCACGGTTTTTAGTTATCTGCCGGTCAAGGTTGGTGACACCATGACCGACGATAAGGCGGCGCAGTCCGTCAAAGCCCTGTTCGGTACCGGGTTCTTCAAGGATGTGCGCATCGAGATCGACAAGAATGTGCTGGTCGTCATCGTCGAGGAACGCCCGGCTATCGCCTCGATCGACTTCGTTGGCATCAAGGCCTTCAAGAAGGAAGACCTGCTGAAGGGGCTGAAAGAAGTGGGGCTCGCCGAGTCGCGTATTTTCGACCGTGCATTGATCGAACGCGCCGAACAGGAACTCAAGCGGCAGTACCTCAGTCAGGGTTATTACGCTGTGCAGATCACGGTAACGGTGACGCCGCTGGAACGCAATCGCATCGGCATCAGCGTAAGCGTTGACGAGGGCAGCATCGCCAAGATCAGGCAGATCAACATCGTCGGCGCCAAGGCAGTCAAGGAAAGCGAATTACTGGATCTGTTCGTGCTGCGCTCGCCAGGCTTTTTGACCTGGTACACCAAGAACGACCAGTATTCGAAGCAGAAACTCTCCGCCGATCTCGAAACCTTGCGCTCTTTTTATCTGGATCGCGGTTTCATGGAGTTCAATATCGAGTCGACCCAGGTGTCGATATCCTCCGACAAGCAGGATATCTACATCACCATCAATGTCACCGAAGGCGAAAAGTACACCGTGTCGTCGGTCAAACTGGCGGGCAACCTGACGTTGCCGGAAGCGGAACTGACAAAGTTGGTGCAGGTGAAGCCAGGCGAGATATTTTCCCGCGAGAAAATGACGGAGACGACGAAGGCCATCAGCGACCGTCTCGGTAACGATGGCTACGCCTTTGCCAACGTCAACGCCGCGCCTGAACTCGATAAGGCCAAGCGGACCGCCGCATTCACCATTTTCGTCGACCCGGGTCGGCGTGTGTATGTGCGTCGCATTTCCGTTACCGGCAATAACAAGACGCGTGACGAGGTCATTCGCCGCGAGATGCGGCAACTGGAAGCCGCCTGGTACGACGCAGAGAAGATCAACAAGTCACGCTCGCGTGTCGATAAGCTTGGCTATTTTGAAGAAGTGACCATCGAAACGCCGCCGGTGGCTGGAACCACCGATCAGGTCGATGTGAATGTGAATGTGAAAGAAAAGCCAACCGGCAACATCATGTTGGGTGCTGGCTATTCAAGCGCGGAAGGTGCCACGCTTTCGGGCTCGATACAGCAGGAAAACCTCTTCGGCAGTGGCAAGGCGATTGGTATTGGCGTGAATACCAGCAAGGTCAACACGCTGTATTCGCTTTCCTACACCGATCCCTATTTCACCGTCGATGGCGTCTCGCTTGGCTGGGATTTGTATCACCGCGACACCGATACCGCCTCGCTTGCCGTGGGCGCCTACGGTAGCCGCTCGTCGGGACTCGGCTTTCGCTTCGGTTTGCCTATTTCCGAGGAAAACTCCCTCAGTCTAGGTCTCTCGGCCGATACCACCAAAATCAAGGTGACGGCAACCAGCCCCTTGGTCTATCAAAATTATGTACGCGACTTCGGCGCCACCAACAATACGCTACTGGCCACCGCAGGCTGGGGCAAAGATACCCTGGATAGCCGTACCTATCCCATGAAGGGCTATGTCAGTCGTATCGGAGCCGAGGCGGCGCTGCCTGCGGGCAGCGTCAAATTCTGGAAAGCCAGCCTGGGACATACGCACTACATCCAGATCGGTCGCGATTATTCGCTGAAAATCAATGGTGAACTCGCTTCGACCGATGGTTATGGCGGCAAGCCGTTGCCGTTCTACAAGAACCTCTACGCAGGCGGGATCGGCTCGGTTCGCGGTTACCAGGGCGGCACCATCGGACCCTACGACGTGACGACGGAAGAGCGCATCGGTGGCACGCGGCGTGCGGTTGGCAACCTGGAATTCCTGTTCCCGATGCCCGGCATGGGCAAGGATCGTTCGGTGCGTCTGGGCGCATTTATCGATGGCGGCCGTGTCTGGGGCGAGAGCAGCAACCTGAGCACGGCATCGCCCAATAACGATGGCGGCGCGCGCTATAGCGCCGGTTTGTCGGTGGCATGGACATCGCCGGTCGGACCGCTGAAGTTCAGTTTCGCCAGCGCCCTCAACAAGAAGGCTGGCGACAAGACCGAGGGTGTGCAATTCACCATGGGCTCAGGCTTTTGATCCATCAGCTTTATGATCCAATGTATCGACTACCCCGGAATTTTTCTTGCAGGAGACCTACGTTGAAAAAAGTTCTGTTTTCCCTGTTGGCTGCTTCGTTTGTCCTGAGTGCCGCACCCGTGCTCGCCGATGCCAAAGTCGGCTTTGTCAATGGACAGAAAGTCGTTAACGATTCGCCGCAGGCGGCGAAGGCAAAGAAGAAGCTGGAAAAAGAATTCGAGAAGCGTGACCAGGAACTGCAACGCCAAGCCAAGCAATTGCAAACGATGCAGGAGGCGATCGAGAAAAATTCCGTGACCATGACGGAGACTGATCGCCGTAACAAGGAGCGCGAATTCAATGATCTCACGCGCGAATTCCAGCGCAAGCAGCGCGAATTCCGCGAAGATCTCAACCTGCGCCAGAATGAAGAAATGGCCGGGATTTACGAGCGAGTGAATAAGGTCATCAAACAGGTCGCCGAAGCAGATAAATACGACATCATTTTTCAGGAAGCCGTCTACGTCAACCCCCGCCTGGACATAACCGACAAGGTTATCAAGGCGCTGGGTGACGGCGCCAAATAAACCTGTCGTGTAGCTTATGGTTAGCCTCGACGAGATCGTGGCCCACTTTGGCGGCGACCTTGTCGGCAACGGCGAGATTGCCATTACCAGCCTGGCCCCGCTGGGTAATGCCGGCCCCGGCCAGCTTGCCTTTCTTTCCAATTCGAAATATCAGGCGCAACTGGCGGAAACCCGCGCGGCTGCGGTGATTCTGTCGCCGACTGCAGCGGCCGCCTGCCCGGTGGCCGCCATCATTACGCCGCAACCCTATTTGTACTTTGCGCGCGTTGCTCGCTGGTTGCAGCCGCCGTTACAGGCGCCGCGCGGTATCCATCCGTCGGCAGTGGTCGATAGTGCGATTCCCGGGAGTGCCTGCATCGGTCCCAATGTCCGCATCGGCGCCGATGTGCTTATTGGCGAAAACGCCATCATCGAAGCCAACTGTGTTATTGGCAGCGGTGTGGCCATTGGTGCGGATTCGATGGTGTACCCCAATGTCACGATTTATGACGGCTGTCGCGTTGGTGCCCGCGCGATCATTCATGCGGGTGCGGTTATCGGCTCGGACGGTTTCGGCTTCGCCCGCGAGGTGGATGGGCACTGGCTCAAGATTCCGCAGACCGGTAGCGTGATCATCGGCAACGATGTGGAGATTGGCGCTAATACCACCATTGATCGCGGTGCGCTTGAAGATACCGTGATCGACGATGGCGTGAAACTGGACAACCAGATTCAGATCGCGCACAACGTCCGCGTCGGCGCCCACACTGCCATGGCGGGCTGCGTGGGCATCGCTGGTAGCGCCAGCATCGGCGCCCGCTGTACCATCGGTGGTGGAGCCATCATTCTCGGTCACCTCACCCTGGCCGACGAAGTTCACGTTTCGGCAGGAACACTGGTTACCAAATCGATCGCCCAAGCCGGCACTTACACCGGAACCGTCCCATTTATGGCGCACGATGACTGGTTGAAGAACTTTGCGCGACTGCGCCATCTTGACGCGATGGCCGATAAAATACGCGCCCTCGAAAAGCGCTTGGCTCGGTTTGAAAATTTGCAGGAGAAAGATTAAATGACCAGCATGGATATTCACGAAATTCTCGAACATCTGCCGCACCGTTACCCCATCCTGCTGGTTGACCGCGTGCTCGAGGTCGTGCCCGGCGAACGCATCAAGGCACTGAAGAATGTCAGCGTAAACGAGCCATTCTTCCCCGGCCATTATCCCCATCACCCGGTGATGCCGGGTGTGCTGATGATCGAGGCGCTGGCGCAAGCGGCCGCCATTCTTTCTTTCAAAACCCTGGGCGGCAAGCCTGACGAAAAGTCTGTCTACTATTTTGTCGGCATCGACGGCGCCCGCTTCAAGCGGCCCGTGACCCCGGGCGACCAACTGATTCTCGATGTTTCGATCATTCTCCATAAACGTGGCATCTGGAAATTCGCCGCCAAGGCCACCGTGGAGGGACAGATGGCGGCCGAGGCCGAACTCATGTGCACCGTGCGAACCATCGAGTGACCGTGGCACTGATACATCCCACTGCCATCGTTCAACCGGGCGCCCGCCTTGGCGCTGGCGTCGAGATTGGTGCCTATTCACTGGTTGGCGAGCATGTCGAAATCGGCGACAACAGCTGGATCGGGCCGCATGTGGTCGTCAATGGCCATACCCGTATAGGCTGCGACAACCGCATCTTCCAGTTCAGTTCGATCGGCGAGATTCCGCAGGACAAGAAATACGCCGGGGAACCCACCCGGCTTGAAATTGGCGACCGCAACACCATTCGTGAGTTTTGTACGCTCAATTGCGGTACGGCGCAGGATGTCGGCGTTACCCGTCTTGGTAATGATAATTGGATCATGGCCTACGTCCATTTCGCGCACGACTGCCAGGTTGGTAACAACACCATTTTCGCCAATAATGCCCAACTGGCCGGCCATGTTCATGTGGGCGACTGGGCGATACTCGGCGGCTTTACCGTAGTGCACCAGTTTGTCCGCATCGGCGCTCACTGTCTGACGGCGATGGGTACCATCCTGTTGCAGGACATGCCGCCTTTCGTCACGGCTTCCGGCAATCCGTCGGCGCCGCACGGTATCAACAGCGAGGGCCTGAAGCGGCGCGGATTCTCAGCTCCAGCCATCACCGTGATCAAGCGCGCTTACAAGACGCTCTACAAATCAGGGCTGCCGCTGGCCGAAGCGCAGACGGTTATCGCCGCCGAGGCTGTCAATGTCCCGGAATTGCGGCCACTGGCGGATTTTCTCGCCGCGTCCGGCCGAGGCATTATCCGGTAATGAAGTCTCCCCGCGGACCTCTTGTGGCAGTCAGGCAGCGGCATAGATGAGCATCACGATTGCCATGGTGGCCGGCGAGGCTTCCGGCGACATGCTGGCAGCGCATTTGATCGCCGCGCTGAAGAAGCATCTGCCCGATGTCCGCTTTGTCGGCATCGGCGGGCCGCGCATGGAAGCACAAGGCTTCGATGCCTGGTGGCCGGCGGAGAAACTTTCCGTGCGTGGTTATGCCGAAGTGCTGCGACATTACCGCGAGATCACGGGCATCCGTCGCAAGTTGCTGGCGCGCCTCAAGGTCGAGCAGCCTTCCGTATTCATTGGCGTCGATGCGCCCGACTTCAATCTCTGGTTGGAGCGGCGGCTCAAGTCGCGGGGCATTCCCACCATTCATTACGTCAGCCCGTCGGTCTGGGCTTGGCGCGGCGGACGGATCAAGAGCATCGCCCGCGCCGTCACGCACATGCTGGCCCTGTTTCCGTTCGAGCCGAAACTCTACCGGCAGCAGGATGTGCCCGTCAGCTATGTCGGCCATCCCCTGGCTGACATGATTCCTCTGGAACGAGACCGTATCGCAGCGCGTGAGCGACTCGACATCGACGGGGCCGGTCCCGTGGTCGCCTTGCTGCCGGGCAGTCGCCAGTCCGAGTTGCGCTGCATGGGTGAATTGTTCATTGAAACCGCGCAATTATTCGCTGCCCGATTTCCGACGGCCCGCTTTCTTGTGCCGCTGGCAACGCGCGAAACGCGCAATCTGTTCGAAACCGGCATATGGAAACTTGGCGCACAGGAAATGCCGATCAAGCTGATGTTCGGCCATGCCCAAGAGGCATTGGCTGCCGCCGATGTGGCGTTGGTGGCGAGCGGTACGGCCACGCTGGAAGCGGCCCTGATCAAGACGCCCCTGGTCGCCGCCTATCGCATGTCGCCATGGTCGTGGCGGCTGATGCGGCGCATGCGCTACCAGCCCTGGGTTGCGCTGCCCAATATTCTCGCCGGGCGTTTCGTCGTGCCTGAATTTTTGCAGGACGACGCTACAGCCGAAAATCTGGCGCAGGCACTGGGTAATCTCTATGCCGACAGTCTCTTGCGGGAGAAACTTGAGCAGGTATTTGGGGAAATCCACCGCACGCTACGGCAGAACACGGCCGAAAAGGCGGCTGCCGCGATTCTGCCGTATATTCATGGCGGTTCGGCGTCGGCATGATCTGCGGCAAATGAAAGAGCCCCCCACACTCGCTCCGCTCGTTGCCCCCCACCGGGGGGCGCGCGCCTTGGGGCGGCCCTGCGGCGTCGACGAAGCGGGCAGGGGGCCGCTGGCCGGAGCGGTGTTCGCGGCGGCGGTGATCCTCGATCCAGCGCAGTCGCCATCAAGGCTTCCGCGCTGGCCTGGTCTATCGCTTCGGCTTCTGTGGAGGAGATCGATAGCCTGAACATCCTGCAGGCCACGCTGCTGGCCATGCGCCGCGCGGTCGAGGGTTTGGCGCCGCAGCCAAGTGAAGCCCTGATCGATGGCAACCGCTGCCCACTGCTTGACATGCCCGCCCGCGCCATCATAGGCGGCGACGCCACCGTGGCGGAAATATCCGCCGCCTCGATTCTGGCCAAAACCGCGCGCGATGCTGCCATGCGCGTGCTTCACCAAAGTTTTCCGCAATACGGTCTCGACCGCCACAAGGGTTACGGCACCGCCGCGCATCTTGCCGCGCTGGCCGTGCATGGCCCGGCGCCGTTTCATCGCCGCAGTTTCGCCCCGGTACGCCAACTTCTTTCAGGTGCCTCGCCATGATGCCCGTCCTCGTTCTGCTCCATCTTGCCGGTGTCATCATCTGGGTCGGCGGCATGTTTTTCGCCCACTATTGCCTGCGCCCTGTCGCCGCAGCGCAACTGGCGCCGCCGCAGCGGCTGCCTTTCCTCGCGGCGGTGCTGGGACGCTTCTTCGCCACGGTGGCCGTGGCCGTCGGCGTCATTCTTGGTTCTGGTTTTTCGATGATGCTGACGGTAGGCTTCAAGAATGCCCTGTTGCACTGGCACCTCATGACCGCGACCGGATTGGTGATGACGGCGATCTTCGTCTACATCTATCTCGTGCTGTATCCCCGCCTCGAAGCTGGTGTGGCGGCGCAGGCGTGGCCGGTGGCCGGCGCGGCGATGGATCGCATCCGCAAGCTGGTTGCCTTCAATCTTGGCCTCGGCGCGGCGACCATCCTGATTGCGACGCTGGGGGCTTATTTTGGCAGGGGCTGATTTGATCGTTCGTCCCGGTCAAATCGCGGCAAGCCCGGCGAGCAGGGCGCGCCAGGCCGCTACTTCGCCAGCCGGCTCGAACAGCCCCTGCCGCCCGATTACGGCTTCGTGCAGTTGCCCGAGAAGCTTGTCATCCGTTACGGCCCGGCGCAGGAGGCCGGCGAGTGCCGCCGTATCCGCCACCGGGAAATAAGCCGGATAGTCGTCGCCGAGCAGGCCACGATTTCCCGGAATGTCGCTGGCGATCACCGGCACGCCATGGACGATAGCCTCGGATACCACATGCGCGCCACCTTCCATGCGCGAACTGACAATCAGCGCATGACTTTCACGCAGCAGCTTCAACGCCCGCCCGTGGGGAATTTCGCCAAGCCAGCGGAAACGGGGTTCGGTCGCCATGATTTCCTCCGCGCTCGTGGCCCAATCGGGCGACAAGGCGGCGCCGGCCTGCCGCAGACGGATTTTGGGGAGATCGGGCAGCATTCCGAGCGCCAGTGCCCCGCGCAACGGGTCCTTTTCCTCGCGCAGATGGCCGATGACGGAAAAAAGATGGTGACGACGCGGCGGTTGCCAGGGTCCGCGCGGGGTTTCCGACTGGTGAATGACATGCGCTTTGCCGCGCTGTACTGGCGTCAATTCATCAAGCGCCGCCGCTTGCAGGACGACGAGCCGATCCGCCAGTTCCAGCGAATCGGCGGCGTCGGCATCGATGTGGATATCGCGATAGACATCCGTGCCCGTGAGGGCCAGCAACAGCGGCCGCGACGGGTGTCGGGCCCGCCAGGCCATCATTGCCGGACGACTTCTGCGGGCGTGCAGGGCGATCATGACCGCTTGGTCACCGTCATTCCATTCCGTCGTTACCTCAACATGCCAGCCAAGACAACGCAGAATGCCCGCCCAGCGCACGGCAGTGTTGCGGTTGCCGGTGCGCGACAGGGGCGGGGCGGGGGTGACGATCACACAATGTGGCTGGCTCATGCGAAGATGGTGCCATGAAATTACTGTCTTCGCGCGATAACCCGACTTTCAAGGCGCTGCGTGCCCTGGTGGCCGACGCTCGCGAGCAGCGGCGCGGCGGCCGCACGCTGCTTGACGGGCCGCATCTGGTGGCGGCCTATCGCGACAAGGTGGGGCTGCCGCGCAGGCTGGCGGTAAGCGAATCGGGACAATCCAAGCATGAAATATCGATGCTGGTCGAGCGTTGTGCCGGCGCCGAAGTGTTGCTGCTGCGCGATGGCCTGTTTCGCGAACTCGCCGGCGTCGATACGCCCGTGGGCATCCTGGCTGAGATCGAGATACCCGCCGAGCCGACGACGACGGTCACGACTTCCTGCGTGCTGCTTGACGGCGTGCAGGATGCCGGCAATGTCGGCGCCATCCTGCGCACCGCCGATGCTGCCGGCGTGCATGACGTATTGCTCGGTCCCGGTTGCGCCGGCGCGTGGACGCCCCGCGTCATGCGTGCGGCGCAGGGCGCCCATTTCGACCTCGCCATCCGCGAGCGCGTCGACCTGGTGGCGTTCATGGGTTGTTATGGTGGCGCCGCCATCGCCACGGTGGCTCGCGACGGCGTTTCGTTGTATTCGCTCGACCTCTCGGGCTCGGTGGCGTGGGTCTTCGGCAACGAGGGTGCCGGCGTCTCGGAAAAGTCGGCGCTAGCGGCACGGCTACGGGCGAGCATTCCGCTCGCGCCCGGCTGCGAATCGCTCAATGTAGCGGCGGCGGCGGCAATCTGTCTGTTCGAGGAAAGGCGGCAGAAGCTGTATAGAATGACCGCGCGGGTTGCCAATGAACAGACGGCGAATCAGGTGGCGAATCCGTCCCCGAAACGAGCATGAGGAGCGATGATGCAAGTTGAATGGTGGCACTGGGCGGTTGCTGGCATTGCGCTGATCCTGGCGGAGTTGTTTGTGCCGGCTTTCGTGCTGATCTGGTTCGGTCTGGGTGGCCTGGTGATGGCAGTGGTGGTAGCGGTCGCGCCGATGCTGGGCATCACCAGTCAATTGGGTCTATGGCTGATCGTGTCGCTGGCGCTGACAGCCTATTGGTTCAAGGTGTTCAAACCCAACCAGCACAAGACCCACATCGGCATGTCGGCGAGCGAGGTAATCGGCGAGATCGGCATGCTCACACACGATGTCGCGCCGTTCGCGCGCGGCGAGGTGCGCTTCCAGAAGCCGTTGGTCGGGGCCGATGTCTGGCCCTGCATCGCCGACGAGGAAATCAAGGCGGGCGAACGGGTCATCGTGCTGGCCGTAGAAGGCAGTCTTTTAAAAATCAGGAGGAGTTGATCATGGGTGAAGGATTCATCGTTGTCCTGGCACTGCTGGCCTTCGCGGTCATCACGCTGCTCAAGGGTGTGCGCATCGTGCCGCAAGGCATGGAATGGATCGTCGAGCGTCTCGGCAAGTATCACGCTACCTTGCATCCGGGCCTCAATATCCTCATTCCCTACCTCGACAATGTAGCCTACCGGCTTGTCACCAAAGACATCATTCTCGATGTGCAGGAGCAGGAAGTCATCACCAAGGACAACGCGGTGATTCTCATCAACGCCATCGCCTTCATCAAGATCACCGATCCGATCAAGGCTGTGTATGGCGTGACCGACTTTTCCGAAGCGATCCGCAACATGATCATGACCACGCTGCGCTCCATTGCCGGCGACATGCAACTCGACGAGGCGCTGACCAGTCGCGATCGCATCAAGGCGAAGCTGCGCGAGGCCATTGCCGACGAGGCCATCGACTGGGGTCTCACCGTCAAGTCGGTCGAGATTCAGGACATCAAGCCCTCCGAATCGATGGTGCGGGCGATGGAAGCGCAGGCCTCGGCCGAGCGCGAACGCAAGGCGATGGTGACCAAGGCCGAGGGCACCAAGCAGTCGGCCATCCTCCAGGCCGAAGCGCGCCTCGAAGCCGCGCGTCGCGATGCCGAGGCGCAGGTGACGCTGGCCGACGCCAGCGCCGAGGCAATCAAACGGGTGGCGCTGGCCATCGGGCCGGGCGACCTGCCGGCGTTCTACCTGCTCGGCGAGAAATACATCGCCGCCATGAGCCGTCTGGCTGATTCGCAGAACGCCAAGACCATCGTGTTGCCGGCGGACATTCAGGACACGCTGCGGGGGCTGCTGGGGCGCATCAAGGGGTGAGGGCGGGCTACTTGGCTGACAAGGTTTGCTGGATTTCATTATTGGCAAGGAAGTTTTTGCCGCAATGCACAGGAATGACTGGGTTATAGCTTTTCGGCAATTGTTCAGTGATGCCACCCTGCCACATGAGACGGTAGCCTTCAACTCCAGTAAGTGCTTCAGACTGGAACCGGCCATTGGGTGGCGATGGGATGGCATGTAGGTCTATGCTATATGCAAGTTATAGCAACAGTGAAGTTAACGGCAGCTTACACTTGCAGAACGCACATTGGCCCAACTACCAGAGTGAACAGCAGCTGCTGTAACATTTGGTGGACCGCCGCCCCCAATCGGGGGTTATAGGGGGAGCTGGATGCCGTTGGCATAATGGTCATCATGAGATTGACTGCCATAAAGCCATTGGATTATTACATGCACTGAGCTGATGGATATACGGCACAGACCGATTATTCCCTACGCAAAATGACTATAGAATTTATTTCTGAACAAGAGCGTTCAGTCGTCGAGGCCGAGCAGATTAAGGTCTTTTTTCATGAGACTAACGATCAAAACATCGCTGGCGCCGTTGTCCTTAGCCTCGTCGTTTATTTGGTGCATGACGGAATTCCAGCTTGGACGTGGCAGCCGGCATTGCTGTCGCTCTATACCGTAACCCTTATCCGTGCTTGGCTGATTTGGCAATTCCACCGTGCCCCAACCTACCGCAGTAACGCGCAATGGGGGCGAGGCCAGACAATTGCCGGAGGACTGTCCGGGATTTGCTGGGGCTTTGCCAACACTGCGATGCTGGCACATGTCTCGACGGAATTCCAACTCTTCATTCTGACGGTCGTGACAGTGGCTGCGGCAACAAACGCCTCGGAAGGTTTTTCCTACACACCGCCATCGCGTGCGTTCATTCTTCTGTGTCTCAGCCCAGTAATTCTCTGGCTGCTGACTGTCGGCGACCGTTTTCATTACATTTTGGCGTTGTTGCTGGTGATATTCGTACCAATGACCATCATGCAAGGGCAGAAAAGGAATCGGGTTTTTGTCGAAGCCCAGCAACTTCGTTTCCGCAATGAAGCCTTGGCAAATGAGTTAAAGATACAACGCGATAAGGCTGAACAAGAAGTTACCGAACGCGAGAGCGCCATCAGGGCGCTTGCTGACGCCAACCGGAGCTTGCGCGAAATCCAGTTCGCCATGGATCGCGTGGGGATTGCTATTCATTGGGTGAATTCCAATACCGGACGATTCGTATACGTCAACGAATGTGCTTGTGAAATGCTTGGTTACAAGAAGGAGGAAATGCTGGCCCTTGGTCTGCCGGAGATCGACCCGCATTTTCCATTCGAAAAGCTCGAAGCAAATATTGTGGCCATCGCGCCGGGTTCGAACAAACGTTTCGAGACAGAAAACCGCCGTAAGGATGGGAGTCTAATTCCCGTCGAAGTGACGGTGTACCGACTGCATGACGCGAACGAAGGTTTGAACGACATCATCGGATTCGTCACCGACATGAGTCCGCGCAAGGAAGTCGAGCGCATATTGATTGCAGCCAAGGAATCGGCCGAAGCAGCCAACCTCGCCAAGTCACGCTTCCTTGCAGCCGCTAGTCACGACTTGCGTCAACCCATACAGGCCATCAATCTGTTCCAACATTCTTTAGCCAAGACCGGGTTGAACGAAGAGCAGAAACGTATCTGCGATTTCATTGGGCTATCGTCCCAGAACCTCGGAAATCTTCTCGATGCGTTGCTCGACATATCGAAACTCGACGCCGGAGCTATTACGCCAACGCCAGAAATCATTGATGTCCATGACCTGTTCCAGCGCATTCACGACGAGTTTGCGCCAATGGCCACAGCGAAGTCCCTGCGATTCAAGCTCTATTTCCCGTTTCGGGAAATGTCATTATTCACTGATGGCAAATTACTTCAGAGCCTGATGAAGAATCTTATTGGCAATGCCATCAAGTACACCGAGAGGGGCGGAGTTCTGATCTCGATCCGTCGCCGCAGCGATCAAGCAATCATTCAGGTCTGGGATACCGGTATTGGCATAGCGCCAGAACACATGGAAGCGGTCTTCGATGAGTACTTTCAGGTTGGTAATCCCGAGAGGGACAAGGCAAAAGGCCTGGGACTCGGCCTTTCCATAGCTAAACGAGTGGCCAAATTGCTGAAAACCGACATCGTTTGCCGTTCCCGATTAAGTAAGGGTAGTGTCTTTGAATTCCGTCTGCCGCTCGGAGGCAAACTGCTGAAACAAGAACACAACCCGTCTGGACAGGCGGCGATCCGAGCGACAACTGTTTCCAGGCTGGCCGGGCGTCGATTTGTAGTGATCGAAGACGATGTGATGGTCGCCAAGGCGATTCAGATATCACTGGAGTTGCTGGGGCTGCGGCCTACGACGTATGGCTGTGCTGAGGAGGCAATGTCGGATTCCGAGATCGCAAGCGCAGACTATTACGTTTCTGATCTGCGGCTCCCGGGAGTAAATGGAATTGAATTTCTTAATGCGATTCAGCAACGTGTCGCGAGAAATATCCGGGCCGTCTTGTTGACGGGGGACACATTGCCTGAGCGAATAGAGGTTGCGCAGCGCAGCCGTTGGCCTGTGCTGTTCAAACCAGTTGAGATCGAGGAACTGTTATCGGCTCTGGAACAGCAGGAGCAGCATGACACGACAAAGTAATCGCTCAGACCCATGGATGCGAATTTCACGCGGTGATGGTTGAGCGGCTGCTATGCGCAGCAGACGGGCCATTCCAAATTGACTGAGCCGATGATGGCGTCACCGGAACACCATCCCCCTGTCATGAATCACGAGTGGTGGCCAACACTGCTTTGCGGGCATAGAGCTTGAAGCCTGGCCGACTCTTCAGCGCACATTGGGGCGGGTGAGTGTTTTCGTCCCAAGATAACGCCTTTCCCTGCAGGATGTCATGCCGCGTTATCACGACGAATGCTGTGGTGCGTTCAGGCGACGAGATCGTTGCGATGTAGCAGGAATATCTTGCCTTCGTCGCTGGCCGTATCGAGCCAGGTCAGCGGCAGGTCGGGAAAGGCCGCTTCGACGATGTCGCGGTTGTGGCCGACTTCGACGGCCAGCAGACCATCGGGGGTGAGGTGCTTGGCCGCCCTGGCGAGGATGATGCGCACGATATCGAGGCCATCGGCGCCGGCGGCCAGCGCCAGCGCGGGTTCGCGTCGATATTCCGTCGGTAGCGCCGCCATTGCTTCGGCGGTGACATAGGGTGGATTGGAGATAATCAGGTCATAACGGCGCTCACCGAGCTGGTCGAACAGGTCTGAGTGCACCAGATGCACTTGTTCGCCCAGGTCGTAGTCGGCGACATTGCGTCGGGCCACGTCCAGTGCGTCGATGGAGAGGTCGACAGCGTCGATGTGGGCCGCGGGAAAGGCATGCGCCATCAGGATGGCGAGGCAGCCCGAGCCGGTGCACAGATCGAGGGCGCTGTCGATAGCCGCCGGATCTGTGATCCAGGGAGAAAAACCTTCATGCAGCAGTTCCGCGAAATAGGAGCGGGGCACGATGACGCGCTCGTCGACGTAGAAACGGAAGTCGCCGAGCCAGGCTTCGTTGGTCAGATAGGCGGCCGGTAGCCGCCGGGCGATGCGTAGTTGCAGGATATTGAGCAGGGCCAGGCGTTCGTCGGGCAGCAGTCGCGCGTCGAGGAAAGGCTCCAGTCGGTCGCGCGGCAGGTGCAGCGTGTGCAGGATCAGCCAGACCGCCTCATCATAGGCGTTGTCGGTGCCGTGGCCGAAGAACAGGCCGGCTTCAGTGAAGCGGCTGACGGCCCAGCGCAGCCAGTCGCGCGGGGTGAGCAGTGCGTCGACAAGTCCGGGCATGTTGGCGGGGCGCGTCAGGCCAGCAGGCGCTTCATGACGCCCTGATAGATGTGGGACAGGGGGTCGAGATCGGCGATGGCGATGCATTCGTCGATCTTGTGGATGCTCGCGTTGATCGGGCCGAACTCGACGACCTCGGGGCAGATGTCGGCGATGAAGCGGCCGTCCGAGGTGCCGCCGCTGGTCGATAGTTGCGCTTCGACGCCGGCATGAGCGCTGATTGATTCGGTCAGTGCCGTGACCAGTTTGCCCGGGCGGGTGAGGAAGGGTTTGCCGCCGAGCGTCCAGGCGATTTCGTAGTCGAGGCCGTGACGGTCGAGCAGGGCATGGACGCGCGCTTGCAGGCCGTCGGGCGTGCTGGCCGTCGAGAAACGGAAGTTGAACAGAATATCGAAGCTGCCCGGTACCACATTGGTCGCGCCGGTGCCGGCGTGGGCGTTGGAAATCTGGAAACTGGTCGGCGGAAAGAATTCGTTACCCTCGTCCCAGCGCGTCGCGGCCAGTTCGGCCAGCGCCGGTACGGCCAGGTGCACCGGGTTTTTCACCTGTTCCGGATAGGCGACGTGGCCCTGAATGCCGTGCACGACCAGTTTGGCCGACAGCGAACCGCGGCGACCATTTTTGATGGTGTCGCCAAACCTGGTCGCCGAGGTGGGCTCGCCGACGACGCAATAGTCGATGCTTTCCTTGCGTGCATGCAGCGCCTCGACCACCTTGACGGTACCGTCGATGGCATCGCCTTCCTCATCCGAGGTCAGCAGCAGCGCCAGTGAACCCTGGTGCAAGGGGTGCAGATGAACGAAACGCTCGGCGGCGACCACGATGGCGGCGAGCGATGATTTCATGTCCGCCGCGCCGCGGCCATAAAGCAGGCCGTCGCGCGTCGTCGGCTTGAAGGGCGGGCTGGCCCAGCGATCAACGGGGCCGGGCGGTACCACATCGGTGTGGCCGGCGAAGCAGAGCAGAGGGGGGGCATTGCCGCGCCGCGCCCACAGATTCGACACGCCGCCGCTATCGAATCGCTCCAGGGTGAATCCGATCAATTTCAGGCGTTGCTCGATCAGTTCGAGGCAGCCGGCATCGGCGGGTGTCACCGACTGCTGTTCGATCAGTTGGCGGGCCAGCGAGAGCGTCGCGCCGTCGCTCATTGCGCGTCCATGGTGAGGGTGAATTCGGCGAAGGAGGCGCCGCTCGAAGTAATTTCGGCGCCCTCGGGCGTGGCGTCGACGACCAGTTCCTTCTTGTCTTTTTCCGCCTCGGTATTGTTGATCAGCCAGTGCAGGTTGTTGGCCGAATCGGCGTTGGCCTTGGCTTCATCCAGCGTGATCACGTTTTCGCGGTAGAGCTTGACCAGCGATTGCTCAAAGGTCTGCGAGCCTGGCGACATACTTTGATCCATCGCCTCCTTGATGCCGGCCATGTCGCCCTTGTCGATCAGTTCGGCGATATGGCGCGAGTTGAGCATGACCTCGACGGCGGGAGTACGGGTCGAGTCGGGTTTCTTGACGAGGCGCTGTGAGATAACGCATTTCAGCGTCACCGCCAGGTCGGCCAGCAACGCGGGTCGATTTTCCAGTGGATAGAAACTGATGATGCGGGATAGCGCGTGGTAGCTGTTGTTGGCGTGCAGTGTCGCGATGCAGAGATGGCCGGACTGGGCGTAGGCGATGGCCATGCTCATGGTGTCCTTGTCGCGGATTTCGCCGATGAAGATGACGTCGGGCGCCTGCCGCAGGGCATTTTTCAGCGCCACACTAAACGCCTTGGTGTCGTTGCCCACCTCGCGTTGATTGACGATGGATTTCTTGTTCTTGAAGAGGAATTCGAGCGGATCTTCCAGCGTCAGGATGTGTCCCGTCACATTTTCGTTGCGGTGGTCGAGCATCGAAGTCAGCGTGGTGGACTTGCCCGAGCCGGTGGCGCCGACCATCAGGACCAGCCCCCGCTTCTCCATGATCACTTCCTTGAGCACGGGCGGCAGGTTGAGCGTGTCGAATTGGGGAATTTCCACCGGTATGTAGCGTGCAACCATGGCCGGCGTGCCGCGCTGAAAGAAGCAGGAGACGCGATACACGCCGATGCCCTGGGCCACGACGCGGGTCTGCAATTCCTTTTCCCGTTCGAGTTCAGCCAACAGTTCCGCGCTGAGGATTTCGGACAGCAGATTGCGGACGGTTGCTACATCGAGCAGGGTCGGGTTGACCGGAATCGCATTACCCAGAATCTTGATGGTGATGGGAGCGCCGACCGATAAAAATAGGTCGGACGCTTTCTTGTCCGACATCAGCTTGAACAGTTTATCCATCGTTCCCATGTCAGCTCTCCCTTGCGTTTACCCTTGCGTTTAGTCGCGCAACAGTTCGTTGATGGCGGTCTTGGCGCGGGTCTGCGCATCAACCTTCTTGACGATTACCGCGCAATACAGGCTGTATTTGCCATCGGTCGACGGCAGGTTGCCGCTGACCACCACCGAACCCGCCGGCACGCGGCCGTAGATGATTTCGCCGGTGGCGCGATCGTAGATTTTGGTGCTCTGGCCGATGAACACGCCCATCGAAATCACGCAGTTGTCCTCGACAATGACGCCTTCCACCACTTCCGAGCGGGCGCCGACGAAACAGTTGTCGCCGATGATGGTCGGGTTGGCCTGGACGGGTTCGAGCACGCCGCCGATGCCAACGCCGCCCGAAAGATGCACGTTCTTGCCGATCTGCGCGCAAGAGCCGACGGTGGCCCAGGTGTCAACCATGGTGCCCTCGTCGATGTGGGCGCCGATGTTGACGTAGCAGGGCATCAGCACGCAGTTTTTCGCGATGAAACTACCGCGGCGAGCCACGGCTGGCGGCACCACGCGGAAACCGCCTTTTTCGAACTCATGGGTGTCGTAGTTGGCAAACTTGGTCGGCACCTTGTCGAAATAGCGCATCGGGCCGTTGTCCATCAGACGGTTGTCTTCGAGGCGGAATGAAATCAGCACCGCCTTCTTGATCCACTGATGAGTCACCCACTCGCCATTGATTTTTTCGGCTACACGCAGCTTGCCGTGATCGAGGTCGCTGATGACGTGATCCACCGCCTCACCGAGAAGTGCGGGGGCGGAGCCGGGTTTGAGATTGGCGCGGTCTTCCCATGCCTCGTCGATGATGCTTTGCAGTTGGTGCATCTTGTTTTCCTTTTGTTTAACTGTGTCGAATCAGAGGGAGCGGGAATACATGGCAATGCGTCGCGCCGCTTCAAGGCATTCGTCAAGGCTGGCTACCAGGGCGATGCGCACATAATTTTCGCCGGGATTGACGCCACCCGCTTCCCGCGCGAGGAAACTGCCGGGCAGGACGGTCACATTATATTGGTGGTGCAATTCGCGGGCGAATTCGGTGTCGGACAGGTGCCTTCCTGTCGTTTCCTGAAGGGGTGTTTGGGCCCAGAGGTAGAAACCAGCGTCCGGGACCTCGGTGTCGAGGTATTCCGCCACGATGGGCGTCACCTGCTGGAATTTTTCGACGTAAAGCCGGCGATTTTCGATCACATGGGCTTCGTCGTTCCATGCGGCTGTCGAGGCGGCCTGCACCGGCGGGCTCATGGCGCTGCCGTGATAGGTGCGATACAACAAAAATTTGGCGATGAGCCGCGCATCGCCGGCAACGAAACCGGAGCGCAGTCCCGGCACATTGGAGCGCTTCGACAGGCTGGAGAACATCACCAGGTTCTTGTAGTCGTCGCGGCCGAGTTTGCGCGCTGCCTCAAGTCCACCCAGTGGCTTTGCTGTTTCGTCGAAATAAATTTCGGAATAGCACTCGTCGGAGGCGATGACGAAGCCGAAACGATCGGAAAGTTCAAACAGCAATTGCCATGTTTCCAGCGCCATCACCTTGCCGGTCGGATTGCCGGGCGAGCAGACGAAGAGCAACTGAGTGTGCCGCCAGGTATCGTCGTCGATCGCAGCCAGATCCATCTCGAAATCGTGCTCGTGCAGGATATTGATGAAATGCGGCGTGGCTCCGGCCAGCAGCGCGGCGCCTTCGTAGATTTGATAGAAGGGATTGGGGCAAAGTACCCTGGCGCCGGGGCGCGAACCATCGACCACCGTCTGGGCGAAGGCGAACAGCGCCTCGCGCGAGCCATTGACGGGCAGTATCTGGGTAGCGGCAGCGGGCGCGGGGATGCCATAACGGCGCGCGATCCACGCGGCAATGGCCTCGCGTAAGGGGGCCGAACCCTGCGTGGTGGGATAATTCGCCAGCCCGCCCAGATGCCGCGTCAGCGCGGCCACAATGAAGGCAGGGGTGGCGTGTTGCGGTTCGCCAATGGATAGCTTGATTTCCGTGAACTCGGTCGGCGGCGATATTCCGGCGAACAACTGGCGCAGTTTCTCGAACGGATAGGGCTGGAGCAGGTCGAGACGTGGATTCACGAGAGGAAATGGACGCTTGAAAAGCCCGCATTATAGGCCACCCACCCGGGTTGCCGTCGCCTCGCTGCTGACGGGCGCCCTGGTCTGGGGACTGATCTGGTATCCCTATCGGGTACTCGAAACGGCCGGTCTTCCCGGCGTGCGCGCTTCGGTGCTGACATATCTCGTGGCACTGGTGCTGGGGCTATTTATTATTCTTCCCCGCCTGCGCGGCGAGCGGCCGTCGTGGTGGCTATTGGCGGTTGGCCTGGCGGCGGCCGGCGGCAACATTGGCTATGTGCTGGGAATGCTGCACGGCGAAGTGATGCGCGTGCTGCTGCTGTTTTATCTGGCGCCCTTATGGACCGTGGTGTTGGCGCGCCTGCTGCTGGGAGAAAGGCCGGGCCGCCTTGGTCTCGTGGTGATTGCCACTTCGCTGGCCGGCGCCGTCACGATGCTGTGGCAACCGCAACTTGGTCTGCCCCTGCCGAACCAGACGGGGGAATGGCTGGGGCTGGGGGCAGGTTTTCTGTTTGCGCTGACCAACGTGCTGATTCGTCGCACGCCGCAACACGGGATTGAGCTCAAGGTGATGGTGATATTTTTCAGCACGGTCGTGCTTGGCCTGGCAGCGCTGCCTTTCGAGGCGGCGGGTTGGGGGGGCGGCGCATTGTGGCCGGCATTGGCCGTGCCGCCAGATACTGACGCCGGGCAAGGGCAGTTTTTGATGCTGGTCGCCATGGTTGTCATGGTTGCCATAATTGGCCTGGTGCTGCTGGCCGTCAATCTGGTTGCCCAGTTTGGTCTGACCCACGTTCCAGCCAACCGTGCCATCGTTATTTTTATGGCCGAACTGGCGGTTGCAGCGGTGTCGTCCTGGCTGCTCGCCGGCGAAGTCATGGGCCCGAATGAATGGCTGGGCGGCACGCTGATCGTTGTCGCCAGCCTGGCCTCGGCCCGCCTGGCGGTAGCAGGCGAAACCGGATAAGGCAGTGCCGTACCGCTAGCGCCGACTTTTTCAAGCAGTGCCTCGGCTTTCGTCATACCGACACCCGTAGTCGCGGTGGCCTTCAGCTTCCTGCTGTCTTGTCGCTGAACCCGTACTTGTCGATGAGACGGTAGATATGTCGCTCGCTGATGCCCAGAACGGCAGCTGTCTTCAGCCGATTGCCGCCATGCTTGGCCATCACTTGGCGCAGATATTCGCGCTCGATCTGCTCAAGATTGGGGTCCTGGCCGAAGCGCAGCACGACTTCACCCTGATTACGCGAAATGAAGGAAAGATGCTCGACGCGGACGGGATTTCCCGGCCGCGCGAGGATCACGGCGCGCTCGATGGCATTTCTCAGTTCGCGTACATTGCCCGGCCAGTCGTAGGCCAGCAGCAGTTTGAGCGCCTCGGCCGATAGTGAGGTGGGCACGGTGCGGGTAAGCAGGGCAAGAAAGTGCCGCGCCAGTGGTTCGATATCCTCGCGCCGCTCTCGCAACGGTGGAATGGTGATGACAAAACGTGAAAGGCGGAAGTAGAGGTCGCTGCGGAATGTTCCGGCACGGCTCATGGCCTCTATGTCGCGGTTGGTCGCCGTGACGAAGCGGACATCGGAACTGAGCGTCTTGTTGCCACCAAGACGACGGAAACTGCTGGTCTCAAGCACACGCAACAATTTGGCCTGGATGGCGGAACCGATGTCGCCGATTTCGTCGAGGAAGAGCGTGCTACCGGCCGCTTCCTCGATCAGACCTTTCTTTTGCCGGTCGGCGCCGGTGAAGGCGCCGCGTTCATGGCCGAAGAGCTCAGACTCGAACAGACTTTCCTGCAAGCCACTGCCGTCGATGGGTACCAGTTCACGCTGTGCGCGCGGACTGCGTTCATGAATCGCCTGGGCAACCATTTCCTTGCCGGTGCCCGATTCGCCGAGGATCAGCACCGTGGTATCGGTAGGCCCGACGGCGTCGATCATCGTTTGCACTTCGCGCATCGCCCAGCTTTCGAACACCATCGGTCCAGGCCGGTGCGATGCTAACTGGGTACGGTAGAAGCGGTTGGATTCTCTCAGTTCCGCGGTTTCGAGTACCCGCCGCACAGTCAGCTCCAATTCGTCGAGATTAACCGGTTTGGTCAGAAAATCGGCGGCACCCTCGCGAATGGCGCTGACGGCGTTGGGTATCGAACCGTAGCCGGTAAGGACGATAACCGGGTACTGGTTGCGTATCTCGCCGAGAATCCTCGATGCATCGCTATCCGGTAGTTTGAAATCGAGGATGATGGCGTTGGGCTCGATTTCGCCAAGCCGCTGCTGCGCCTCGGCCCAGGAGCCGGCACCGAGCGTGGCGAAGCCCATGGACTCGATCTGTCGCCGCAGCAGGCCGTTAAAGACGGCATCGTCATCGACGATCAGCAGAGTTTTCTTCTTCATTCATCACGCTCCAGCGCGGTTTCGGCAAGCGACAAGCGAACGCTGAACTGCGTACCTTGTCCGACGGCGCTGTCGACGCGGATCGTGCCGCCCATGCGCTCGACAAGGTTCTTGACGATGGTTAGGCCCAGCCCCGTTCCGGTGACGCCATCGGCACGCCGGCTGAAGAAGGGATCGAAAATACGGGCGAGGATATCGGGAGGAATACCTGTACCGGAATCGGCAATCTCGATCACGGCATGTCCCGTGTCAGCGAACAGGCGGGCAATGAGTGTGCCGCCAGTCGTCATGGCGTGATGGGCGTTTTGTATCAGGTTGAAGAAAATCATGCGGATGTCGGCTTCGTCGGTCAGCAGGCGCAGAGGCTGATCGGGCACCTCAAGTCGCTGGGTGATGCCATGCGTTTGCGCATCGAACTCCAGCAGCTTCAGGGTATCGGCCAACGCCTCATTGATAACCACCAGTTGCAGGCTGCCAATCGGGGGGCGCGAAAGCAGCAGCAAACGCCGGGTGACGGCAATGCACTTGTCGATTTCCTGATCAATGAGTCCCATGTACTCGACGATTTGATCCTGCTTGATGAGTCCGGCGTGCAATTCGCGCACCAGTCCCTGGACGCCGAGCCGCACCGAGCCGAGCGGATTGTGGATTTCATGGGCAATGCCCGCCGCCAACAATCCCAACTCGGACAGCCGTTGTTCATGTGAAATCTGGGATATCTGACCCAGGTCGCGCAATGATTCGACGATGTAGTGCTCACGTCCCTGTCCGTCGTCGAGTTCGACCAGTACGGCATGGATCTCCGCATGAAACACGCTACCATCGGGCCGCTTGAGGTAATGACTGGTTTTGAGGCTGTCGCCCACTACCTTCAATTTCACCAGCGGGCAGACCATCAGCGTCGACACGCAGGGTTCTGTGCGGCCATGGCTGTACTGGAAACAAGGCCGCTTGAGGATGGTCTGCGCTGATTGGCCAACCTGCTGGCAGAAGGTATGGTTGGCTAACACGACCTGCATATCGGTAACGCGGATCAGGCGCACCCCGTCAGGAAGCCCGTCCAGCAGCGTCTGCAAAAACTGCTGCTGCGCCTCGGCTAGCGAGATTTGTGCGGACAGCCGCTGGGCCATGGAATTGAAGCTCTCGGCCGCGCGCCCGATCTCGTCGTTGGCGGCTGGCTGTGCCCGCACCGCCAGGTTCCCTGCGGCCAAGGCAAGGGTGGCCGCATCCAGCCCCGCCAGGGGCTGGATGACATGACGGCGCAACAGCAGCCACAGGGTTAGCAGAGTAAGGGCAATCACCGCCGTACCGGCTAACATGAGCAGGATCGCGCTGCGCATGGCGCTGTCACGTATCGGCGCCGCGTCATAGTCGATCACCAGCACGCCGTTGATCGGATTGTCGACCACAGAACCATGGCAGGACGTGCAGGCCGCGCGGTTGGGCACCGGGTTGATGGAACGCAGCACCTCGGCACCGCCTGCCTGCGTTTCGAAGCTGGTGACGGGTTTTCCGGGGGTTGTCTTCTGTGCGATCTCCGGCAGCTGTCGCCCCATCTTCTCGGGATCGGAAGCGAAACGTACCTCGCCGGCGGGTGAAAGAATAACCACGTCGCGTATGCCATTCAGGCCACCCAACTTGGCCACAATGTCGCGCAAACCCTCCACGTCGCGCTTGAGCATGGCATTTTCCCAAGTGACCTGAAGCATGCGGTTGAGCTGCATCGAAACCTCGGCCCGCTCATGGATCAATTGATCCCGGTACAGCCCGAGGAAGAGTATGCCAAGCACCAGCGAAGCCCCGCCCGCGACCAGCAGCACACCCCGCAGCAGGTGATGACTCAGGTAACGAACGTGGGTTTGCATCCGGGGCGAACCTTCTTGATGGATGGTGGATCAGAAACCCAATGCCTCGACCGTTGCCACCAGATCGGCGAAGCTGGCCGCTTCGAGCCTGGTGGCGAGTGACTCCTTTGCCTCCTTGTCCAGCCGCTGGTCGTCAAACACCGAAAACCGGACTTCGTCGGGCAGATCGCGGATATCCTCTGGCGACATGAAACCGATGCCGCAGATCTGTACCAGGCAGTCCCGCTCAGCTTCGCTGAGTTCAAGGCCATGGTAGCGGAGAATTTCCAGGTAGCGTTCTGCCGTGCGATTGACCTTGCCGCTGATTTCCATGGTGTTGGTCTCGCTCTCGGTGAGCAAGGCCAGCGGCGGACCAAAGAACAGGTGGGTTTTTCGATTCACATTATCTGCCTGCGACCGGGATGGGAAGGGGAAGCTGGCCGGCGCAACGTACCGGCCATCGATGCCCTGCAAGATAGCACCATCCCTTGCTCCCCTGTGCCGGGAAGGACACAATCAGTGCTTGGCTGCGCCGTGCTGCCGACGCTCATGATCGGCTGTCTTCATGCCTTTCGGCAATGCGGGGGCGTTCTCTGGCTGATGCTGGGCGATACCCCGGTTCCGTTCGCCGTGCTGGACATTGTGGGGATTGTGGCACTCGGTGCAGACAAACCAGCGCTTGGTACCCGTGCTGGCCCATTCGCCGATCCGTTTGCCGTGGATGCCTTCCCGCCAGTCCCGATAGACTTCGCCGTGGCATTTCCCGCACAGTAGCTGTGGCTGGTCAAAACTGATCGGGTTGTCGCGATGGTCAACCAGCTTGTTCCGCTTCGTGGAATGATGACAGTCAAGGCACCATATGCTGCCGCGGCCGTGCGGCAATTTCGTCGCATCCAGCACGATGGCCTGGTGCATCATCACCAGTTGGCGGGTATCCTTGTTTTGCGGGAATCCACTGGGCAGAACACCGGTATGGCAGGTGTTGCCACACAAGGGCAGCAGGCCAACCTTGTCCGTGCGCGGCTTGACCACGGCCTTGCCGCGGTTGTAGTCGGCATCGGCAACGGGCATGTCGCCCATGGGCACCGTGCCATCGAGGGGATCGCCCCACCACAATACGGCGCCGGTCTTGGGGGAACACTTCACGTTCGGCAGATTTTCCCCAATCATGCGCTGGGTGACTTCGGACGCGCCCTTGCGGCTTTCAAAACACTTGACTGGCTCGGCCCGGGCACTGGAGAGGCTGACGCACCAAAGCAGCAGAACTGCCGGTAGGAATGCATATTTCTTCATTACATCTCCTTTACGTCAGTTCGGGTGCGATCGACACTTCGGCATTGCCGGAAATGGTCTTATCTTGTGCCGTTGCGGCATAGGCGATTTCACCCAGCAGGATGCCGATCGCGCCCTTCAGCAACACCGTGAGCACAAGAAAGCCGACAGCCCAGTTTCCGAGCGTGACGAAAATCTCCAGGGTGGAGGGGAAGTACTGGGTGAACTCGCCAATCGGCGTCGGGATGAAGCCGGGGACCAGCAGGCCCATGCCCTTCTCGATCCAGATGCCGCAGAAGGCCAGGATGCAGGCGATCGCCAGCAGGCGATAGTTGGTGCGCCAATATGGCGTCAGCAGGATCGCAAACGCCACGATCATGGCTGCCAGCGAACCCCAGAACCAGGGCACCAGGTCATTGAAGCCGTGCATGCCGAACATAAGGTATTGCAGCCCCATGGCATGTTCGGTATTGGCATACAGATCGGTAACCACTTCAGACAGGGTCAGGAAAAGCGCCAGACCAAGGCAATAGGTGATGATCGTCGCCAACAGGTCGATGGCGGAATTCTCGATCCAGAGTCGGGTCCGCGCACGCACGATCAGAAAAATCAGGACGATCAGCGATGGTCCTGCCGCAAAGGCCGTCGAGATAAAACGGATCGGCATCATGCTGTGGTGCCACATCGGGCGCGACGGCATGGTGTTGAGGAGGAACGCGGTCACCGTATGGATACTCAGCGCCCAGACGATGGAAACGTAGATCAAAGGCAGGTAAAACTTGTCGTTCAACGGTTGGCCCGTGTACTTCTTGTAAAGGTAGTAAAAGCCGCCGATGAAATTGAGGAACAAATAGCCGATCAGCACCAAGGTATCCCAAGCCAACATTGAATTTGGAATGTTGTAGATGCCGATGATGGGTAGCATGTGCCAGAGACGGTCGGGCCGTCCCATGTGGGATACGATGAACAGCATGCACATCAGTACCGCTGAAATTGCCAGCATTTCGCCCAGTACTGCCACCGAATGGAGCGCTTTGTGGTGGTAAACATAGGCAGGGAAAACGATGGTTACCGCCCCGGCGGCAATTCCGACCAAGAAAACGAAGTTGGCCAGGTACAGTCCGTCATGTACCTGATCGGTCAGGCCGGTGTAACGCAAGCCGTCGGCTGCATGCAGGTAAGTGCCGTACAGCAAGCCCAGGATAAGCGCACACAGGAGAGCGATCCAGGCATAGAACGCCGGGCTGCCTTTCACCACATAGGTCACGTAATCGACGGCGAATCTCTTCAGCTTGTCCATGATGTCGCGTCTCAATCCATGAAATAGAAGAATTTCGGGTAGGTGTTGAGTTCCGCCTTCAGGCGAAACACTTGCTTACGTTCGATGATCCGGCTGACTTCGCTGTTGGGATCAAGCAGGTTGCCGAACTTGCGGGCGCCGACCGGACAGACCTCGACGCAGGCCGGGTAGCGCCCCTTGCGGGTGCGCTGGATGCAGAATGTGCACTTCTCCACCACACCCTTCATGCGTGGACGATTGCCGAGATAGTGCGTCACAGGGTTCATGGCTTCCTTGGGAAGTTTAGGGTCGCTCCAGTTGAAGCGCCGTGCCCAGTACGGACACGCCGACATACACATGCGGCAACCGATGCACCAGTTGTAGTCGATGACGACCGGCCCATCCGCTTCGCGGTAGGTAGTACGTACCGGGCAGACTTTGACGCAGGGTGGCTTTTCACACTGCATGCAGGCAATTGGCATGTAGACAGAACCCTTCTCCGGCACCGCCTCGGGCTGGTAATAGTGCTCGCCTTCAAGGACCACCCCTGCCGGGGAGTAGGCATTGCCGCCGACCTGTATCCCCAGTCCTTCGGGATAGCCCTGGTTCATCTTTTCCTTGCTGAATTCACCCTTCTCCATCTTGAGGACGCGAATCCACTCGATCTCCTGGTCCTTGCCCCGCGACTGGTTGTTCTCCTCCACGCAGGCCTTCGCGCAGCGGCGGCATCCGATACATTTCTTGATGTTCAGGGCATAGCCCATCAGCACGCCTTCCTGTGCCGGCGTGCCATCGACTGTCACGGCCTTGCCGTACTCGCGGGAATACCGGCGCTCGAGCCGCGCCCGTGCGAGGGCCTTCTCCTCATCGCTCATCAGACGATAGTTGCCCTGAAACCATTCGGCCCAATCCATGTTCGCTCGCGCATCATCTGACATGGTCATCAATGCCGCTGTGCCGAGCAAGGAGTTGACGCTCAACATACCGGCACTCTTCAGGAAATTTCGACGGGAACTCACGTTATCGGCCGGGGCAGCTCCCGGTGCCTGTCCCGAACAGGCACATCCCTCCGCCGGGGATTGCTGGTTACAAATTTTCTCTTTGTTCGTCACGTGCATTCTCCGTGCCTGACCGTAAGCGGTCTCATTTGGATTTGTTTGATGATTGAACCTGGCTCATGAGGATGTGGCTGAAAATACCTACCAGCTGGGTCCGCCGATACCTGGCATGAAACGAATGGGCTCCGATTTCACCTCATCAAGGTGGTGCGAACGCAAGGTCGCTTCAATCTCGTCTTTGCTTGGCCGCGGCTCGCCCAGGTGCAATGCGATCAGATCGCGCAACTGCCCGCACCAAGCATCGGTCAGCAAGACCAGGGCGGCGTAAAACCCACTGTCGCACCGCATAGAAACCCGGCTGGCGAAATCCGGCAACCAGCGCAACAAGTGGTGATCGAGCAGCATTGCCAGCGATAGCCAATTGTCGCGAGCAGTAATGGCATTGTCGGCCGCCTTTCCGATGGCGATCCGCTCCAACCGCCAGGCCAGAAACTGCAGCTGGTACACAAGATGGTCGTCCGGCCGTATCCGCCAGTCGGGAATAGTCAGGCCGTTTGCAGCATACAGCCCACGCATATCGAACATGGCTTCTTGACAGACGAGATGATCATCGGATAGCCAGAACGATTCGGACGGTGAGACATCGAGCGCGCCAGTCAGATAGATGGCGGCGAAATCGGCTGCCAGATCATCCATGAACGCCGTATCCGGGGCATCCGGGAGTGCCGCGACGACCTGCCGCATCGCCGCGACGACCTGGCGCGGCCTCTCCCCTCCTGGCACCATGCCGAGATTCCCTGGGAACCCAATGAGTTTCAGCTCAGCCAGCAGGGCCGGCGTCAACTCCCGATCCTGCAGCAGCGCCAAAGTAGCCACATCCTCCGACCATGCCAGCGTTGCTTCCGCACTCGGCATCATTTGACCTTGCCCTTGCGATGCGGCACAAAAGCAATCGACGGCTTGGTTAGCTCGGGATTGGCCATGTTTTTCACTTGGCGCACGGTTTCGTCATGCGGTCCGATAGCCGTGGTCTTGAAGCTGCCGTCCCACAGCTTGTCGATGGGCCCGATGTCGAGGACGCGCATCATGCAGGCCATCACGCAATACGGCTTGCGACCCGCATCGATTTCATCCACGCACAGATTGCACTTCTGAATGATCTGTTCCTTCGGATTCCACTGGGGAGCGCCATAGGGACACGCCGCCTCGCATCGGCGGCAACCGATGCATAGGGTGGAATCGATATCGACGATGCCGTCCTTTGTTCGCTTCCAGATGGCGCCGGTCGGACAGGTGGGCAGGCAGGCCGGTTCGGCGCAGTGATTGCAGGACATGTTGACCTTGTAGGCAAACACCTCCGGATAGGTTCCTCCCTCGATGTACATCACGCGCCGGAAACGCGGTCCGGGAGGCAGGCCGTTCTTGTCCTTGCAGGCAATCTCGCAGGCGCGGCAGCCGATGCAATCTACGTTGTTATGCACAAAACCGAACTGCATGGCCGGCTTGACCGGTTCGTAGGTCTGGGCCACCTTGCGTTCCAGGGCAACCTTGACTTTCTTCATGTCGAGCTTATTGGTCATGGTCGCCTCCTTACGCATCCCGCCGGAAGATGAAGGAGCGAGATGTCGCCTGGCTGTCCCAGCCCGGGCGATGGGTAAGTGTTGTCTTCTTCAGGTTAACCAGAATGGTGTTGTAGGCAAAGGCACCCGCCGGGCTGGGCTCGTCCTTGGTCAGGAAATCCGGATTGCCGGAGCGGTCGATACCCTGCTTATCGAGATCCATCCAGGAGCCTTCGTAGACGACGACTACGCCGGGCATGCACCGCTCGGTGACGTAGACCGGCACCACAATCTTGCCGCGCGCATTCCATACTTCGACCGTATCGCCGGTCACCACACCCAGGCGCCGTGCATCGCTGGCATTGATGGTGATCTCCTGCTGGAAGGTCTCTCGCAACCAGGGAATGTTGTGAAAGATCGAATGCGTACGGTGCCTTGGATGTGGCGTAATCATGTGGAACGGATATTCCTTGACCTTGGGATGCCCCATCCATTCGAATGGCTCGATCCATTTCGGGATGGCTGGAATCGGGTAGCCCCACTGGGTCTTGGTCCAGTCAGTAACCTTGGCCAATGTGGTCGAAAAAATCTCTATCCGCCCCGACGATGTCTCGAACGGCGCTCCTTTTTCAATCTGCTCGCGGAAGGCGACATGCGGCTTGTCGAAGGTGAATTTGTAAACGCCGCGCCGCTTGAATTCATCCCAGGACATGGTGACGCCCTGATGGTGCTGCACCTTCTTCCACCACTCGACCAGATAGGCCTCATCGACCGCATCGGGATTTTTGAAATAACCGCGGTCGGCGCGCGGGTTGTAGCGTTTGCCGAAGTTCTTCACGCTTGGATCGAGCTTTTCCAGGCGATAGGCCAACTCCGTATAGACCTGGAAGTCGGTCCTGGATTCGCCCATCGGTTCGATGACCTTGGGCCGGTGAATGTAGTAATGCCCCTTGTACCAGGGTAGGCCAACATCGTGGCGCTCAAAGTGAGTGGCAATGGGGAGCAGCACGTCCGCCCACAATCCCGACGGCGTGATGGTCGAATCGGAACAGACCACCAGCTCCAGCTTCTTGATGGCCTCGATTTCCTTGTTGATGTTGGTGAGCTGGTTGAACCAGTCCGAACCGTGCCAGAAGATGGCCTTGATGTTGGGAATCTTGCCATCGAGATCATCATCGCGCGGCCAGCAGCCGACCTCCTCGCGCTTGACGTTCGGATAGTTCAGCACGCAGTGCGCCCAGCGGTCGGACTTGATTGATGCCCACCAGAGGTTGGCATTTTCGTCGTGGGGATAGGCGGTTGATTCGGCGTGCCAGCCCTTGCCCACGCCCTCGGCGCAGCCACCGAGGATGCCGATGTTGCCGGTCATCGCCTGCACCGCGGCAGCCATGCGGTTGTACTGCTCGCCGTAGGCATTGCGTCCCGGCCCCCAGGAGGCTTTCAGTGCCGCCGGCTTGGTACGGGCATACATGTCCGCCAGCTTCCTGATGTCGGCTGCCGGCACGCCACAGATTTTCTCCGCCCATTCCGGCGTCTTGGGTGTCTTGTCCCTGACACCGAGGATGTAGTCCTTGAAACTTTCCTGTCCTTTTGCCCATTCCGGCATGGTGCCAGTGTCCATGCCCTGGACGAACTTGTCGATGAAGGGCTGATCTTGAAGATTGTTCTGGAAGATGTAATGCGCCATGCCGGCCAGCATTGCTGCATCGGTATTCGGCTTGATTGGTATCCACCAGGCATCGTAGGCGGCGGCGGAATCGGTAAATTGTGGATCGACGACGACGAACTTGCAGCCCTTCTGCTTGGCCATCCGCATGTAGTAGAAGGTATTGCCGCCATGGAAGGTATAGGCGGGATTCCAGCCCCACATGATGATCAGTTTGCTGTGGGCGAAGGCATCGTCTTCGTTGCCATCCTGAATGGTGCCGAAGGTCATGTTGGACGAGAAGGTCGTGCCCTGGTAGCTGGGCACGGACCACGAATTGGTGCGGCAACCGAACATACCGAGAAAGCGCGCCAGCAGCCCTTCGATCTGGTCGGATTTGTGCAGCACGCCGTAGGAACTGCCGGCGTAGGCCTGATCGAGGATGGCGGTTGGACCGTACTGGGTCTTGAGTTCGACCATCTTCTTCGCGATGTGATCCAGCGCCTCGTCCCAGGAAACGCGCTTGAACTTGCCCTCGCCGCGCTCGCCGACGCGCATCATCGGATAAAGCAGTCGCTCGGGGGAATAGAGGCGCGACCGATATGAACGACCGCGCAGGCAGGCCCGCAGTTGCGGTTCGGCAACGGTGTCCTTGCCAAATTCCCCGCCGGCCTGGTAACGGCCATCGTCGGAGGACAGGCGCACGATGACGTTGCCCCGCTTGTGCGCCACCAGCATGTGGCGCGAGCCGCAGTTGTGATCGCAGGAAGTGACGACGGTCGTCAGTTGGTCATCCCGGTAATACGGTTCATACGGGAACGCCTGGGCCTCCTTTTGCCCCAGCGCTATCTCGAACAAGCCGCTGGAGGATGCCAGTGCGGTCGCTGCCGCGGTGGTTTTCAGGAAGCTGCGGCGTGCCGGATTGAGAATCGAGATATCGGGCTTCTTCATGGTTTCGGCTCAGTCTTGATGAAACGTGATTCGGAGTGCGTGGGCCGGTCTGTTGCCCATTCGGGCGTGCCTTCCGGCATTTCCGGCCAGGGATTGCGGGCATAGGGATAGGGGATGCGATACCAGGCCCGGCCGCCATGGCACCCCATGCAGACGTCGGCACCATGGCCGCCTTCCTTCGCAGCCACGGCAGCTGCTTCGATAGCATCGGCCTTGAGGTAGTTGACCTGATGCCGCTGCGTGCGCGTCGAGACGTGGCATGCCAGGCAATCGTTCTTGAAGTAGTGCTTGACTTCATCCCAAGTGCCGGGCAAGCGCATCAGTTCCCAGCCGGGAAACTGGCCGTGGCATTTGAGGCAGGTGGTCTCCGGATTGACCTGCTTGCGCAGCGTGAAACCACGATCATCCTGTGCGGCCGCTGTTGCCGAGCTACCGGGTGCCTCCTCGCGGGGATCGTGGCCTTCATGGCAGGTGTTGCATTGCAGGTTCATCAACTCCTTGGCCATTGGCGTTTCGAGATGGCGTCGATGGAAGGTGTCCTGCTCTCCTTTGTAAGTGGTGAGCTGCTGATACCAAGCCTTGGTGTCCTCCGCTTTGACGCCGGCCATGGATACTGATCGCACGCGGTCTTCAAGCACCTCTCGATGGCAGGCGAGGCACTGCTCGTTAGTGGCGTTCGCAATGGCGGGCTTGAAGTGGAGCGGATCGTAGGTGGCGCGGAGATGGTTTTTACTATCCAGGCCTTCTTGCGCTTGTTGCTCCGGGGTGCCTGTTTTTCCGCAGCCGGCCAGGAGTGCTACGAGAGGTATCAAGGCGGCCGTGATAAACCCGAAAATCGCGTACCGTTTACTCATTTTTTTTCTGCCGCAGGAAGAGGGGCCGCGTGCCAGCCGCGCAGATCGTAGGGGCCTGTCATGCCCGGATGCGTAAAGGGAGTGAACCAACGACCCTGATTGCCAAGAAATTTCAGGCTGTCAGGAATCGGTGCGGAAACGCCGTGCAACGCCTGTTTGGGATCCAATACCGGATTGGTCGTCAGCACTGGCGCATTAGCCGGCCGCTGATACGGCGTCAAGCCGGCAACCGGGAAGGAATGGGAAGGAGCTGCATGTACTACCATGTTCGCGCCACAAAACGCGATCAGCACGGTCAGTGCCGCCGCAAGCCATTGTCGCTGTGTATTCATGATGAATGAAGATGGAAGCCGGAAACCAGAAACAGATGGGAGGGAAGCCTCCCATCCGCAGGGTCATTACAGGATTACTTCTTACCTTCCATGCCGCTCATGCCCTTTTGGCCTTCCATGCCGGACATACCGGACATACCCTTCTGGCCTTCCATGCCGCTCATGCCGGACATACCCTTTTGCTTCTGCTTCTTGCCTTCCATGCCGGACATACCGGACATACCCTTCTGGCCTTCCATGCCGGACATACCGCTCATGCCCTTTTGGCCTTCCATGCCGGACATACCCGACATTCCCTTTTGGCCTTCCATGCCGCTCATGCCGGACATGCCCTTCTGCTTCTGCTTCTTGCCTTCCATGCCTGACATACCAGACATGCCCTTTTGGCCTTCCATGCCGGACATACCGGACATACCCTTCTGGCCTTCCATACCGGACATGCCGGACATACCCTTCTGGCCTTCCAGCGATAATGACAAACTTGGATTTCATAAAATCTCCTTCGAAGTGAGATGGCTGTTGATACCCTGCAAAATGCAAGACTCGGAAACAAACCGATAGGACGGTGTGTTCGATAAGTCAAAAGCACATTCCGTGCCATCATTGAATAAAGGAAATTACTTATTGTTTTTATTGGATAAATGCATTTTTATGAAAACGGATGGAGTTCGTCTTGTCTGCCATCCTGGCATGTCAGATCTCCGGAATTCATCGAGCTTCCAGTCAATGACAGGAAAAGGGTGTATGTCAAAATGTCATCTCCCGGAAGCCGTCTTCCAGGCAGGCAGCGCTCGATGGGGTGCGTAAGCGGTTTGCCGTGCCGCTAATCTGATCGTCGCGGTAGGGCGACGGATTGGCGAATGTATTGATCGCTTTGGCCGGATGCCATCGTCTCGGTTCAGATACTTGTTACCGTGCGACTGAGGCCGCGCGTCAATTCGTCGATACGGTTGATCTGCGTGCTGATGGTCTCGGAGGATGAAGCCACCATCTCGACTTTTCGCGCGATATCGTGGCCGGCGCTGCTTTGTTCTCGGGCGGCGTTGGCGATGTCGGTCATGGCGCCAGCGACCATGCCGGCGCGCTGGTCGATTTGCGTCAGGGCTTCGCCGACTTCGCGCGAGCGGGCCGCGCTTTCAGTCGCTTTGCCCGAGGCGCTGGTGACTTCGCTGGTGACTTCCGTCATCTGTCGCTGGATTTGCGCGAGGATGGCGCCGATGTCCAGGGCGGAGGTATTGGTTTTTTCAGCCAGACTACGCACCTCGTCGGCAACCACTGAGAAGCCGCGTCCCGCTTCCCCGGCGCGGGCGGATTCGATGGAGGCGTTGAGCGCCAACAGATCGGTCTGCTTGGCGATACCTCGGATGATGACGACGATTTCCTGAATACGGTCGCTTTGCTTGGCGAGTTCATCGACTTTGCTGGTGGCGAGCACGACCAGGCGGGCGGTTTCCTCCATCACGGCGATGGTTTCCTTGACGGCTTTTTCGCCCTTCTTGACGGCGGTTACGGTTTCGCGGGTGGCGACCAGGGCCAAATCCGCGTTGTCGGCGACCTGGTCGATGCTGACGCTGAGCTGTTCGGTCGCCGCGGACATGCTCGACGCGGCAGCGGCCTGTTCGCCGGTGGCCGCGCGGGATGAGCGGGTGAGTTCGGCCAGTTCCACTGCGGTTTCCTGCACGCTTTTCGTCACTTGCAGCTTTTGCACTTCCATGCGCTGTTTGACAACGGCGTTGTCCTTGAAAATTTGTACGGCGCGCGCCATTTCACCCACTTCGTCGGTTTTGGCGGTGAAGGGGACGTCTACTCGGGTGTTACCGCCGGACAGGCCGGTCATCGTCGTGTTGATTTCGGCCAGTGGCAGCGCCACGCGGAAGCGGATGAACCAAAAGGTAAACAAGCCGAACACGGCGAGGATCAGGCCGGCCGAGAACATGATGCCGCCCACCTTGATGGACAACGACCAGATGGCGTCCTCGACGCCGTCGGCACCGGCTTTGCGCCGTTCCGCTAGCGCCGACTTTATGCCGACGAGCGCGGCGCTGGCGGCGTTTTCCTCTTCCAGAGAAATTGTGCCGCCCGCGAGTGCACGCTCGTAGGCCGCGACTGTTTTTTCCAGCACGGCCAGATGTATTTTTTCCGCGTCCGAAGGGTTGGCGTTGAGGAAAGCTGGAAAGCCTTCGTGCAGCTTTAACAAAGCGGTCGCCACGGTCTGTTGCGCGCTGGCGTCGCCCTGGCGGGCGGCTGACCAGTAGCGCGCCACGCCGCCGTGACCGAGGTGATGCTGAAAATGACCCAGCAGATCGATGCGGCGCGCCAGGCCCGAATCGAAGTCGCGCCATACCCCGGAAATGTCGGCGACGGACTTGAACGTGAGTACCGTCGCGCCAAAACCGGCGACGAGCAGGGCGATGGTGAATAGGGTGATGAAATTGCCGACGCGGAACATGCGCACGTTATCGACAAAGCTGAACAGCGAGACGCTGATCTTGCCGAGCAGGTTCAGCGTCTGGTCGTAGGTTCCGGCATCATTCTTGTCAGACATGAGTTGCGTCCTCCCATGATTGCAGTTCGCGCCGGCCCGTTTCGATAGCCAGGTCGATGGCGGCGGCGACGGCGGGCGAGAGTCCGCCCCCCCAGGTGTCGATGTCGGCGTATTGCACGCCGACAAGTGTGATGGCTTGCGGTCGGCGACCGGTCAGTTCCGCGGCGGCCAGTACGTCGGTGAATCCCGTTTGATGCAGGCTGAGCGGGCGCTGACCGAAAAACGCCGGAATTTCGTCGTCGCGCAGTACGACCATTTCTCCGGGTGGGCGGCCGAAATCGACCGCATCGAAGACGATCATGCGCGCGGCATCCTGTACTAGCGGCAGCAGATAGAGGCCCTGCGTGCCGCCATCGACAAGTTCGACCGGGGGCAACAGGTCGCCCCGATCCCGCATGCGCGCGACGACTTGCGGGCCGAAGCCCTCGTCGGCCCAAAGAGTATTGCCGATACCAAGCAGCACGGTGTTGCCTGCCGAGGTTGTCATCGCCGAAACTGCCGTTCGCCCGAAAGCATTGAGCTGATCATCGTCTGGCGCGACAGCACATCTTCGCGCACGGCAATGTAGATATGAACGAAGGTGAAACAGACCATTATCCACATCGCCATCCGGTGGATGATGTGCAGGTCCATGGTGTTGCCGAAGACGGCAGTGACCCAACCGAACAGATAGTATTGCCAACTGTCGTGGCCGGTCACCTCGGCATACATGGCGAAGCCGGTAATGATGACGACGAGGCCGGGGAGCACATACATCGACAACATGGCGATATTACCCAGTGGATTGAGCCCGATATAGCGTATCGGTTTGTCGATCATCAGCAAATTCCATTTGAGCTGTAGCATGAAGCCGTCAAACCATTCGGCGCGCCAGATGGCTGGCAGGAACAGGTGATGGGAGATGCCTTTTTCGACGAAAGTCAGCCAGAGACGCGCCAGGGCGAGCAGGGCGAACAGGTAGCCGGCGGCCAGGTGGAAGAAGCGTATCCAGCCCATGATATAGAGCGATGAGGTATCACCCAGAGCGGAGGGTGGCGGCACCCCGATGAAATAGCCGGTGATGCATAACACCGCCATCAGCAGGGCGTTGGCCCAATGCCACATGCGCACGCCCGGGCCATAAATGGTCACCGGCGGCGGAATGCCTCCCTCGGGCAACCGGCGGTAGGGGATGTAGCTTTTCATTACAGCACCCTGGCTACCGTCAATTCGCCGCCGTCCGGGCCGATGACATGCGTGGCACAAGCCAGGCAGGGATCGAAGCTATGGATAACGCGCAGAATTTCCAGCGGCTTCTTCGGATCGGCCAGATGCACGCCCAGCAGTGCTGCCTCGTAAGCGCCGATGTTGCCCTGCACATCGCGCGGGCTGGCGTTCCATGTGGTGGGCACCACGCACTGATAGTTTTCTATCTTCTGGTCCTTGATGCGGATCCAGTGGCCCAGCGCGCCGCGGGGCGCCTCGCAGAAACCAACACCCTTGGCCTCGGCGGGCCAGGTTGTGGGTGACCATTTCTCGGTATTGGTGGTGGATTCGTTGCCGCTTTTGATCGTGGCTTGCAGGTAGGCGACCTGCTCGACAAGCTGCTCCGCCGCCCACAGCGACTCCAGCCCCCGCGCCGCCGTGCGGCCGAGTGTGGAAAATAATGCCGTTAGCGGCAGGCCAAGCTTTTTCAACGAACTATCGACCAGGTCTTTGACGCGGGCATTGCCGCCGGCGTAGGCGATCACCATGCGGGCAAGCGGACCGGTCTCCATAGCGTGGCCTTTCCAGCGCGGCGCCTTGATGTAGCTGTATTTTTCGCCTTCATCGAAGGCCTCGATTTTGTCCTGCGTCTGGCGGGTTTTCGCCCCAAGACGAAACTCCAGTTCAGTAATACCGTCCCACGGGTGCAGGCCGGCTTTTTCGTCGGGGTAGCGGTACCAGGAGTGCGGCACGAATTCTTGCACCTGCGCGGGGTCTTTGAGGCTGACTTCATGCAGTTTGCTCAGGTCGCCATTGATGATCGCACCACGCGGCAGCATCAGGCTGGCGTTGGAATCATCATTGGCGCGCGTCGGAAACTCGCCGTAGCACAGCAGGTTCTTGCTCGACAGACCACCGCCGTTCTTGAACCATTCGGGGTAGAACGAAGCGATCGCCAGCAGGTCGGGAACATAGACTTGCTCGATGAATGTAAGGGACTGCGCAGCAATCGATGCCACCAGATTCATGCGCTCGACGTTGATCGAGGCGCCCGAAGAGCCCGTGGCGTGCATGTTGATGGCGGACGGCACGCCGCCCACCAGCCACATCGGATGCGGATTCTTGCCGCCGAACACCGCCTGGATCTTGACGATTTCGCGCTGGAAGTTGAGCGCCTCGATGTAGTGCGCCACCGCCATCAGGTTGGCTTCCGGCGGCAGCTTGTAGGCGGCATGGCCCCAGTAACCGTTGCGGAAGGGCCCGAGCTGGCCCGAGCCGACCAGTTTCTTCACCCGCTCCTGCACGTCCTTGAAATAGCCGGGCGACGAATTTGGCCACGGCGAGATCGACTGTTGCAGTTCAGAGGTGGCCTTGGGTGAGGCTGACAGCGCGGAAACGATATCCACCCAGTCCAGCGCATGCAGGTGGTAGAAATGAACCAAGTGGTCATGCACGTAAAGCGCCAGATGCATGATGTTGCGGATCGTGTTGGCATTGGTGGGAATCTGGATCGCCAGCGCATCTTCCACTGACCGGATCGAGGCCAGCGCATGCACGCCGGTACACACGCCGCAGATGCGCTGGACAAAGGCCCAGGCGTCGCGCGGATCGCGGCCTTTGAGGATGGGTTCGAGGCCGCGCCACATGGTACCTATCGACACGGCATTGCGGATGACGTTGCCGCCATCGATATTTACCTCCACGCGCATGTGACCCTCGATGCGGGTGACCGGGTCGATAGCGATACGGCGGCCGCCATCGTCGAGAGTGAAGCCATTGGGGGTGGTGGTTTGCGTCATTCCTTCGATTCCTCGTTGTCCTTCGCCGCGGCGTCCGTTGGCTTACTGCCCTTGACCACGCGCTTGATCGCCGTAGCACCCAACTGCACGGCCACGGCCGCGCCCAGCACCGCCGCACCCGCTGCGGCAACCTTGTCGGCGTTCGACTCAATGCCCCACTGATGCATGTTGGGCAAGCGCTCGTAGAAGGGACCGCGATCCCAGAAACCGTCTTCCGAACAACCGATGCAGCCGTGGCCGGAACGGATCGGAAAGCTGGTATTTTCGTTCCAGCCGATCGTGGCGCAGGAATTGTAGGTGGTGGGTCCACGGCAACCCATCTTGTAAAGGCACC